>JAEZDC010000116.1 GCA_023429825.1 Bacteroidota bacterium | reverse complement strand
GTTCTCATCTACATTATAAACGCCACTGTTGAAATTGATTTGATTAGATGCAAAAGGAGTAAACCTAGCATCGTAATCTTTTGCCAAAGCATTAGACACATAACCGAACTTGCTGTAGATAGGACGTGTAATGAATGGCTGGCCGTAGTATTGTATGGTAAGATCAGGTGTGATGTTATACGTCATCCTGGCAGTGAAGCGTAATGTTTTTTGCCTGATCTGGCCAACGATACTTCTTGTTGCATTATTATAAGTAAGGTTGGTTACAAACTGGTCCTGTCTTCTCCAGTTATATGTATAACCACCACTCAGGTTAATGCGCAGTGCATTCATCGGCTGCAAATTCAATCCAAGGCTGATATTGTTTTCTTTCACCGAATTATCGAAGCCCCACACATTATCTACATTCAAACTCGCGTAGATCTTTTTTCTGAAATCTGTGTTCACATACACCCAATGGCTCACACCACCGGGCTGCCTTAACGTACCTGCACCTCTTAATGCATTATTAGAAATATCCAAAGGTACCCACGAAGCTCCTGTTCCTGTTTGCCAGTTATTTTTAAACGTTCCATGAAGATTGGCATTGAATCCTTGCCAGATGTATTTACCACCGAAATCCCATCTTGACCAATGGTTGTAATTGATCCTTGCATTACGGAAGATAGAGAACGTCCTGGGAAAATGCAAGCCTGCCCACGTGAAGTGATTGATCTCATTTGCAGTAAGCATAAAACCGATGTCATTCAATTCCAATTCAGGTGAGCGGTACGTTGCTCCCGTTTCAAACTTGAACACCTGCCCATATTTACCCTGCTTGCCACCGATCTTTCCCAAACGAACCGTGGCACCTGTACCGGTAAGAGAAGTTCTGTTGGGATCAACTGAAACGCCTTTAGCACCTGGGCGTTGAAATAAATGTTCGAAAGCAGTTTGTGTATTCAAGATCGCTTCTTTGGTACCATCTACATGACTCCACACCACATTTCCTCTTATATACCATGTACGTCTCTTCCAGTAATGTAAAAAATCCACACCACCCGAATATGCATTGCGATGCATAAAATCTAACCCTTTTGCCCTGTTCACACTCGTGATGATACCGCCGATGATGGTGTTGCCATCTCTTGAATCTTTTTGCAGTCTTCCCACAAAATAACTCGTGAGTGGTTCCACCAATTCATCTCTTCTTGCACCGTTCTTATCGATCGTTGCCATTTCTCTTTCAGTAATGCTTTCTAATATACCGATGCTCCATCCGTTCTTGGTTTTTCCACTGAACTTAGCTGCACCAAGAATAGAAGTGTTCTGTGGAAACTTCACATACTCTCCTGCAACTGTGCTGGGATAACCATGCGGCGAACTACCGATACGACGTGAGTAAAACAAAAGATCAGAATCGTAATCTCCACCTGCTTCAGAACCGGTAAGCCGATAATCAAAGATGTTACGGCTTTCGATGAAAAATGGTCTTCTTTCCTGGAAGAAATTCTGGTAACCATCTAAACGAACCTGGGATGGATCTGCTTCTACTTGCCCGAAGTCGGGATTGATCGTAAAGTCAAGTATAAGATCATTGGTGATCGCCACTTTTCCATCAACACCTGCGTTCACTTTAAAATCTTTTCCTTTTGCAAATGGATTCCCGGTTTGCGGTTTATAAGTATCTAATTGAGCAGTAATATAAGGAGCGATCTCTACCTGCTTATGGACAGGAATATTTTTCAATCCATGCAATTCACCAAAACGGCTCACCCACACACCGCTGTTCTGTGGTATCAGTTGCCAGGTAGATCTTTCTTCTTTACGAAATATTCTTCTTGTCACCTGTATGCCCCATACTTTTTCAGCTTCATTACCATAACGCAACTGGCTAAAAGGAATTTTGATCTCGCCGGTCCAGCCTTTATCATCCACATGTGTCTTGGCAAACCATATCGGGTTCCAGCTTCCGTCCCAGTTATTGCCATCATTAGATACGAATTCATCACCTCTTACCCCTGAAACGGAAAGAGTAAATGAAAAAGCAGTTCTCAGGTCGTGGTAACTGTCGATGTTGATCTCTATCCAGTCACCCGGAAACTCATCTCTCCTGCTCATTTGTTTGATGATAGAGTCCGGCTTTGCATCCCAACATCTGTATGCCACATAGAGATAACGATCATCATATAGTATTTTAAAATTGCTGGGCTGGTGGGGTGCTTTCCCTTCGCTCGGCTGCCACTGTATAAAATCACCTGCCCACTCCACGGCATTCCATGCTTCTTCGGTGGTTTTCCCGTCTAAAACAATAGAACCTTTAAGTGGCTGAGTGGTATATTTTTTTCGGCTGATAGAATCCTGGGCAATAACAGTAGATGTAATGCATATAGCAAAAACAGCAGCTAAGACGGTTCTCATGAAAGCAAAACTAAATTCGCCATTTGCAGAGCTTTGCTAAAATGGAATAACGGCAGGAAACAGTTTTATACGGTTAGTGCCGTAAGATGATGAAATATAGCCCGGCACCTAAGAAAGCACCACGTAAAAAAGTAAAGTGATCAGGCTATAGAACACCACATCGCTTGTATGTATCGTAAGCTTTTGCATAGAATTAAATTCTATACTAAGCTAACGTAGATCACATGGTTTTATTTTGATCATGGTCAACCATTCATCCACTTTTACATTAGTTGTATCATCATTGTCATCATCGGAGTTTGCGGGAAAATAAATGATCATTACACAACGGAGGCGGGGTATCTGTAAATACCCAACACGTTACTACTGGTAAAGGCGTAGTAACTTCGTACTTAATTAAGGGAAGCTTAAGGGATAAAGCATAGCTGCAGTATAGTTACTCCCACCCTGGGCCATACCAGCTATATAGATATTCCGGGGATATTCCGGTCATGTTATGGAGATATTCCAGCCACGGGTTATAAACGTTCATATATTATGGCAGCACCCTGGCCTACGCCCACGCACATCGTAGCCAAGCCATATTTCACTTCACTTTTTTTCATCTCATGCAATAATGTTCCGCTGATTCGTGCACCACTGCTTCCTAAAGGATGACCTAAAGCGATCGCACCACCGTTCACATTCACTTTATTGATATCAAGGTCAAGATCTCTTACACAGGCTAATGATTGTGCGGCAAAAGCTTCATTCAATTCTACCAATCCGATATCATTCACCTTCAACCCTGCTCTTTGCAGAGCTTTGTTGGTCGCCGGTACAGGACCGATACCCATTATAGAAGCATCTACTCCTGCTGCACCCATACTCACCACTCTTGCCAACGGTTGCAAATTGAATTGCTTCACCGCCTCTTCACTCGCAATCAATAATGCTGAAGCACCATCATTGATACCTGAAGAATTTCCTGCGGTAACGGTTCCATCTTTTGCAAAAGCAGGTTTCAAAGAAGCCAGTTTTTCTAAAGTAGTCTGGCGTGGATGTTCATCTGTATCAAACAAAACCGTCTGTTTATTCTCTGTTATTTCTACAGGCACTATCTCATCATTCCATTTACCTGCGTTCATTGCTGCGAAATATTTTTCCTGTGATGATAATGCAAATGCATCCTGTTCTTCACGGCTGATCTTCCACTGCTTTGCAATATTTTCTGCTGTTTCACCCATACTGTATGGATGATACATTGCAGCTAACTTTTTATTAATAAAACGCCATCCTATGGTAGTATCAAACACTTCCGGCGTTCTGCTCCATGCTTCCCCACTTTTACTCATCACGAAAGGAGCTCTTGTCATACTTTCCACACCACCGGCAATGTAGAACATGCCATCGCCACACATAACTGCCCTGCTGGCATCCATCACGGCCTGCAATCCACTTGCACACAAACGGTTTACGGTATTCCCGCCAACCGAAACCGGAAGACCTGCCAGCAACGCACTCATTCTTGCCACATTGCGATTGTCTTCTCCCGCCTGGTTGGCGCAACCTGCGATCACATCCTCAATTGCATTCACATCTAAACCTGGGTGCCGATTCACCAACGCTTTTATCACATGGGCTAAAAGATCATCGGGCCTCACCTGCGATAATTTCCCTCCGTACCTGCCGATGGGTGTTCTTACGGCATCAATTATATAAGCTGTTTTCATTGTATTTCCAGGGTTATCAATTATTCAATTCTCACATTATCAAATTGCCACATTGTCAAATTAAAAACCGCAAGTTATCTTAATTCTTGAAGCTGTATTGTCTCTTTAGAGCATATTCTTTCTTAAAAAATGTTTTATCTTTCTCAACTCAATAAACCAAAAACACGATTGCTATGAAAAGAATTTTCCTCGGCCTGCTGGCCTTCACCATTATCGCTGTAAGTTGTAAAGATGAAGCTAAACCATCTGACATTGCTACAGCAACAACTCAACCGGAAAAAGAACTTTCTAAAGAAGAACAGGACAAAGCCTGGATGGATTACATGACACCTGGCGACATGCACAAGTGGATGGCAAAGAATGATGGCACCTGGGAAGCAGAAATGAAAATGTGGATGCATCCTGATTCTCCTGCTGTTAACACAAAAGGAACCGCAATGTTTAAAACGGTGCTTGGCGGACGTTACCAGGAGGGTGTACACACAGGTGATATGATGGGCATGCCTTTCGAAGGTCACAGCACTATGGGGTACGACAATGCGAAGAAGGTCTTCTTCAGCACCTGGGTTGATAATATGGGTACAGGCGTGATGAATATGCAGGGCACTTATGATGCAGCAACCAAAACAATGACGATGAAAGGCACTATGGTAGATCCAACTACCGGGAAAGATTGTGATGTACGAGAAGTGATGACCTTTATTGACGATAATACACAGAAAATGGAAATGTACTGTACTTTCAAAGGAAAAGAAATGAAGACTATGGAGATGGTCTCTAAAAGGAAAATGTAAACATATATTCAATAATAAAAGGCGAAGCAGAAAGCAGCTTCGCCTTTTTTATTTTAAACCAGATAGCTTTGCAGAAAGCAGAAATAATGAATTGGCTTATACTCATCATTGCAGGATTATTTGAAGTGGTATTCGCTTTTTGTTTAGGTAAGGCCAAAGAAACTACAGGCTCTAGTATGTATTTGTGGTATACAGGTTTTCTTGTAGCATTATCGATAAGCATGATATTGCTGGTGAAAGCCACACAAACACTGCCTATCGGAACCGCCTATGCCGTGTGGACTGGAATAGGGGCAGTGGGTACTGTACTGGTAGGAATATTGGTTTTTAAAGAACCAGCAACGTTCTGGAGATTGTTCTTTATCACTACACTTATCTCTTCTATAATTGGTTTAAAAGCAGTATCGCATTAACAGGGTGCAATACAATTTCATTTTATCTATTCTTAATATGTAGTAACATTTCTTTCTCAAGCATAAAGTTAACTTTGCAGGCTTATGTTAGCAACGCAGCAAAAGAATATCAGGCATTTAAACCTGCAGGAATTGGAAGAGTATTTCCTGCAAATGGGAGAACAAAAGTTCAGGGCTAAACAGGTGTACGAGTGGCTCTGGCAAAAACATGCGCATAGTTTTGATGCGATGACCAACCTTAGTAAAGAGCTGAGGACCAAACTTGCTGCTCATTTTTCATTACCTGCTCTAAGTGTTGAAACCACCCAATACAGCGCTGACGGAACTATCAAGAGCCGTTTTAAAACCAATGAGGGCCATCTTGTGGAAGGCGTTCTCATTCCTACTGATGATAGAAAGACAGCCTGTGTGTCTTCACAGATCGGCTGTAGCCTGAGTTGTAAGTTTTGTGCAACAGGTTATATTGAAAGAAAGAGAAATCTTACTTACGATGAGATCTATGATGAAGTAGTGCTCATCAATCAGCAAAGTGAAAGAGTACACGGCAGGAAGCTTAGCAATATCGTCTTTATGGGAATGGGTGAACCGTTGCTTAATTACAACAATGTTTTAAAAGCTATTGAGCGGATCTCTGCAGAAGATGGATTGGCCGTGAGCCCGAGAAGGATAACTGTCTCCACTGCCGGTGTTGCCAAGCAGATCAAAAAGCTGGGTGATGATAAAGTAAGGTTCAAGCTTGCATTGTCACTTCATGCTGCTAATGATAAGAAACGTAACGAGATCATGCCGATCAATGAAACGAATAATATAAAGGCATTGATCGAAGCTTTGAATTACTTCTATAAGCAAACAGGAAATGAGATCACCTTCGAATATATTCTCTTCCAGAATTTTAACGATAGCATCCAGGATGCAGATGAACTAATAAAGGTCTATCGACAGGTTCCTGCCGATCTTATCAATATCATTGAATATAACCCCATCGACGCTGCGAAATTCTTTAAGCCGGATGAAGATACCACCATGAAATTCATGGAGCATCTGCAACGTAACAAAGTGAATGTGCATTTAAGAAGAAGCCGCGGTAAAGATATTGATGCAGCTTGTGGACAGTTGGCCAACAAAAACTAGGATCTTCAAAACTTTATTGGCATACTTATAGAAGCAGCTTATAAAACCTATTGAATTATGCCAACAAACAGGAACAGTTCCACAGGTCGCGACCGCAAGCTGGTTGCAGGTGGACAAAAGCATGAAGTAGCTTACGAAGCAAGAAAAACAGGAGCTACTCCCAAACAAGTAAAGGCTGCAGTAAAATCAAGCGGCAACAGCAGGAAGAAAGTGGAAAGTCAACTGGGTAGAAAAGGCAAATAGCATTGCTTAAAATAGAAAGAGCAGTCAGTTTATGGCTGCTTTTTCATTTATAGGCTGATGCACTTGCGCAAAGGGCAAATAAATATAGAAAGTGGTACCCCCCGTTTCTTTTCCTTTATAATACAACCTGCCTCCTAATCTTGAGAGATATTCCCTGCAAAGCATCAGGCCAAAACCGGAACCCTTTTCATTGTTAGTACCTACCGAGTTTCGTATTTGCCTGAAATCAAAAATATCTGTATGGTTTCCGATACCAACTCCTGTATCTGAAACCTGCACTTCAATTCCATCCGCCAGCATACTGCATCCTACCGTCACTGAACCGGTTCGGGTGAACTTAATTGCATTAGAAACCAGGTTACGCAGTAATAACTGAAGGATGAAAGGGTCAGTATGAATTACGATATTTTGCGGGATCAGGTTATATAATATTAAACCTTTTGCATTAGCGGCCGGCTGCGAGAGTTGCATAACATTACTACTAATCTTATATACCGGAACAGTAGACGTGTTGATCTGTATCCCTTTCATTTGCGCTGCAGACCAATCGAGGAGGTTATTCAAAAGATCTAATGTGTGTTTAGTAGAATCCTTGATAGCTTCAGTCAATGCTGCATGCTCTTCCGGTGTCATGTATTGCTTTAGTGACATCATATTTAAAATATTTGCAAGAGGGGTTCTTACATCATGTCCTAATACAGATAATATTTTTGATTTAAGCGCATCCATATCCAAAAGCTCTGCATTCTTTCGTGCAATTCTTATCTTCTCCTTCTCCACCTGCATCTGGCTACGTTTATTTGTTGCAGAAAGTTTTTGCAGGTATATCCTTAAGAGAATTACGTAAAAGATACAAATGCCCATAACCAGGTTGGCATTGATCATCCAATGTTTGTTTGCGGTAGAAAGTTTAGTGCCTACGAAAAGGTTGTACACTAAAAGGAATATGATGATCTGCAGGCTTGCGATGAAAGGGGTTAGTTCACCTACAAGCGGTGCAATGCATAACACTAATATCATTTCGGGTAAGTAAGTATTGTGATAAGCATCGGAAGGAGAACCCAATTGCATTAAGTATAAAATTCCAACCCCCACTATCACACCTGCAGGGAAAATAGCCCATTGCGGATGCTTTTTAAAAGGATTGATATTCATTCCTACAGCGACTACTGAAAGCCCTGCAAAAACTGTTATTCTTGCTATAAGCATTTGCTGTTGCGTGGCCGGATCAGTTTCATGTGTTCTGTCAAATAAGAAATAATACACCACGTTAAAGATCGCTGCAGTCAATACATACCAGCTTCTCAGGGAAAGGGTTTGTAAAGAATACTTATCAGTAGTTAGGTTTTTAAGGAGGTATTTGAGCTTCATCGTTTAGCGAGCAATCAGGCTTTCAAATATCGGAACATCTTAGTTTTAAAAGACAACGGTCAAACATGGCTTCATATCCTGCCGATGGTATTAACATTTCTATAGCTGGTATTTTTAAACCTTCTATATTACTGCATGTCTATTCTTCTATATAACGCAATAAATAAAAAAATAGATATGAAAAAAATTATCACCCTTAGTATTGCCGCAGCACTGTTAGCTGGTTCTGTAATGGCTCAGGACGCTAAGCAGTCAGAAAAGAAAGACAAAGCAAAGAAAGAATGGAAGCAAAAAGGTAAACATGGTAAGCACCGCAGCGAATTTGTAAAAGATCTGAATCTTACAGATGCCCAGAAAGACCAACTAAAGAACATCAATAAAGATTACAAGGCAAGGGAAAAGGCATTAAGAGATGAAAAGAAAGCTAAAGCTGAAAAGGTATTAACTGCAGAGCAAAAGCAAAAGATCGAAGCGAAGAAGCAGGAAAGAAGAGCTGAAGCAAAGGCAAGAGGTGAAAAACGTTTTGAAAAAGCACAGCAGGAACTTGGTCTTTCAAACGAACAGGGCCAGAAGTTAAAGGCTGTGAATGAAGAATTCAGAAACAAAAGAAAAGCAATTCATGATAATGCCAGCTTAAGCCAGGACGCAAAAAGAGAACAAATGAAATCTCTGGCAGAGCAGCACAAATCAGCAATGAAAAATATTCTTACTACTGAGCAGATCGAAAAGATGAAAGCGCATCGTGGTAATAAAGGAGCTAGAAGAAACGCTAAATAACGGCAATGATGTGAGTGTTAGTTTGGTAATGACAAGAAAGAGCGGGTATCGACCTGCTCTTTTTATTTTAGGCTACTAGAATGTGGATTATATCTTTGCAGCTCATACTCCTGTTGTAAAACAGCAAATACTCCAAACAATGAGCAAAAAACCATTCGATAAGTTCATCAATAAGGAACTTAAAGGCGCTAAGAAAAAAGAGGTCATTCGTCAGCAAAAAAGAAAAGCGAAAGAAGAATCCCGGATGATAGGTGAAGAGATAAGAAAAAAACAGGCGGAGAAATACCAGGCTGTAGGCACACGATATGGCAATACTCCCGATCAAAGAAATAAGCCTGAGGGTAAAAACCAGGAGACGGGAAGAAAGAAGCGAGAGGCTACAAGCCTTAAGCAGGAGGCCGGGGGAAGAAAATTTGATGCAAGAGATAAGCATGTTGAACGCAGTTCCGTAGCAGAGCTTCCACGGGCAAAAACGCAAAGCGCAAAACACGAAACTGAACTAATGCCTTTGAACAAATTCATCGCTCATGCCGGTGTTTGTGCAAGAAGGGAAGCTGCAGAAGTAGTCAAAAGTGGAAAGGTTTCAGTGAATGGTGATATCATTTATGAACCAGGATATAAGGTAAGGGGAAATGAAGACATAAAGGTGAACGGAAAGAAAGTTTTCCTGCAGAAGAACCTCGTTTATATTTTATTGAATAAGCCTAAAGATTATCTCACCACACTAAAAGATCCTGAAGGCAGAAAAACAGTTCTGGATCTTGTAAAGGCAGCAACTAAAGAAAGAATATATCCTGTTGGGCGATTAGACAGAAATACTACAGGAGTGCTTCTGCTAACTAACGATGGAGAGTTGGCTCAAAAACTTACACATCCCAGTTTTGAAGTAAAGAAAATATACGAAGTAAAACTGGATAAACCGGTGTTGAAGAAAGACATGGAAACCATTCTTGCAGGAATCAGTTTAGAAGATGGTTTTATTAAACCTGATGCATTGAGTTATGTTGATCCAAAAGATAAGAGCATAGTTGGAATAGAGATACATAGCGGCAGAAACAGGATCGTAAGAAGAATCTTTGAGCACATGGGTTATGATGTTAAAAACCTTGACCGGGTAATGTTTGCCAATCTTACCAAGAAAAATGTTGACAGGGCAAAGTGGAGATACCTTAATGAAAAAGAGATCCGCCTGCTTAAATACATGAATCAAAGTTTTGTAAGAGCAAAGAAGGAAAAAGAAGGAAGGGAGGCTAAGAAACGATGAGGTGGGAAATAATTTTCGAGAACGATCATTTCATTGCCATTAATAAACCATCAGGCTTGCTTTCTATTCCTGCGCGGGAAGGAAAAGAAGCTTCACTTAAACAACTTTTGCAGGAGCGATATAACAGCATTTATACTGTACATCGCCTTGATAAAGATACCAGCGGCATCATCGTATTTGCAAAAGATGAAACCACACATAAACAACTTTCAGAATTATTCGAAGGCAGAAGCGTACAAAAATTCTATGTAGGCTTAGTGCATAGTAAACCCATGAACGATAAAGGCAGTGTTGACATTCCCATTGCCGAACATCCCGGCAAAACGACGAAAATGATGACTCACGTAAAAGGAAAAGCTTCTATTACTGATTATGAAGTACTGGAAAGCTTCAGAGCGTTTTCGTGGATGCAGTTTCAAATTCATACAGGAAGAACACACCAGATACGGGTACATATGCAACACATAGGTCATCCTATTGTCTGTGATGGAATTTATGGAAAGGGTGAGCCTCTGCTCGTGTCTTCCATAAAGCGTAATTATAAACTTTCAAAAGAAGTACTTGAAGAAAAACCTATCCTCCACCGATTGGCCTTACACTCTCATAAACTTATCTTTGATCTCAATGGAGAAAAATTTGAATTAGAAGCTGATATTCCAAAAGACTTGAGAGCAACCCTTCAGCAATTAAGAAAGAATGCTTAGCTCAACAGCAGCACAATTATTGCATACTCTTACGCCATGAATTGGGTGGATATTCTTCTCATTGTAGTTATCTTTTTAGCAACAGTAAGCGGATTTAGACGCGGATTTATCCTCGGCTCTTTAGAACTGGTCAGTTGGGCCGCAAGCTTAATAGCTGCATTTTATTTCTATCCTTACGTTGCTGCTTTCATCGAAAGATTCACCAATGCATTAGGTGTTGGGACGATGCCGCTTGCTTTCATCTTTGTACTTATCCTGGCAAGGATCACTGCAAGTCTTATTGTAAGTAGCATATTACGCAACACTACACGAGAAGCGCATCTTTCTTCCGCAAACAAAACACTGGGACTTATTCCTGGATTTGTGAACGGTGCGATCTATGCAATCATCATTTCCGGTTTACTATTGATACTTCCGATAAGCGATAGCATTTCTGCAAAAGCAAAAGAAAGCCAGTTGGCGAACAGGTTTGGCGAACAGGTAGCATGGCTAGATGAAAAGCTCTCTCCTGTTTTTGATGAAGCCCTCAACAAAACAATGACGCGGACCACTATTGAAAGCAATCAAACATTGAAGCTTTCTTATACGGTTGAAAATTCAAAACCACGCCCTGATCTTGAAAAGCGAATGTTGCAATTGGTGAATGAAGAGCGTACTAAGAATGGCCTGAAACCTTTAGCGTGGGATAGCACACTCGTTCCTGTTTCAAGATCACATTCAATTGACATGTTCAGAAGAGGCTATTTTTCTCACATTACTCCTGAAGGAAAAACTCCTGCCGACAGGGTAAGAGCTGCAGGCATTCGTTATCTCATCACAGGAGAGAATCTTGCACTAGGGCCCACACTCACTATTTGCCATACAGGTTTAATGAATTCGCCCGGTCACCGTGCTAACATATTGCATAAGTCTTATGGTAGAATGGGGATTGGTGTAATGGATGGTGGTCTGCGTGGTTTGATGATCACTCAGACTTTTAAAAATTAAAAGCCCTGATCGCTCAGGGCCTAATATTATGATACAAACTTCAGCTCTTTGGGCATCGCCTGTTGTGTCACTCACTTGTGCGTTCCGAACAATGAGCAACATTCCACTACTTCATCTTAAACGTCTCTAAAAATTTCGTGGTAAAGTTTCCTTTTCTAAAATCTTCATTCTGCATCAACTGCAGGTGGAAAGGAATAGTAGTCTTAACTCCTTCAATTACATATTCACTTAAAGCCCTGTACATAGTATCTATTGCTTCTTCTCTTGTTTGTGCAATAGTGATCAGTTTACCGATCATTGAATCATAATACGGCGGAATCACATAACCAGCGTATACATGGCTATCCACTCTTACTCCATGTCCGCCAGGCGTATGAAGATTAGTGATCTTACCAGGTGAGGGACGAAAATCATTATAAGGATCTTCGGCATTGATCCGGCATTCAATCGCATGCATCTGGGGTTCATAATTCGCACCACTTATTTTCTCTCCCATTGCGATCTTGATCTGTTCTTTGATCAAGTCAAAGTTGATCACTTCTTCGGTTACACAATGCTCCACCTGTATCCTTGTATTCATTTCCATGAAATAGAAATTCCTGTGTTTATCTACAAGGAATTCTATCGTACCTACACTTTCATAGTTAATAGCTGAGGCGGCCTTGATGGCAGCTTCACCCATTGCCTTACGCAACTCAGGCGTCATGAATGGTGAAGGAGATTCCTCCACCAGCTTTTGGTGACGGCGTTGAATTGAACAATCTCTCTCACTCAAATGGCAAACCGTTCCGTATTGATCGCCTGCTACCTGTATTTCTATATGGCGAGGTTCTTCAACGAACTTCTCCATATATATTCCATCGTTCTTAAAAGATGCCGCTGCTTCAGCTTTAGCAGTGTTATAGGCTCTTTCCATTTCACTTTCCTCCCACACTACTCTCATGCCCTTACCACCACCACCTGCAGTTGCTTTAAGTATTACAGGATATCCAACCGCATTCTTTGCAAGGTCTTTTGCCTGCTCCAGGCTTTCTAATAAACCACCGCTACCCGGAACAACAGGCACACCTGCAGCGATCATTGTTTCTTTAGCAGTGATCTTGTCTCCCATCTTATTGATCATCTCGGGCGTAGGCCCGATGAACTTGATACCATGATCAGCACATATCTGCGAGAATTTAGCATTCTCTGCCAAAAAACCATAACCAGGATGTATCGCATCAGCATTTGTAATTTCTGCTGCTGCCATTATATGAGGGATATTCAAATAAGAATCAACGCCTGCGGGCTTACCGATACACACCGCTTCATCTGCAAAACGAACATGCAAACTATCCTTATCAGCAGTTGAATATACCGCAACGGTTTTGATACCCATCTCACGGCAGGTACGTATTACTCGTAGTGCGATCTCACCTCTATTCGCAATCAATATTTTTTTAAACATGAAGTCAATTTAGAATTCGACAAATCGTCAATTACGCAATTAGCTAATGTAATTGCATGCTTGAAAATTAAGCTGGCTCCACAAGGAACAAAGGCTGATCATATTCAACCGGGCTCGCATCATCTACTAATATCTTTACGATCTTACCACTCACTTCACTTTCAATTTCATTGAAGAGTTTCATTGCTTCAATGATACACACCACTTTGCCTGTAGTTACTTCATCTCCCACCTCAACAAAAGAAGGCTTGTCCGGAGATGATTTACGGTAAAACGTACCGATCATAGGGCTTTTTATAGTTATAAAATTATCTGCCTTAGGTGTTGATGCGGAAGAGGCAGCTTGTGTTGATGCCGATTGAGCTGGCTGGGCCGGCTGTTGCACTGGCTGATGATATATTTGCTGTGGTGCCGCTGAAGTTACAAAATGCTGGGCTGGCTCTTCTTTTTGCTTGATGGTGATCTTGAAATCCTTTTCTTCAACACTGATCTCTCCTATATTACTTTTATTGACGATCTTGATCAATTCCTGGATTTGCTTGAAGTCCATAATAAGCGGATTTTGGTGAAAAATGGGTCGTTTTTGGGTTAAAACGGGGGGCAAAATAGGCTTTTTTAATAAAAACCAGGGAAAATCCTCGAAATGTGCAAAAGTAAGCGTCCGCTGGTTTTTTACATAACCACAGGCTATTTTGCACCGTAGTATTCTTTGAAACTACATTTAACTATGCTTGAACTTTCAGTAGCACTAAATCATCTAAAGACTTTTATTACTCCATGGTCTCAGCTTGATGAAAAGGAATGGGAGATGTTTTCATCTATTTGGCACACTTTTGAAGCCAAACGTAAAATCGTTCTTACGAGGGCGGGCGAAACCGAAAAGCATTTATATTTTGTACTTGATGGTTTACAGCGAGCTTTTTATCTGCATACGAATGATAAAGAAGCTACTTTGGTCTTTACCTATCCTTATTCATTTTCAGGCGTGGCAGATTCATTCCTTATTCAAAAACCCTCAAAATATTATTTTGAAACATTAACGGGAAGTCAATTTCTACGTACCACTTATCACCAGCTAACCCAGGTAATGAGCGAGTACAGAGCAATAGAGCAACTGGTATTAAGGTTAACTTCAAATGTATTAGCCGGTGTTTTAGAAAGGCAGATCGAGTTACAATGCTTTTCTGCCGAAGAAAAATTCAGGGCATTGCTCACCCGCAGTCCGCATGTATTACAATTAATCCCTCATAAATATCTTGCTTCATATCTTGGTTTAGATGCAACTACTTTCAGTAAGCTTTTAGGGTCAATACGCTTATAAATCTTGGTATAGATCAAGATTCAGGAAAACAGACTTCTGAAATTTTGCTTACAAATATTATATATGCAAAAGTTCATATCAGAATCTCTCATCAACGAGCTAGAAGCACAAACAGAATCTATATTAAACAAAGCCATCCAATGGCAAATGGTAGCTGATGAAGCGTTTTCAAAACAACCCGGAGAGAACCAATGGAGTGCTAAACAATGCCTGAAGCATTTAAACAGTTATGGAAATTACTATTTGCCGGCTATTGAAAAAGCCATTCATAAAGATGACAGTAAATCAAATAACTCGTTCACGCCTGGCTGGTTGGGCAATTATTTTACAAAGCTTATGCAATTGAAAGATGGAGGCGTAAAGAAGAAAATGAAATCGCCGAATGATCATGCATATGATAACGAAGGCAATGCGGCTGAAGTGATCGCTGAATTCATTGATCAACAAGAAAAAATTTTGCAGTTATTACACAAAGCAAGAAGAGTCAATCTCAATAAAATAAAAGTGCCTATCTCTATTGCACCCTTTATCAAACTTAGACTAGGAGATACATTTCGTTTTATGATTGCCCATAACACAAGACATATTTCTCAAGCGGAAAAAGCATTGACGTCTTGTAAGCATATATAAATTTTTCTTGCAGTTGCTTGAGTACAAAAATCTACATCAGTGAATCTTTTACATGTTAAAATCTTTGCAAGATAAGGAGGCTTAATGCCAAACTCATTGGCACATCGTTAGAAGATATTAATGTATGAATACGAATTTGAATGACTTCACAGCAAGCATATTGCAGGAGAATGACCTTATCTGTTTTTGTCACCTAAGATGGAATTCAGTTTTTCAACGCCCGCATCATTTAATGACACGCTTTTCAAAACAAACACGAGTATTTTGGGTAGAAGAGCCTGTGTTTGATGATGAGGATACGCTAGAGATCGTGAAGGTGGAAAAAAGTTTGTGGATCATCACTCCGCATTTACGGCAGGGATTGAACGAATATGAAATAACACAGCAGAAAAAAGAAATGATGAATTACCTGTTGACGGCGATGAACATAAACAAGTTTGCATCATGGTATTATACGCCGATGTTCCTCCCTGCAACACGACACATGAAGCCCATATTCAAAGTGTATGATTGCATGGATGAATTATCCGCTTTTAAAAATGCGCCTCAAGCTTTGAAGTTACTGGAGCAGGAGATGTTTGATTCAGTTGACATTGTTTTTACAGGCGGCTTCAGTTTATATCATGCAAAAAAGAATACGCATTATAATGTTCACCCGTTCCCAAGTAGTATAGACAAGCATCATTTTGAACAGGCAAGAACGATGAGTGAAGATCCTGCCGACCAAAAAGATATTCCGCATCCTCGATTTGGATTTTATGGTGTATTGGATGAGCGTTTTGATATTGAATTAATAGAATCAGTTGCGAAGACAAAGCCTGAATGGCAGTTTGTGATGTTAGGTCCGGTGGTGAAGATCGACCAGGAAAGTTTACCTAAGCTCAGCAACATTCATTACTTAGGGGGGAAGAAGTATGATGAACTTCCACAATACTTAGCAGGATGGGATATTGCGCTAGTTCCTTTTGCATTGAACGAATCAACGAAATACATCAGTCCAACAAAAACACCAGAATATTTATCGGGAGGTAAGCCTGTAATATCAACTCCTATCACGGATGTAGTGAATCCTTACCAGAAATATAAACTCGTACATATTGCTTCTGATGCAGACCAGTTTATACGCTTTGCAACGGAAGAGCTGGAAAAATCGGATGAGGAGCATACCCATTGGTTGAAAAGAGTGGATGCATTTCTTGCACACCAAAGCTGGGATAAGACCTGGCAAGAGATGGTGCAACTGATGGAAGAAACTTACAAAGGAGAAATGAGCGATAAGAATGTAAAAGAAAAACAGAAGAAATATGTTTGATTACCTGATTGTAGGAGCAGGATTTGCCGGAAGTGTATTAGCAGAAAGATTAGCAACGCAGGCAAACAAAAAAGTGCTCATTATAGATAAAAGAGATCATATCGCCGGAAATGCTTATGATTATTATAATGAAGATGGAATCTTGATTCATAAATACGGGCCACACATATTTCACACTAACTCTAAAGAGGTGTTCGAATACCTGGGCCAGTTTACAAAATGGAGGCCGTATGAACACAGAGTGTTGGGAAGCGTGGATGGACAGTTGGTTCCCATTCCAATCAACCTAACTACTATCAATAAACTGTATGGGTTAAATCTTTGTTCTGATGAAGTTGAGAATTTCTTTAAGCAAAGAGCTGTGCAGGTTGACAGGGTAAAAACTTCTGAAGACGTTGTGATCGGAACGGTTGGAAAAGAACTCTATGAAAAATTCTTTAAGGGTTATACTAAAAAGATGTGGGATCTTGATCCCTCTGAATTAGACGCATCGGTTACTGCAAGAGTTCCTACAAGAACAAATAAAGACGATCGTTATTTTACTGATACATACCAGGCAATGCCATTGCATGGCTACACTCATATGTTTAGCAAGATGTTGAATCATCCCAACATCAAAATAATGCTGAACACAGATTTCAAGGATATAGAAGATGAAGTGAAATTTAAACACCTCATTTATACAGGTCCTGTAGATTGTTTCTTTAATTATTGTTTTGGAAAACTTCCTTATCGTTCACTGGAATTTAAGTTTGAGACGATAGACCAGGAATATTTCCAACCTACAGGTACCGTAAATTATCCTAACGAACAACTTTATACAAGAATAACAGACTTTAAATATCTCACCGGGCAAAAGCACCCTAAAACTGCCATTGTATATGAGTTTCCAAAGGCAGAAGGAGATCCTTATTATCCCGTACCTAAACCAGAGAATGCAGAGCTGTACAAGAAGTACCAGAAGCTGGCATCGGAAACACCGAATGTTTACTTCACCGGTAGGTTAGGCACTTATAAATATTACAATATGGACCAGGTGGTTGCACAATCGCTCACATTGTTTAAGAAGATCATGCAACAAGAACAAGATGCTAAAGGAGTAACTGAAACGAATGGACAAGTGACGAACGGACATGCCATTGATAACGAAAAACATTTGAATGGGCACTCAACACCAGCAGCAACTATGCGATCTTGAAATATGGGGCGGAATAGAAAGCACCATCAACCGGATCAATGATAATTACTTCGACCAGTTGAGTTATTCTGGTCATTACTTAAGAGGTAAAGAAGATATCGCAGCATTAGCTTCAACAGGAATCAAAATGTTGCGATATCCTGTTTTATGGGAGAGGCATCAGCAAACAAAAGATACAGTGATCGATTGGAGTTGGACAACAAAGCAACTTCAATGTATACATGAGCATGGCATCATTCCTATTGCAACATTATGTCACCATGGTAGCGGTCCGTCTTTCACTAACTTATTAGACCCAAAATTTCCGGAACATTTTGTTCAATACGCAATAAAAGTAGCAGAACAGTTTCCGCATTTAGAATATTATACTCCTATCAATGAGCCACTCACTACGGCGAGGTTCAGTGGATTGTATGGTATATGGTATCCACACAAAAGAAATGAACATGATTTCGGGTTAATGCTAATGAATGAGATGAAAGCGATCATTGTTGCAATGAAAGCAATTCGAAATATCAATCCGAATGCGAAGCTGATACAAACAGAAGATCTTGGTAAAACCTACAGCACAAAAAACTTACAGTACCAGGCAGATTATGAAAACCTGAGAAGATGGTTGTCATATGATATGCTATGCGGTAAATTCAACCGTAAGCATACATTATGGAAACGTTTTGCATTAGCAGGAATTCCGGAAGAAGTAATGACGTTCTTCGAATACAATTCTTGTCCGCCCGATGTAATGGGCTTTAATTACTATGTAACCTCTGAAAGATATTTAGACGAAAAATATCACAGCTATCCACAATGGTCACATGGCACCAATGGAAAAGACATGTATGCCGATGTAGAAGCTGTAAGGGTTAATTTCGGTGAACCGCATGGCTTCAGGGTGTTAATAAGAGAAGCATGGGAAAGATATGGACTTCCATTGGCGATGACTGAAGTACACTTGCATAGCTGGAGAGAAGAGCAACTTAGATGGTTTTCATATATACATAATGAATGCTTAGATGCAAAAAGAGACGGGGTAAACCTAATAGCTGTTACTGCATGGAGCATGTTGGGAGCCTTTGGCTGGAACAACTTGTTAAGAGAAATGCCCGGCACTTATGAACCAGGTGTATTCGATATTCGTAGTGGTAAAGCAAGGCCCACAGCATTAGCAACTTATCTGCAAAATGTTTCGTGTGGTTGCTCTCTGAAAGACAAGTTTATAGAGCATCGCAAAGGTTGGTGGGAAAGCCCGAATCGGTTTACTTTCAAAGGGAACAACTCATTCAAGATCGTCTATCGCTCTTTAGATGATGATTCTTCTCCAGTACTTATACTTGGTAAAACCGGAACGCTTGGAAGAGCTTTTCAGCGCATCTGCAATGAAAGAAACATAGAAAGCAGGCTGCTATTAAGGCAGGAATGTGATATTACTAATCCTCAATCGATTCAACAAGCCATCGAAAAATATAGGCCGTGGGCAATTATCAATACTGCTGGTTATGTTAAAGTAGACGAAGCAGAAAGTGATTGTGATAATTGCTATGAAGCAAATTCAATTGGGCCAAAGTACCTCGCAGAAATATGTACAGCAAGGGGCATTAAGCTAGTTACGTTTTCTTCTGATCTTGTATTTGATGGAAGAAAGAGGGTGCCGTATAAAGAAAGTGATGTTGTGAATCCGTTGAATGTGTATGGCAAAAGCAAAGCCGAAGCGGAGAAATACGTTTTAGCGGCCGATCCTACCGCACTGATCATTCGCACTGCTGCTTTCTTCAGTGAACACGATAAATATAATTTTGTTCACCACGTCATTAATACCTTATCCCATGGTGAAAGATTAATGGTAGCTAACGATATAAAGATCTCTCCTACATACGTTCCCGATCTTGTTAATTCAACACTTGATCTGTTAATAGATAATGAAAGCGGCATCTGGCATCTCACCAATAATGGCATTACAACTTGGGCTGATCTCGCATACATGACAGCAGTAAGAGCGAAGTTAAATACCAGGCTAATTGTACCGTGCAAAAACTGTGATCTTGGACTACCGGCGGCTCGTCCTAAGTATTGTGTGTTACAATCGGAGAAAGGGTACACTTTACCTACCTTAGAAAATGCTTTAGACAGATTCTTCGAAAGCTATAATAATAATCTCAAACATCAACAACAGCAAAGGGTTCTATCTTCTTAGTAAAAACTGGCCATTTCACTACAACTTAAAAACTCATTAGTGGCTTTCCTTTAGATTTTTTTTAGATATAAGTCAATATACTTTTGAGTTATAAATGAAGTCAGAGAACAAAAGAAATAAATCCAATATGTCTGTTGTTAACCTTACAGAAACCATCTTACAATACGATCCGGAACTGTCTTACCAATGGTCTGCTGAGAAAGCCAGTGAGTGGTATCAGAAGCAAGGCTGGTTAATAGGCTGTAACTATATTCCAAGCTCTGCAATCAATCAATTGGAAATGTGGCAGGAAGAAACATTTGATCGGCCTACTATAGAAAGGGAATTGAGCTGGGCTGCCGATCTTGGCTTCAATACTGTTCGTGTTTTCTTACACGATTTATTGTGGAAGCAGGATGCTGAAGGCTTTATAAAGAGAATTGATCAGTTTTTATCCGTTGCTGAAAAGAACAACATCAAAACGATGCTGGTGTTGTTTGATGGAGTATGGGATCCTAATCCAAAACTTGGTCAACAACCTCAGCCAAAGTTTAATGTACACAACAGTGGCTGGGTACAATCACCTGGATTTGATGTACTCAACAATCCTGCGAAATATGGAGAGTTGCATGATTATGTTCACGGCGTTGTTTCTCATTTTAAGAATGATGAAAGAGTAGTCATCTGGGATCTTTTTAATGAACCAGACAATATGAACTTAGCTTCCTATAAAGACGATTACTATCATCAGCATAAAGCCGAGTTGGCGATGGAGTTGTTGAAGAAGACTATTAATTGGGTGAGGATGATCAATCCTATTCAACCGATCACAATGGGGCCATGGCAGGAAACACATGACTGGAGTGATGCCACTACTACAAATACTATTGATGAGTTCATGTTTTCTCATGCTGATGTTATTTCTTTTCATTGCTATGGTAATAAAGAAAAAATGGCGTTACGTATTGAACAGTTGAAGCGATTCAATCGTCCAATGATGGTGACTGAATATATGGCAAGAGCATTTGACAGCACATTCGAACAGTTGTTGCCATTGTTGAAAGAACATAACGTCAGCGCTTACAACTGGGGTTTTGTTCAGGGAAAATCTCAAACACATTGTCCATGGGATTCATGGCAATTGCAGTACGAGAATGAACCTGAGTTGTGGTTCCATGATATTTTCAGAACAGATGGCATGCCTTACGATTGGAGAGAAGTTGAAACCATCAAAGCACATACCGCTAATAAACAGTTAACTGTTGCAGCAAAGCCTGAGGAAATAAAAGTCGCTTAACATACATCCCTATAATATTGAAGCCTTCCGATTGGAAGGCTTTTGTTTTGTACTAATTTCTAAACCTGATCTCAACTCTCCTATTCAAGATACCTCTTGGGATATCCATAGTCTGAAGAACCGGCGCAGACTTTTCATGGTATGATGTTTCTATACGATCTGCCAGAATGCCTTTACTTATAAGATAAGTTTTTGCAATGTAAACTCTTGCCTTTGATAAATAACGATTGTATTCAACGGATCCATGCAGATCTGTGTGACCATACAAGTGCACTCTTCTACCTGGATTTTGCCGCAGATGGGCAACTACAGAATCAAGTGTTTTTGCTGCACGTTTAGTAAGAGAATATTTATCAAAGTCAAAATAAATGATATGATTGATCGTGTCTTCAAGAATATTTTTTTCTTTAACTGCTTCAGGGCAACCCTTATTGCTGACTAAACCTTTTACCGTAGGGCAATTATCTTCATCATCAATGATGCCATCACCGTCTGTATCTGAAGGAGGGCAACCACTATATTTCAAATATCCTTTTACATCAGGGCATTTATCTTCATTATCAGGTATCCCATCTCCATCACGGTCAGCTACAGGACATCCCTGGTTTTTTACTTCTCCCTTGACATCCGGGCACTTATCTTCTTCATCTGTTACACCGTCGCCGTCCCTATCAGGAACAGGACATCCATTATATTTTGCTTTTCCTTTTTGATCAGGGCATTTGTCTTCATCGTCAATAACACCATCATCATCTCTATCCGGCGCTGGGCAACCATCATATTTCGCTAATCCTTTTACATCAGGACATTTGTCTTCATCATCCCATATTCCATCACCGTCTTTGTCTTTTCTTTCGCCTTGTGGACAACCAAGGTTTTTGATGTCTCCTGCAACGTCAGGACATTTATCTTTATCGTCTGTCACACCATCACCATCCCTGTCATTGATAGGACAGCCCTGCAATCTCGCCACACCAGGACAATCAGGGCATTTGTCTATGTTATCAGGTACCCCATCACTATCTCTATCTCCAATCACTACACGAATTGTATCTCGAATCACCCGAGAAGGTTTAGTATTGATCTTATAATAGAACCCAAGGCTAGATACTATGCTTTTACTAATGTTACTGCTCACACGAATACCGTAACCTGTTTGCAAAGTGAGAAGTCCCTTTTTATTTAGAAAAAGATATCTTGTACCAACTCCTACAGGCAAACTACCATACCATCCCCTGCGAAAGTGGCTGTGCAAGCCAAGAAATAAATATGGCTGCAGCTGAAAGTTGTTTGCAGTAAAATGATAATATGCGTCAGCTCTTATTGTGAGCATAGTATATTTTTCTATCGTAGGTGTATCGGTTAGACGCCCTACATAACCATGACTGATGCCTATATCACCGCTGAGTGCCCATCGCTTGTTGAGATTCTTATAAGAAGATATGGATATAGTGAAATTGGCTCTCTCAAGCAATGTTCTGCTCTCGCTGCAATTACAAGTGTCTTTAGGATTGAATTGCTCGAGGATTCCAAAATCCTGCAGGTCTAACCTGATACCAGAATGCTTCCATTTTTTGTTGATGATACTATCGACCTTCAGCGCTAATTGTGTTTTAGAAATAGTGTCTCTCTTAAAGAAGCTTTTCTTTTGTGCCATAGCAGTAAAACAAAATGTTACTGCAAAGAAGACCATTAAAGTTTTTAAGTAGTTGGGGGTGATGCGTTGTTTCATTCCAATTGATGTGAGAGGGTTAGTTCAAAACCTCGCCGGGTATAATTCGAGGCACGGATACCTGATATGTTGTAATCGTAAAAAAATGTTCCTATTGTTTTACCATACCTTAAACGAATATTGGGTATGATGGCATCTTTTATTCTATACGCACATCCTACACCAAAATCACCATTAAAATCAAGGCGTTCAAGAGGCAAAATATATTTTAAACCGAGCAGGTATTCGTTAGCGAAAGCTTTCCAGTTGATTACTCCGTATATACCTATTTGTTCGCGATTGTTTTTGAAAGTAATACCAGCCTGGCCGCCCCAGGTAGGTAACAATTTATACTCGATAGATCTTTCATCATCCATATACGGACTGTTCACATGCCTTACAGATGCACCAATATACCAATCCTGCTCTTCTGTATTTTTAAATAAACTCAGTCCTGCATTTAAGCTGAACCACTTGAAGGTTCTTCCAGCTCTTAAAGGATCATTCGTTGTACTGCCTGGTATAGGTCCGTTGGGATCGAACTGATCCGGAAAATTCACATTGGTAAAATTCAAAACACTTCTTGCAAACATTCCCTGGAAGCCTGCTGATGCATATATCTTACTCCCGGTCAATCTTTGGCTATATGATAATCCAAACATTCCCATGTTGTTCTTGAAAATGCCTTTGTTGGATTTATCCAAAGCTGCACTAAGTGTTGCACTTAAATAACCGTTATTATCATCAGCCTCTCTCTTCTTTTTACTTAATAAAGGATAATTGATCATAACCGCACCGCTATGAAAAGCCATCAGGTTCTCATACTCCACTTTCCGATAGTCCAGCCTTAGCTCAATCTTTTTATTCATTTTTAATGATTGGTTATACCATATGGCAGTGGTTTGTACGTCATTAAAATGTATATCCTGAGATAACGATTCACTTGTTGCGCATAAAGCGACAAGCGATATTGTCATCCATTTAATTTTCAGGTTTTTCATATCTCTAATCATTATCTCACCAGCGTTAACATACCTGTCTTTTTAATAAGAGTTCCATTTGCGTCTGTTCCTTCTACCAACCATAAGTACGTATCGGCAGGTTGAATAGCGCCTTTGTATTTTCCATCCCAGCCTTTATTCAGATCAGTTGTTTCAAATATCAGGTTACCCCAACGGTTGAATACCTTAAAGCATCTTAGCTTAACAATACCCGGTGCAATAGGTTTGATCACATCGTTCACACCATCACCATTAGAAGTAAATACATCCGGAACAAATATTGGGTTGTGGCAAGTAATTTTTGTTTGTGTTGGAGCTGATACCTGCGATGAACATCCTACAGCATTCGTTACCCTGACTGTAAAGAAGCCTTCAGTCTTTACCCTTAGTGTATCTTTTGTAGCGCCAGCTTCTGCTACACCATTCTTATACCACTGGTAAGTATATCCTGCTACATAAGTAGTTTGTAATAACACTGACTGATCCTGACAGAAGCTCGTTGGTCCATTCGCTGTGATCACCGGTATGGCAGGTGCAGCATTTACTGTTACAGTAGTACCTGCCGATGCAGATGACGTACATCCGCCTGACGTTACTACTACAGTATATACTCCACTTGTTGTAGCAGTGTATGTTGGAGCTGTAACTCCATTGAGTAATATGCCATCTCTGTACCATTGGTTGCCACTTGCAGCACTTGATGTGAGAATTACATTTCCTCCTGCACAGAATGTGGTGCTGCCGGAAGTTGTAACAGTAGGTGTTGCAGGCAGCGGGTTAATGGCAACAACTATTGCGGCTGAGGCTGATGAAGTACATCCGTTAGCAGTTGTAATCACTGTATAATTTCCTGATGCAGTAGCAGTATAGGTGCTACCTGTTTCCCCGTTGAGAATATTACCATTCAGGTACCATTGATTACCTGAAGAAGCACTTGATGTGAGTGCCACGTTTCCGTTTCCACAAATTGTAAGTGGCCCCGATGCATTTATAATTGGCGTATTTGGAATCGGGTTAACTGTTATTACAATCGGCGCTGATATTGGAGAGGCACAACCATTGGTGATCAGCTCCACAGTATAACTTCCGGCTGATGTAGCAGTATAAGTCATATTGATCTCGCCGGGAATTGCAACTCCATCTTTATACCATTGCGTTAACGTGCTTAAAGGATATACACAAGTTAACACTACACTGTTTCCAGAACAGAATGTAAGTGGCCCACCCGCTGCAATCGCAGGAGTTGCAGGAGCAGAAGGTGCCCCATTCACTACTACAGTTGTTGCAGAAGAGATACAACCTGTAGCTGCGTCTTTAGCAGTGAGATTGTATGTACTAGGTGCAATATTGTTGAATATTCCAGAGCCATAGTTCATACCATCTATACTAAATAATAACCCTGATGTTGATGAAGACACAGTGATTGTTCCTGTAGAAACAGAACATGTAGGTTGTGTTACAGTAGCAGTTGGTGCAGTGGGCAAAGGATTTACTGTGACCACTGTAGATGCAGATGGGCTACTCCAGCAACCATTATTTTGAACAGCCACGGTAAATGTACCAGAGTTAGAAGCTGTCCAGTTTTGCGTTATTCCACCACTCATTGCATTGCCGTTATTATACCATTGGTAAGCTGTGCCAGGTGTTGCTGATAATGTAACATTACCCCCCGCACAGAAAGATGTAGCAGCATTAGTGCTAATGGTTGGTGAAGCAGGCACTGCATTAACCGTTACGGTGATACCAGCAGATGGAAGTGATGAACATCCATTTTGTGTTACGATCACAGTGTATGTTCCGGAGGTTGTTGCTGTATAAGTGGATCCTGTTGAAGATGGAATTAGATTGCCATTTTGATACCATTGGTTACCTGTTGCAGAACTTGAAGTAAGCACCACGCTTTCCCCTGCACAAATGGTTGTTGGCCCTGATGCGCTTATGGTTGGTGTTGAAGGGATCGGATTAACTGTTACTGTAACACCCGCTGATTGCGAAGATGAACATCCATTTACAGATGCAATAACTGTGTATGTTCCGGAAGTCAATGCTGTTAATGTTCCTCCGTTTGCTCCAGGTATAGGAGAACCATCTACATACCATTGGTTACCGCTGGCAGATGATGATATTAATATTACAAGTCCACCTTCGCAGAACGTTGTTACTCCACCTGCTGTGATTGTCGGAGTTGCAGGATTGCTGTTTACAGTAACTGTTGTTGCAGCAGATGCAACGCTTGTACATCCACTATTGTTTGTGGCAGTAACGGTGTATACCCCCTGTGTAGTTGCAGTGTAGGTAGCAGTTGTTGCACCCGGTATCGCAATACCATCTTTAAACCATTGATTACCGGTTGCTGCACTTGAAGTTAATATTACACTTCCTCCTACACAGAAAGAAGTAGGCCCTGCTGCAGTGATCGCAGGTGCATTCGGCAATGCTGTAACATTTACTTCTACCGAGGCAGATGCGTTACTTGTACATCCATTCGAATTAGTTGTTCTAACTGTATATGACCCTGCCACAGTAGCAGTGTATGAAGCATTTGTTGCACCGGTTATCGCAATACCATCTTTATACCACTGATTTCCTGAATTATTGTTTGATGTAAGAATAAGACTTCCTCCTTCGCAGAATATAGTTGCTCCATTCATATTAATGGAAGGAGCCGATGGCAACGTATTCACTGTAACAACTACTGAAGCTGATGCACCACTTGTACAACCATGACTATTTGTTACGGTAACCGTATAAGATCCTCCTGCTGTTGCTGTGTAACTGCTGTTGGTTGCATCTGCTAAAGCAATACCATCCTTATACCATTGGTTACCGGTATTAGAACCTGACGTTAATGTTACAGCTCCACCTGCACAGAAAGTAGTTGCTCCACCTACATTTATTGAAGGTGCAGCAGGCGATGGGCTTACTGTTACTGATATCGGTGAAGAAACAGCGCTTGCGCAACCATTGTTATTAGTAGTTGATACAGTATACGATCCACCTACCGTAGCAGTATAAGTAGCATTGATAGCTCCCGTGATTGCAACCCCATCTTTATACCATTGGTTACCGCTGGCAGCGTCTGAAGTAAGAATAACACTTCCACCAGAACAGAAGGTTGTAGCACCGCTTGCTGTAATTGACGGTGTTGGTGGCAATGGGTTAACAGTAACTAAGGTTTCTGCACTTTCATTGCTTGTACAACCATTTGCATCGGTTGTAGTAACGGTATACGTCCCTGCGGTAAAGGCTGTGTAGGTTTTGCTCGATGCCCCACTGATGACAACTCCATTCTTATACCACTGGTTACCACTATTAGCGCTTGATGTAAGTACTATACTTCCTCCTACACAGAATGTTGCAGAACCTCCTGCAGAGATTGTTGGTGTCGATGGTAATGGATTTGCTGTTACAGCAACTGCGGCAGAATTTGCAGACGAACATCCGTTAACAGTGCTCATCACTGTGTAATTTCCCGAAGATGTAGCTGTGTATACCTGGTCATTGGCTCCTGCGATAGCAACTCCATTCACATACCATTGGTTGCCGCTGGCAGCACTTGAAGTCAATGTTACTGAACCTCCCTGGCAGAACGATGTAGGGCCTGCTGCATTCACAGTTGGTGTTGCGGGAGAAATAACTACCACATTTACAGATGAAGAAACCGGAGATGGACAACCCCCTATTGTTACTATTAATGAATAATTACCACTGGCGGTTGCAGTGTAAGTAGTTCCTGTTGCCCCTGGTATCGATACTCCATCTTTATACCATTGGTTTCCGGAATTAGTAGAAGAAATTAATATTACTAAACCACCAGGACAAAAAGTGGTTACTCCGCCTGGAGTAATAACAGGTTGAGTTGGGATAGGATTGATCGTTACTGTAATTGTTGATGATGGGTTGCTCGTGCATGAGTTACCATCAGTGGTTGTTACTGTATAATCTCCTGCTGCAGTTGCCGTGTAAGTCTTGCCTGTAGCTCCGCTGATCGCTCCTCCATCCTTATACCACTGGTTGCCGCTATTAGCTGATGAAGTGAGTACGACCGAGCTACCTGTACAGAATGAAGTTGCTCCGCCTGCACTGATCGTTGGTGTTGATGGCAGTGCATTGACCGTTACTGTCCTGGTTACACTTGTAGCACATCCGTTCTGCGTCACTTCATAAGTGATCGTAGCTGTACCTGCGGCGACACCTGTGATAACCCCTGTCGATGCGTTGACTGTAGCGATAGATGTATTGGATGAACTGTATGTTCCGTCTGCTGTGGTTGATGCGAACGTTGTAGTTGCTCCTGCACATACTGTCTGCGTACCCGTGAGCGCTGCTACCGTAGGCAGTGCATTGACCGTTACTGTCCTGGTTACACTTGTAGCACATCCGTTCTCAGTCACCGTATAAGTGATCGTAGCTGTACCTGCAGCTACACCTGTTACCACACCTGTCGATACGTTGACTGTAGCGATAGATGTATTGGATGAACTGTATGTTCCGTCTGCTGTGGTTGATGCGAACGTTGTAGTTGCTCCTGCACATACTGTCTGCGTACCCGTGAGCGCTGCTACTGTAGGCAGTGCATTGACCGTTACTGTTGTAGCTGCACTGGCATTGCTCGTACATCCGCTGCCATTAGTTGTTCTTACTGTATATGATCCTGACGCTGTTGCTGTATAGGTCGTTCCTGTCTCACCAGTTAAAAGACTACCATCCTTATACCACTGGTTGCCACTTGCTGCACTCGATGTAAGCGTTACCGAGCCGCCTGCACAGAATGTTGTTGCTCCGCCTGCATTGATGGTTGGTGTTGGGAGTGATCCTGATACGGTATTTACCGTTACACTCGTTGCACTTGATACGCATCCTGTAGTTGACAGCTTGGCTGTTAAGTTATAGGTTCCAGGGGCTACGTTCGTTAATGGACTCGCTGAGTAGTTCGTGCCATCTATACTGAACGTTAAGTTAGTTGTTGATGAGGTTACTGTAATAGTACCCGTTGCTACTGTACACGTAGGTTGTGTTACACTTGCAGTAGGTGCACCCGGGATAGCAGGCTGTGCGTTCACCGTTACACTCGTTCCTGATGATACGCATCCTGTAGCATCGCTCTTAGCCGTTACAGAGTATGTGCCCGGAGTAACACCGGTGAACACTCCACTTGTATTACTGTAATCACTTCCATCGATACTGAAACTTAAGCCCGTAGTGCTCGAACTAACAGTGATCGTTCCTGTAGCTACACTACATGTTGGCTGAGCTGTTACACTTGCAGTAGGTGCGGATGGTATCGCAGGCTGTGCGTTAACCGTTACACTGGTTGCAGCCGATACGCATCCTGTAGTTGACAGCTTAGCTGTTAAGTTATAGGTGCCAGGGGCTACGTTCGTTAATGGACTCGCTGAGTAGTTCGTGCCATCTATACTGAACGTTAAGTTAGTTGTTGATGAGGTTACTGTAATAGTACCCGT
>JAEZDC010000041.1 GCA_023429825.1 Bacteroidota bacterium | reverse complement strand
ATGATGGCATCAACAAGACAAAGGAGGAATACAAAATGTCTGCTATTACAATCACAAAAGAAAATTTTCAGCGGGAAGTCATGGAAAGCGATCAAACGGTTTTGCTTGATTTCTGGGCTTCATGGTGCGGACCTTGTCGCAGGGCAAATAAACACATGAGAGATATTTATACAAAGTACAAAGATCAAGGACTAGAGATATTGGGTATTGCTACCGACGATACCAAAGCTGATTGGAAGAGAGCGATCAAAGAAGATAAGATCACATGGTTGCAGGCGATAGACGTATTGAACGTTGCTTATACATGGCAGATAAAGTATTTACCTACTACCTTCATTATTGATAAGCAGGGCAGGATAGTGGAATATGATCCATCTATAGATGACATTGAAAGACTAGTGAAAAAATATCTTCAGCAGTAGTTCATGATTTCCAGACATCAGCGTATTCCGCTGCCCGTCTCTTTAATTGTGCCTGGACGTAAGTACAGAGTGGAACTATTTGTAACCTATTCTCTCTTGCATAAGATACCATCCGCTCGAACATCTGTTTCGCATAGCCCTTTCCTTCCGCTTTGGGTGATACCTCGGTGTGGTGAGCTGTGACGCGGTCATCCCCAACTGTAACCATCATCTCACCCAACTGTTCCCCTTCTTCTGAAATATAAAATGCTCCATGCTTTTTTTCATCCAGTCTGAGCTGTACTTCGGCCATTGTTTTCTTTTAAAGGTACAAACGAAATCCGGTCAATGTGCAGTGATATGTCATAGTCATGCATAAGCCGTACTAAAGCCCTATATCAAGCATAGAGGAAGCATGATCCCTGCCAGGGGCGAAGTAATATGAAGTGTTTCTAAAGGAAACCGGATTTTGGCACGCTTTTTTTCATATGTACTTCAAATCCCGTTTACATGAAACCTACTCAAAGCTGTATAGACGAATGTACCCGTTGCATGATCATTTGCCAGGAATGTGCGATCACATGTATGGAGAACGATATGCCTGAATTGGCAAGGTTGTGTTTGGATTGTGCAGAGATATGTGACCTGTGTGCTACAGTGTGTGCAAGAAAGAGTGAATTGATGGAGGAGATAGCAGAGTTGTGCCGGGAGTTTTGTGAGGCCACTGTGGAGCAATGCACCATTCACTCAGACAAGAACGAGAGCTGTAAGGTATGTGCAATGGTTTGTAAGAGCTGTGCAGATACCCTGGCAATCGCAGCATAATATTAGAACCTATGAAGAGCTGAAGGCATAGTTTGAAAACTATGCCTTCTTTGTTTATTTCTTCTTTGCTGCTTTTTTAGGTGCAGCTTTAGTAGCTGATTTCTTCGCTGCAGTTTTTTTCGCAGGTGATTTTGTTGCAGATTTTTTTGCCGCAGCTTTGGAAGCTTTCGCAAAAGCATTCGGTACCTGCGCAGCGATCATTTTTTTCACGTCCTCCAAGGGAACTTCTTTAAGTTCTTCAGCAGAGTATTTACTATCGTCCGACTTTTTACCCAATTTCAACATCTTCTTTCCAAAACGGATGTATGGTCCCCAACGTCCATTCTCGATAGATATCTTTTCTTCAGGCCATTGCTGGATATAACGATTGGCTTCTTTATCGAGCTTCTTTTCTACCAGTTCATTGATATCGTTCTGGGAAAGGTTATCAAAGTTGTAAGCTCTCGGAACATTTATAAAGAGGTCACCCCATTTAATATACGGCCCAAACCTTCCTTTTCCTTTTGTAACAGGTTGTCCCTGGAAATGGGCAATAGGTGCATCAGCGGTTTGCTTTTCCTGGATGAGTTGTATGGCCCTCTCCATATCTACAGCTAAAGCGTCTTCACCACGTGGAATGGAAATGAACTGCTCGCCAAACTTTACATAAGGCCCGAATCTTCCCACTGCCACAGAAACTTCCAGGCCTTCATGCTCACCTAAAGTTTTAGGAAGCTGGAATAGTTCCATCGCTTCTTCAAATGTGATGGTCTCAATGCTCTGCGTTGGTTTTAGTTTAGCAAAGCGAGGCTTCTCTTCTTCATTCACTTCACCGATCTGTACCATCGGGCCGAAACGTCCCATTCTTGCAACTACACGTTTACCGCTTTCTGGATCACTTCCCAATTCTCTTTCTCCTTTGATACGTTCAGCAGTTTCTATAGTCTTTTCTACATCTTTCTTAAAGGGAACATAGAAATGATCTACCATTTTGTTCCATTGCTGTTTGCCTTCAGCTATCTCATCAAACTCATTTTCGATCTTAGCTGTAAAGCCGTAGTCAAGGATATCGTCGAAGTACTGTTTCAAAAAGTCTGTAACTACCAGTCCAAGATCAGTAGGAAAGAGCTTTGATTTTTCAGCACCTGTATTTTCCTGTTCAGTTTTCTTATCGATCTTATCTGCTTTCAGCGTAAGCACCCGGTAATCTCGTCTTACACCTTCTTTATCTCTTTTCTCAACATATCCTCTTTTCTGCACGGTTGAAATAGTAGGTGCATAAGTAGAAGGACGTCCAATGCCCAATTCTTCCAGCTTTTTTACCAAAGAAGCTTCCGTATATCTTGGAGCAGGCCTTGTGTATCTTTCAACTGCGTTCATTTCTTTGAACTCCAACTGTTGTCCTGAGCGTAAGGGTGGCAGCATGGAACCATCACCATCATCTTCAGACACATCATCATCATCCCTGTCTTCACGATATACTTTTAAAAACCCTTCAAATTTCAGCACCTCGCCCTGTGCCGTTAACTCAGCTTTATTAGTAGATATGGTGATCTTTGCAGTTGTCTTCTCTAATTCAGCATCTGCCATCTGGCACGCCATCGTTCGCTTCCAGATCAGTTCGTATAACCGCTTTGTATCTGCATCATCAACGGTGAGATTGCTCATGTATGTAGGACGTATCGCTTCGTGAGCTTCCTGTGCAGATTCATTCTTATTCTTGAATCTTCTTCGCTGGGAATATCTTTCGCCGTATTGCTGCGTTACCTGCTGCTCAATATCCTGTAATGCAGTATCACTTAAATTGATACTGTCCGTTCTCATGTAAGTAATATAACCGCTTTCATACAGCTTCTGTGCAAGCAGCATCGTTCTGCTCACGCTGTAACCCAACTTACGGCTCGCTTCCTGTTGAAGCGTGGAGGTGGTAAATGGTGCTGATGGAGATTTTTTCGCAGGCTTTACCTGTACATCTCTTACCGTGTATGAAGCTCCTTTGCAGCTATTCAAAAATGCTTCTGCATCTTCTGCAGTATTCTTTTTTTCAGCCTCGGCTTTAAACGTAACTTTTCTATTACTCACATCTTCTGCAACGAGCTGTGCTTCTATCTTAAAACTACTGGTAGCCTTGAATGCGTTGATCTCTCTTTCTCTTTCAGCAATCAATCTAACCGCAACACTCTGTACACGACCAGCACTCAGGTTATTCCGCATACTCATTTTACGCCAGAGCACCGGGCTGAGCTCAAATCCCACGATCCTGTCCAGAACCCTGCGTGCCTGCTGGGCATTCACCAGGTTCATATCCAGTTTCCTCGGATTTTCTACGGCTTTCTTTATCGCAGGTTTAGTGATCTCGTGGAAAACAATGCGTTTGGTTTCTTTAGGGTCTAAGCCAAGCACTTCACACAAATGCCAGCTGATCGCTTCTCCTTCACGGTCCTCATCCGTTGCCAGCCATACTTCATCTGAACTTTTCGCTAATTTTTTTAACTCGTTGACAACCTTCAGTTTTTCATCAGGAACAATGTATTTGGGCTTGTAGTTCTTTTCAATATCAATACCCATATCGTTCTTTTCCAGGTCACGGATATGCCCATAACAACTCTTCACCTGGAAATCCTTCCCCAGAATTTTTTCTATCGTCTTTGCCTTAGCCGGAGACTCTACAATCAATAAGTTCTTTGCCATCGAAGGGTTAGTTTTTTTGTCGCCAACTAATGATCTTTATTCAACTTCTGTTGCGTCGCACACTTCATCGTTCAGAACAGTTTTCACCAGTTTTAGACCGCTGCAATATTAGTTTATCCCGTCAAATTCCAAAAAATCTTCGTTCTACAGTCGCCGGATCAGGATTAATCGCATACACAAAATGTTATGGTTTTTAACACTTGCAGTTGATTTTAATCATAAACTCAACTTTGTTTTGAACTACTTTTGCAGCGATTTATTTGAAAGACTTATATTATGAAGAAAACGCACATTATTTTATTGGTTCTCATCGCAGCTGCCATTGCTGTTTTGATCAGTTACATGGGTAACGTTACCACTTATGAAACAATAGCTTCTGCCAGGGAAAAAGAAGGAAAGTTCGTAAACATGATCGCTAAACTGGATATGAGCCAACCATTAGAATACGATGCGGTAAAAAATCCAAACTACCTGACCTTTACGGCGGTAGATACTTTGGGAAACAAGATCAAAGTTGTTTATAGAAATACCAAGCCAACTGATATGGAAAAGAGTGAAAGGCTGGTATTGAAAGGTAAGGTGCAGGGCGATCAATTTGAATGCAAAGACATATTATTGAAATGTCCAAGCAAGTACAAAGACGATATGGAAGCCCAGAAGAAGAATTTAGAAACTACATCCAGATAATACCCCAACTGTTTAATGGAATATATAGGTGAACATTTACTTCCCGGTAAGATCGGGCATTTCTTTACACTACTTTCACTGGTAGCTTCATTGATAGCCACCATTTCATTCTTCAAAGCCAGCAGACCAACACAACCTGATAAACAAGGTTGGTTAAGAATTGCAAGGATTGCATTCCTCTTAGAAACCATCTCGGTGTTGGTGATGTTTGGTGTGTTGTATTACATCATCTCAAATCATTTGTTTGAATACAAGTATGCCTGGCAGCATAGCGATAAGAGTTTACAGATAGAATACTTACTTGCCTGTTTCTGGGAAGGGCAGGAAGGAAGTTTTATGCTATGGAGTTTCTGGCATTGTGTATTGGGATGGATATTGATCTGGAAAGCAAGGGAATGGGAAGCGGGAACGATGACCGTTGTTTCATTTGCACAATTTTGCCTGGCAACTATGTTGGCGGGAATTTATTTATGGGGCGAGACCAAGATGGGAAGCAACCCATTTGTATTACTCAGGAATGAAATGGACGCACCCATCTTCAGCGATCCGAATTATTTGCAGGCGATCTATGCAAAAGATGGGCAAGGTTTGAATGCGTTGTTGCAGAACTACTGGATGGTAATACATCCACCGGTTTTATTCCTTGGCTTTGCATCTACTATTATTCCTTTTGCGTTTGCAGTTGCAGGATTGATGAATAACAATCATGAGTGGGTGAAGCGCTCTTTACCATGGGCAGGTTTTTCTGCTGCCGTATTAGGGTTAGGAATTATGATGGGTGCAGCATGGGCGTATGAGAGTTTATCATTTGGTGGGTACTGGGCGTGGGACCCAGTGGAGAATGCATCATTGGTTCCATGGCTGACACTAATTGCAGGGTTACATACAAATCTAATTTATCGTCACAGTGGTTATTCGCTTAAGAGTACTTACTTCTTTTATATCATCAGTTTCCTACTCATCCTTTACTCAACTTTCTTAACAAGAAGTGGAGTATTAGGAGACACTTCGGTGCATGCATTTACTGATCTTGGAATGAACTGGCAGTTACTTGCATTTGTATTGGTATTCCTGATTCCTGCGTTTGTTCTTTTCTTCAAGAGAAGTAAGAGCATTCCCAATATCAGGAAAGAAGAGAATACGTATAGCAGGGAATTCTGGATGTTCATTGGCTCGCTGGTATTGTTTTTATCAGCTGCCGTTATTATCGCGAAAACATCTACGCCAGTTTTCAATAAAATATTCGGAACGAACATTGCGCCGCCCGAAGACCCCGCATTTGCTCATAACCAGATACAGGTCTTTGTTGCCATCATTCTTGGATTGCTTACAGCAGTTACGCAATACTTCAAATATAAAGACACACCCAAATCAGTCTTTGGAAAGAAAATTCTCATTCCTACCGTTATCGCATTGCTTGCTACACTTTGCATCGGCATTTTTGGTGATATTAATTATAGAGAACACGGTATCGGGTTCTTAGCCGCTATCCACATGGCGATCTTTGCGGCGGTGTATGCCATCGTTGCCAATGCTATGTATGTAGGGATCGGGTTGAAAGGAAAGATGAAGAATGCAGGCGCCTCTATTGCACACGTTGGGTTTGGAATGGTGTTGCTGGGCATTTTGATCTCCTCGAGTAAGAAAACGCTTCTAAGCTGGAACAAGACCGGTGTGATCACCTTCAAGAAATCAGAACAGGAAGATCCTGCTGAGAACACAACGTTATTCAAAGGCGTTGCTACAGACATGGGTAAGTACATGGTGACGTATGAAAAAGACAGCATCAACCCAAGAGACAGAAAGCGTTATTATGAGATCCATTTTGCACCGAAAGATGGAGGAAAGCCATTCACTTTATATCCTGATGTGATCAAGAACAATAAGGGTGAAGGATTCTCTGCTAACCCGGACGCAAAGCATTACCTGCATAAAGACATCTTCGTTTACCTCACATCATTCCAGGGTAATGAAGACAAAGACACAACCTTCAAAGCAAGAGAAGCAAAGGTTGGAGATACGATTTTGTATAGCAATGGTTATATGGTTCTGAATTCAGTATTGAAAGATCCGTCTACTACAAAACATAAGATCGGGAAAGATGAGATCGCATTGGTGCTCGATATAACAGTACATTCTATTGCCAAGAACTTCGATACGGTTCAAACGACGATCAACCCGGGATTGAAAGTGGCCGGTCATAATATCATAGCCTTACCCGACAGTCTTCCAAAAGAACATTTGACCGTACAGGTTAACAGGGTTGCCGATCAACAGGCCGGAAAGCTGGAACTAGGGGTAAAGGACACCAAACCCACTGTTGAACTGGTAACGTTGAAGGTGTATGAATTTCCAATGATAAACGTATTATGGTTGGGTATAATAGTTATGACGTTGGGCTTCTTATTCAGTATGTGGCAGCGCATCAGGTCATTAGCTGCTTTATCAAAATAATAACTTCACGCAGGGTTACATTTTTCCACTGGCAGCATTAAATAGGATAGTTGTGTCTTATCTTCGGAGAGCCTAGCCGAATAGCGAGAAAGACGTAGAAGAGTGCGACGCAACTAAGCTTAATAGTAATCCTTAGCTGGCAACAAAAATGAATTCCATTAAAAAGCACATCATTTTATTACTCTGTGTAATGATAACTTCTGTAGCTGTAAAAGCACAGGAGATTAGTCCGTTGGATACGGTAAGAGTGCTCAGCTTTATAGAAGCTGACGGAACATCTGTTCCCGGTGGATGGCTTGATGGTGTTAAGGTATCTGCCAAAATGAGCGATAAGTGGAGGAAATATTGGGCGGAGTGGACAAGATTAAGAAATGCAGTGTATGTAACATACCCTTATGCAAAAGCTGCCGGAAGAGTAATGAATGATATCAATACGCAGCTCATTGGGATCTCTGATAAACACAAGAGAAAACAAATCATAAAATCAAGAGAAAAGGATTTGAAGCGGGAATTTGCAGATAAACTCACTAACCTATCCGTTTACCAGGGAAAAGTATTGATGAAACTGATATACCGTGAAACCGGCAATAACTGCTACGCAATAATTCAAGAATATAAAGGCGGCTTCAATGCTGCTTTCTGGCAAACCATCGCGTTGGTATTCGGCAGTAACCTGCGGCAAAATTATGAGGCAGCAGGGAAAGATAAAGACATGGAAGCCATTGTACAAGACGTTGAGCGTTTATACGGCCATCGCATTTAACAACAATTATATTAATACTGTGAGTAATATCTAACTGTATTTTAAGAAATCCCCGCTCTTTTATCCCTACTTTTGCCCGGCTTAATTCATGCAAACCAACACTAAGATCAAACTGGATATTCTTGCCTTTGGCGTTCACCCTGATGATGTGGAACTGGGTTGTGCAGGGACCTTACTGGCTTCTGTGCATCAAGGAAAAAAAGTGGGGGTTGTCGATCTTACAAGAGGTGAATTAGGTACGAGGGGCACCGTTGAAACGAGGAATGAGGAGAGTGGCAAAGCTGCGGAGGTGATGCAGCTTACTGTACGTGATAACCTGGATATGGCTGATGGTTTTTTTCAGCATAATGAAGAGAATCTCAGAAAAGTGATCTCAGTTCTTAGAAAGTACCAGCCGGATGTTGTATTGTGTAATGCTCCAAAAGATCGTCATCCTGATCATGGAAGAAGTAGTAAACTGGTAACAGACGCTGCTTTTCTTTCAGGGTTAAGAAAGATCGAAACAAGCATCGGCGATCAGCAGCAACAAGCATGGAAGCCCAGCTATGTATTTTATTACATGCAGGATAGGTATCTCGAACCTGATTTTTTGTTTGACATCTCAGATTTCCAGCAAAAGAAATTAGAAGCGATCAAGTGTTACGCTACACAGTTTTACAACCCTGGATTAAATGAGCCGAACACTTACATTTCTTCTCCCGAATTTTTGGAAACAGTTGCAGCAAGAGCACAGATATTGGGTAAGCGAATAGGCGTTAAATACGCGGAGGGATTTTTAAGCGAGAAGAAGATCGGGATCAGTGATTTTAGTTCACTTATTCAGCATGCAACATAACAGCTGCTGTAATTAATTAACATTTTTCCTGTGGCAAAATTGTTGTTCAGGAAGAGAAGTAAAAAAGGATTTTATCAATATGGCTTTACCAAAGTTTGCCCAGGTTTCTCAAGGGTTTCATTCAGAATTAAAGAGAAGAATCTCAGAATATTTTGCCAGCACCAACCAAAAACCTACAGGCAATTTCCAATTGTATTTGAAAGCAACAGTACTGGTTACAAGTTACGTTGCTCTGTACACACATCTTGTGTTCTTTACACCCCATATAGCGATAGCTGTGGTAGAGTGTGTAATGCTGGGAATGGCTACCGCATTCATTGGGTTTAACATTATGCATGATGGCGCTCACGGCAGCTTTAGTAATTCAACTATCATTAATAAACTGGCGGCATTCAGCTTAAACATTTTGGGTGGAAGCCACTTTATGTGGAACATAAAACATAATATCATTCATCATGCATATACCAATGTAGATGGGGTTGATGACGATATAGATGCCGGTATCTTACTCAGAATGGCAGCAACACAGCCCAAGCGTAAGTTTCATAAATTCCAACACGTATACTTTTGGGTATTGTATTGCATTCTGTATATCTACTGGATATTCGTTTCGGATTACCGCAAATATTTCAGGGGAAAGATAGGAGAGATGCCTTTGAAGAAAATGAGTACAAAAGACCATCTGACCTTCTGGGGATATAAGTTAGTGCACCTGGGTTTGTTTGTTGGATTACCCATCTTTACCTGGGGAATTGGTGCATGGGCGATCGGCTTTGTCATCTTTACCACTGTGGCAGGATTTATTTTGAGTATCGTATTCCAGTTGGCACATACAGTTGAGCATACACATTTTCCAATGCCGGATGTAGTAACCGGAAGAATAGAAGACGAGTGGGCCATTCACCAGGTTAAAACCACGGCAAACTTTGCTACCAGTAATCGAGTGGTGTCTTGGTTTGTAGGTGGATTAAATTTCCAGGTAGAACACCACCTGTTTCCTAAAATATCACACGTGCATTATCCAAAGATCAATAAGATCGTTAAAGAGACCTGCCAGAAATTTGGTGTAGAATATATAGAATATCCTTCTGTAGGAAAAGCGATCAAATCGCATATCAATTACCTGAAGGAAATGGGACGAGCAGCTTAAGAAGTTTTATAGGTTAGAAGAAAGATCCATCAGCTTTTGGTTGATGGATCTTTTTATTATAAGATAGATGGATCAACAGTTGCCGGCAAGTTTAAATAGCACACACATTTCTTACAGGTATCATTTGTATCCATGTCTAATTGTTTGCGCCATGTTACAGATGTCTTATTATTGATAAGGCTTTGCAGATCGGCTTCACGAATATTCCCTATAGTTTCATGAAAGAAGCACGGACGAACAGCCCCATCGGCTTCTATTACAGCAGAAACCCATGGTGCATTACACTTCTTCTGCGGAAAAAGATCAAAGCCATATAACGCTGCATAGTACTGGTGGATCTTCATTAGTTTCTCCGGCGATTCAGCAATAAACCTGCTTTTAAAATCTGTATTATAGTTGCTGATCAGTTGTTGAATCACGTCCCTCATCAATGGCAGTTCTTCTTCAGATAACATCACTTCTTCCTGCCGTTCTGCATTCCATTTTATTTCCCGGTTGAAAGCGGAACTGCTCACATCAGCGGGAAGAAAACTGACCTGGTTCAGCTTGAGCTCCTTCGCTGCATCAATGATCTTATCCCATATCCTGAAGTTGAGTTTATGTATAACCGTTCTTGCCGTGATCTTATAACATGGATCTATTGCCCTGATCGCTTCAACACCTTCTTTCATCAGATTAAAACAACCTGGAATATTCCTGATTCTGTCATGCGTAGTTTCATCCCCATCCAACGACACTATCACATCATCAATCAGCTCTGTTACTTGCTGTGCATGTTTTTGTAACAGCACACCTGTTGAAAGTAAGGTGATCTTTAATCCACGATCTTTCAAAATGCGGCAAAGCGTAAAGAAATGTTTATTCAGTAAGGCCTCTCCGCCACTCATTACTATTAATCTGGTTTGGAGCTTTTTGAGCGAACCAAGGAGACCAGAAACATCATCTTCAGTGAGCTGCTTCAGGTTTTTATTATCCTTCCATATATCACACATTATACACCTGCAGTTGCATGCACTGTGGGGCATCAGTATCACAACGGGTAGTGCACTGATCCTATGTGTATACATACTTTTATAACGATGAAAGGTATGATGCAGACCCTGGCTGAGCATGAAGTGAAAATAATGATTTTAATAGTGAAGACGATTTCGTTTACCAGTTAGATAAGCCATATTATCTATTTACACAATTCATTAATATTAATAGTCATAAGAATTGTCTCTTATCTGTAAATCTTTATTCCACTTTTTTGTAAATCATTCTCCTGTTAGGTATATTGCTTCTGTAAAAACAATAACCGACTTATGAAAACAAAATCATTTTTACTAGCTACCCTTTTCGTCACTTTGCTGTTTCAGAATGTTAAAGCTCAAAGTTGTGACCCATGGATCGTACGAGCATATAACGAATTGTTTGGTGAAGCTCCAAACTCTACTGAGTGTAATATAAAGAACTATAATAACGGTTCATGGAGATCTTACGAAGAGTTAAGAGGCCATATACAATCTTATGTGGTGAGAACAAACTCAAGCTTTCAAAAAGATGGTATGACTTTAACAGGAGATCCTTTTATCATCCGCATCTATCAAAAACATCATGGTCGTTACCCTTCTGCTTTAGAACTCAACATAAAATTGTATAATGGCGGTTCATGGAACAATTATGGTGCTTTAAAGAATTTCGTCGCTGAATTCCAGAACAACCAAAGAAAAAATAGCCTCGATTTGAAAACAGCGCCTTATAATGGTAATGTATTGGTAGGTGTATTTCAAAATGGGAAGCAGATAGCTGCATCTGTAGTTGCTGCAGGTAGTGGTAATGTAATTGCTGCAGGTAGTGCCAATGTAGTTGCTGCGGGCAGTGCTAATGTAGTTTCAGCAGGCAGTGCGAACGTAGCTTCTCCCAGCGGTGGATATATCCGAGTGGCGCAGGATATGCCGAGTTTGCGAATCGGAGAAAAATTTACTGCTCAATCTGTAGGTACAAAGGTTATCCCTACATCGGGTTCTGCTGCATTAATAATTAAATAATAACTTGAGAATGAAGAAGCGTCGCCCTGGTGGCGCTTTTTTTATTCTCAATGATTCAATTCGAGCTTATTAGTTTATTTACTTCTGAAGTTATATACCCGTTCTGCAAATACTGATACAGGTTTTTCCCCGGGCAATTGGTGATCTTCGAATAATCCTTATGCGATGCGATGGTAGAGGGGGAGATATTGTATTTTTTGCAGGCCCATGCGATCACTTGGGTTAATGCGGTAAGCTGTTCTTTAGTTACTTCCTGTTGCTCAAGATTGCCCAGGCAACAAATAAGCAAATGGCCAGACGGATCGTATTCAGTATTTGTTTCTCCTACGGTGTACACATCTCTTCCTTCATAAACTTTTCCACCAGGCGATATGAGGAAATGGTAGGGAATATCAGTCCAGTTTCTATCAGGTCCCATTCCCCATTTTTGAATGTTATGGATCTTCAGTCCTGCATCAGCTGCAACATCCAACTTTGTTCCTTCATGATGGATCGTTATTCTTACCGGTGTATGTTGCTTATAAGGTTTGGGCGTTGCAGCATTCCATTCGCTCCTCGCCACCATCCGGAAATTGTTTTTATCGGCAGTGGATTGTTTAGCGGTACGGCAATTAAACAGGCCAGTAGAGATGATAATTGACAAAATAAATTTTCTCATGAGCAGATATAGATTTATAGAATATCTAAGCAAAGGAATAATGTGCTGCTTATACGCTACTTGATTTTCATCTTTTCAATTATTCCTGTAGTTGAGAAACCTTGCAGTATAGGATTGATCACCACCCGTCCGCCATTCGCTATCACTTCTTTGCTTCCTGCGATCTGCTCAACTGTATAATCTCCTCCTTTAACAAGTACGTCGGGTAACAATTGCTTGATCACTTCAAGTGGAGTGTCTTCATTAAAGATTACAACTGCATCAACCATCACCAGCGAAGCTAAAATCAAAGCCCGGCTATATTGATTATTAACAGGACGACCGTCTCCTTTCAGTTTTTTTACGCTCGCGTCAGCATTCACGGCAACTATTAGAAACGCTCCTTCCTGTGCAGCTTGTGACAAAGAGAAGATGTGACCTTCATGCAATATGTCGAAACATCCGTTGGTAAAAACGATCTTCTTTCCAAATTGCTTTAACCCATTGATTACAGGTAATAACTGTTCAACAGTTTTTATTTTATCAGGGATGAACGATACGTTCTTCATCTTGTTCTCGGTTTGCAATTCGAATGGCAATATAAGCAAGCGATCCAAATATAATGGTGAAGATAAACTGTACGATCCATAGCAGCCAGCCTGAAGCGAGACCGATCACTTGCGGTATATTATATAGTACCAGTGTTTTCTGAATGGCCACAGGATACGCACCTAAACCCCCGGGCGCTACAATAATTCCGAATGTGCCAAATACCAGCATCGCTACTGCAGCAGAAACAGCAAGATGTTCGGTTTCAGCTAATGCAAAACATCCAATGTATGTTGCTCCTGCATAACAGATCCATATACAAAGAGAATAAAATATGAACAGGAACTTGTTCTTTACTCTACCTATACTGGTGAGGCCTTGCCATAACCCGGTAAGCATTTTTATAATAAATACACCAAAGCGATGTGTTTTAAATTTTCTTGTCAGTAAGAAAATGATTAATGCAAGTGCGATAATGATCACTATCAACCATACTTTACTGCCTTTTGTCTGCACCCCTTTTTTAATTGCATCACCGATTTCACGGGCATAGGGGGCGATCACATCGTATTCGAAATAGATAATTCCGGCAGTGATGAAAAAAAGACAGACTATATCAAAGGCCCGTTCTGCCACAATAGTCCCTATTAGTTTTTCCGCAGGTGTTTTCGTTACATTGCTAATAGATGTACAGCGCAAGATTTCACCTGCACGGGGAATGAGTTGATTGCCGATATACCCGATTAATATACCACACAGCAAATGAAAAGATCTTGGTTGATAGCCCATTGGCTTAATGAGTTGCTGCCATCTTAATGCCCTGAAGTAATGACTTAGCAGTAATACACCGCAAACAGGAACAGCCAGCCAGTGCTCTGCCCGTAGTAATGCATCTTTAATTTCATTTAGTTGTTGAGCAGTGAGATTTTTTAACGACCACCATAATAAAAGTATAGCAATGCTGAAGGCAAGTATATATTTAAATATGATCAGCAGTATCTTCTTCATTCCTTAGTGTGGCAATATAGGTAACATCTATCAGAGTGATTGATCAGAGCTTGTTGCCCTGCTTAGGGAAAACGATCCACGGCTTGAAGTTCTTTGCTTTTTCAAATTCCATAGCTGCATAGGAGATGATGATGACAGTATCACCAACTGCACCTCTTCTTGCTGCAGGGCCATTAAGACAAACAGTCCCACTTCCTCTTTTTCCTTTGATAATGTACGTTTCCAGTCTTTCGCCATTATTTACATTCACTACTTGTATCTTCTCATTTTCTATGAGATTGGCTGCCTCCATCAGGTCTTCATCCAGGGTTAAGCTACCAACATAATTCAGGTTAGCTTCCGTGATAACTGCCCGATGTATTTTGGATTTTAATACTTCAATCTGCATGATGCAAAAGTAATTGACGTTAGGTCAGGATCATGTTATCAATTAAACGAACACCGCCGATGAATGCAGCGATGAGGCCCACAGCAGGGGTGGAAGCTGATAATATTTCATTATCGCCGATGGGCTCTAGTGAATCAGCTTTAGCAATTTCAACATAATCTACTTTTTCAAATCCTGCATTTAGAAGATTGGAAATTGCTTGTTGTTTTAATGTGTAGGGCGTTTTTCCAGGATAATTTTCTTTAATGCTGATTAACGAGCGGTAGATGGCGGTGGCTTGTTGCTTCTGTTCATTTGTTAGCCGCATATTCCTGCTGCTCATTGCAAGGCCACTCTGTTCCCTGATCGTTTCTCCCAAACGGATGATAACGGGAGAGCTGACCAGTTGTACGAGTTTTTTCAACACCATACACTGTTGAAAATCCTTTTGTCCTAAAAACAAAATACGAGGTTGCACGATGTGTAATAAACGATGAACAACCTGGCATACGCCCTGGAAATGGCCGGGTCTATGTTCTCCTTCCAGGATCGTTTCTAGATAACCAAGATCATAATGTTGATCCGCTATAATATTGTCTGAATAAATTTCCCCTATAACAGGAAGGAAAAGCACATCGGTATTTTCTTTACGCAGAAGCTCGATATCTTTTTCAGTTGTTACCGGATACTTTTCGAAATCTTTCGGATCATTGAATTGTGTGGGGTTCACAAAAATGCTGCAGACAGTAACTTCCGTTTCGGCCTTGCTTTTCCGGATCAGTGACAGATGTCCGTCGTGTAGAGCCCCCATGGTGGGAACGAAGCCAACCGTTTTACCAGCTGAACGGAGTTTTTCAAGGTGAGCTGTAAGCGGCGCAGTTTCTTTAAAAATGATCATCACTCAATGATATTAAGCCAGTAGTTGTTGTTTTTTAGCACTTTTCCGCCTATTTTAATTAATTTTGCCAACCTTTTTAGCTGAAGCCCCAAACATAAAAACAAAGAATGTCAAAGAAAAGAATTTTATTCATTGCCAACGAGATGTCTCCTTACCTGGAGATGACAGAGTTTGCAGAGATGGTGAACAGGCTGGCAATCAAGAGTAATGATAGCGGACTTGAGGTGAGATGTATAATGCCCCGTTTCGGTGTGATCAATGAAAGAAGACATAGGTTGCATGAAGTAGTCAGGTTAAGTGGTATCAATGTGTCGGTTAATGATGATGATCATCCTTTACAGATCAAAGTGGCTTCTTTACCTAATGCACGGTTACAGGTTTATTTCCTGGATAATGAAGATTTCTTTAAAAGGAAATTCGTTTTTCACGACGAGAACGAGAAATGGTTTGATGATAACGGATTAAGAACAGTTTTCTTTTGTAAGGGTGCGTTGGAAACAGTTCGAAAATTTGGCTGGCCGCCGGATATCATTCATTGCAGTGGTTGGATGACAGGATTAATTCCGGCATTTATTAAGGTAGCCTACAAAAAAGAGCCGGTATTTAACCACAGCAAGGTTATATATACTATTGGCCAGAATACTTTTAAGGAAAAGCTTGGTGCAGATTTCATTAAAATGGCTGCAATAAATGCTAATATAAAGGACAAAGAACTTGAGCCAGCTAAAGATGCCAATAACACCGCGTTGTTCCGTATTGGGGCTACTTATGCGGATGCTATAACATTCGGTGCAGAAAAAGTAGACAAAAAGCTGCAGGAAGACTTTAGTAAAGTAAGAGGTAAAAAGGTAATCCCGTTCAAAGGTTATGATTCTGATTTAACAGAGTATTTAGACTTGTATAACGACCTTGCCAGCAAATAACCAAAACCATTATTTTCAAAAGGATCACCTGTGAATCATAGTAAAGTATCTCCACTCTTTATCGCATTAGCAAGTCTTATTTTTTCATGTACGAAGATCGAATCTACAAGTATCGGCACAGGTTTAATTCCTCCTGTAGATGGTGTGAATACGTTTGATACCCTTCTTCCTGTCATTACTGAAAATTTTTATGATACTACTTCTGAAGTGGTTTTCGCAACAGATTATCATACGTTAGGTCGTATAAATAATGATCCTTTGTTCGGGACAACTACAGGAATCGTGTATACAGAGATCAAACCCCAGTTTTTCCCACATGGATTCGCCGGGGCGAAAGCAACAAGAATATTGGATTCGGTAGTAATGATCCTGAGTTATAAAGGAATCTGGGGCGATTCAAATAAGCACCAAAAAATTGACCTTTATGAAATAGTGAACGACACCCTAAAGGCTACGGACCTTAACAGAACGTGGCGCCAATTTGCATATAATGGTATTTTACTTGGATCGGATACCGTAGATCCAAAAACAATAGGTTCTTCAGATACTCTTGCAAGGCACAACGAAACAGATAAGAACCAGATCAGGATAAGGATAACAAATTCTGCTTTTATCAACCGTTTTTTTAACGTGTACGATTCATTACCCGTAGGCGTGTCTACAAACAATGCATATTTAAACGATTCAATTTATAAATCCAGGTTCAGAGGCTTGGCTATTGTCCCTGATACCAGCCATCCTGTTTTTGGCGGCTTAAATGGCGCAAACGGTTTGATGTCTATCAGCCTTAATGACCCTGACACAAAACTTTCATTTTACTATAGTTATAAAGCTCATGTAGATAGTGTAAGAAGAGATACCACAACATCTAACTTTACCTTCAGAACAAATTTAGATGGGCATGGGAATGCAATAATCCGCGACTATACAGGTGCTGCCGCAGTACCATTCCTTGCTGCCGGAGCCGATAACGAAGTTTATATTCAAACCCGCCCGGGTCTTTCTGCCAAAGTGAGAATTCCTGATCTCGGGTTAGTGAGCAACAGGGTGGTACACAGAGCAGAATTAATAATAGAACAAGTTCCACATTCATCGCTCGATGATGTATTAACTCCACCGAACCTGTTCCTTACTGCATACAGCGCCGATTCCAGTCGCAGATTTATGCTGCCAAGCAATGATATTGAACTAGGTTCAAACGGAGTGGAGAATTATTCAACTTTTGGGGGTTTTCCTTTCAAGAGAACAGTTAACGGGGTTACTGTACAATCCTATAATTTCAATCTTACGCGTTATGTGCAAGGAATAGTTACCAAGAAACATAGGAATTATACTTTGGAACTTTTTGCACCATATGATGACGTTATTTACACTGCAGAAGGGGGTGTCGGGTTTTCGGCGATCGTTGGAAATGGTTCTGTAAATCCTGTTGCACAAGGAAGGGTAAGAGTTGGTGGCGGTTCCCATTCCCAATACAACATGCGTCTGCGCATTATTTATTCACGATTGTAACACGGCCATTTAAAGGCACTGCTTTATATAGGATACACTCCTATATTTGCACCCGTTAAGTTTTTTGACCCAGCTTTAGAACACGAATAACGCTTTGTTGCGTCGCACACTTCTACTTCCTGTTCCACATTGTTCGGAACGTACAAGTGAGTGACACAACAGGCGATGACCTAACGGCTAAAAGCTGGCTCAATAAACCAAACTAATTCAATACGTATAAAATTAAAATTCCCCATGCCTTATTTGTTTACTTCGGAGAGTGTATCAGAAGGACATCCTGATAAAGTGGCCGACCAGATCTCCGATGCGCTAATCGACAATTTTCTTGCTTTCGATCCTAACAGTAAAGTAGCTTGTGAAACACTTGTAACCACTGGGCAAGTGGTACTTGCAGGTGAAGTAAAATCTAAAGCGTACTTAGATGTACAGGAAATTGCGAGAGGTGTAATCCGCAAGATCGGTTATACCAAGAGTGAGTACATGTTTGAAGCAAGTTCCTGCGGTGTATTGAGTGCAATCCATGAGCAGTCATCGGATATCAACCAAGGGGTTGATAGGGCTAAGAAAGAAGAACAAGGTGCCGGTGACCAGGGAATGATGTTCGGCTATGCCACTAACGAAACCGAAGATTACATGCCTTTGGCGCTTGACCTGGCCCACAAATTATTACAAGAGTTGGCTGCATTAAGGAGAGAGAACAAACAGATCAAATACCTTCGTCCTGATGCAAAGAGCCAGGTTACATTAGAATATGATGATAACAACAGGCCAAGCAGGATAGATGCGATAGTAATCTCTACTCAGCATGACGATTTTGATACGGACGCTAAAATGGCTAAGAAGATATACGATGACATGGTGAATATTCTTATCCCACGAGTAAAGTCTAAGTATAAGAAGTATTCTAAGCTATTCAATAATAACATCAAGTATCACATCAATCCAACAGGTAAGTTCGTAATCGGCGGACCACATGGTGATACCGGTTTAACAGGAAGAAAGATCATTGTAGACACTTACGGTGGTAAAGGTGCGCATGGTGGTGGGGCTTTCTCAGGTAAAGATCCAAGTAAGGTAGACCGCTCTGCAGCGTATGCTACTCGCCATATCGCAAAGAACCTTGTTGCGGCCGGTGTTTGTGATGAAGTATTGGTGCAGGTGTCTTATGCTATTGGTGTAGCGCAGCCAACTTCTATCTACGTAAACACTTATGGCACAGCGAAGGTTGATATGAATGATGGAGAGATCGCCAAATTAGTAGAGAGCATTTTTGATATGAGACCATACTTCATTGAGCAAAGATTGAAATTGAGAACGCCAATATATAGCGAGACTGCAGCATATGGTCATATGGGCCGTAAGCCCGAGATCGTAGATAAAACTTTCGTTTCCCCAGATGGTAAATCAATTAAGAAGAAAGTAGAATTGTTTACCTGGGAAAAACTCGACTACGTACCTAAGGTGAAGAAGGCCTTCGGTATTAAATAAACATTCAGGTTATATCATTGTCTTTTATAATCCCATCATGCGATGGGATTTTTTTTATATTTAATACGTGAGAAGATTAATCCCCCCTTTTGTGATCGCGATGGTACTTTTTGTAGTACAGCAATGGATGGTTTATCCGCTTCGGTATGATCTAACTCCATTCGGTATTGTAGCGCTTGAGTTCTGCGATAATTTTGCAAGGTTAAATACTATCTTAAATCTATGGGACATCAAGTTAGCCAGGCAGGTAATCTATATTGACTGTATCTGTATACTAGCTTTTAGCTGGCTATTTATAAAAACTTCCCGGCTTATTCATTCAAAGAGCAGGGCCGGCATTTTTAATTCATTTACAAGGTTTGCCACTTATCTCGTATTGATTCCTTGTGTTCTTGATGCATTAGGGAATATCTCTATGCTACTTACGTTGAATGGATTGAGAAGCGAAGGCCTTTTGCTGGTTACCTCCTGGATAGCCATTTTCAAATTTGCACTTGCCGCAATGGTATTGTTGTATTTATTGGTTTCTTTGCTGATACTTTATGCAAAGACAAAAAAGCAAACCATTCCAGAAGAAGAAGAATATTTTGGCAGGACGTAATCCTGTTGCTGAAGCTTTAAAAGCACAGCAAAAGATTGATAAGATACTGCTGTATAAAAATGCTTCCGGGGAAGTGATCAGCGAGATACGTGAATTAGCCCGCCAGCAAAATATCCCCATACAATATGTACCTAATGAAAAGTTGAATAGTATTACCAATATTCAACACCAGGGTATTGTTGCTTTCAAGTCCGCTGTTACTTATCAATCGTTACAAGACGTGATCAATTTTGTAAATGAGGAAGGTCTTACACCTTTATTCCTGGTGCTTGATGGAGTGACCGATGTAAGAAACATTGGTGCCATAGCAAGAACCGCCGTGTGTTGCGGTGCGCAGGCTATTATCATTCCGGATAAAGGCGTAGGTGCATTGAACGAAGATGCTGTGAAAGCAAGTGCCGGTGCGTTAGAACAGATCAATATTTGCAGAGTAAATAGTTTAATGAAAGCCGTGGATGAACTACATCTCAATGGAATAAAAGTATTTGCCAGTGAAATGACAGCTAAGCCAAATATTTATGAATTGGATATGACAGAGCCTTGTGCAATAGTGATGGGAGGAGAGGAGAAAGGTGTTTTCCAGGGATTGCAGAAAATATGTGATGCTGTGTTTAAGATACCCATGGTTACAGAATTTGAATCATTGAATGTTTCTGTGGCAACAGGAATGATATTATACGAAGCAATGAAACAAAGGATCGGCTCATGAGTAAGAAGATTACATTGGTAGAATGCCCGAGAGATGCCATGCAGGGATGGCCGCATTTGATTCCTACTGAGCAAAAGATTCGCTATATCAATTCGCTTTTAAAAGTTGGTTTTGATACGATCGATTTTGGAAGCTTCGTTTCGCCAAAAGCCATTCCTCAAATGGCAGATACTAAAGAGGTGATCTCCAGGCTTCAATTGAATACTTCAGGTTCACAATTGCTGGCTATTGTTGCCAATGTAAGGGGAGCGGAGGATGCTATGCAATATGATGAGATCACTTATTTAGGTTTTCCATTTTCTATTTCTCCTACATTCCAGTTACGAAATACCAATAGCACTATTGAAGAAAGTGTGGCCCGTGTAGACGAGATTCAATCATTATGTGTAAAGCATAATAAACAGTTAGTCGTATACCTGAGCATGGGTTTCGGAAATCCTTATGGTGATCAATACAATGAAGAGACACTTGTGAAATGGGCCGATGAAATGGTACAGAAAGACATTCGTATCATTTCGTTAGCAGATACGATAGGAATAGCTACGCCAGATCAGATCAGCTTTGCTTTACAAACACTTATTCCAAAGTATCCAGACACGACGATCGGTGTTCATCTGCATTCCACCTCATTAAACTGGCAAGGAAAGCTCGATGCAGCCGTGCAGGCAGGTTGCAGGAGATTTGATGGAGCATTGAAAGGTATTGGGGGTTGTCCAATGGCTCAGGATGACCTGATAGGAAATATGAACACAGAGAATATGATCCCTTACCTGGAAGAAAAGCAACTCATCAGCCATTTGAATAAAGAAGCCCTGGCTGAAAGTTTACATATCGCTTCAGAAATATTTGTGTGATGCAGTTAATGAGTTCCATCAATATCGCAGCGCTTGAACCTCCGATCAGTTATCAAGACAAAATTTTGTTGATCGGATCTTGTTTCACGGAACATATCGGCAACTACCTCGCAGAAGTAAAATTCAATACGTTTCAAAATCCCAACGGTATATTATTCGATCCTATTAGTGTGTGTAATAGCCTTCAATCTTATATACAAAATCATCAATACACTCAGAAGGATCTGTTTCAATTGAATGAAGCCTGGCATAGCTGGCAACACCATAGCAGGTTTTCTGGTTTAGATGCTGATGATTGTACTAAACACATTAACAGATCGCAAACTACTGCTCATGAATTTTTGAAACAAGCAGATTGGCTCATCATCACACTAGGCTCATCTTTCTCCTATCGTCTTGCCGCAAATGATCAACCAGTAGCCAACTGCCATAAAGCACCGGCTCAAACGTTTCATAAACATCTATGCACAATCGAAGAGATCATCACTCATTTTGATACTACGATACACCAGCTGTTTCATTTCAATCCAAAACTGAAGATCATTTTTACAATAAGCCCTGTGCGCCATTTGAGAGATGGAGTGGTAGATAACAACAGGAGTAAAGCGAGATTGATCGAGGCAGTTCACCACCTCGTTAATAAATTTGATAGGCTATATTATTTTCCTGCATACGAGTTGGTTATTGATGTACTGAGAGATTATCGTTTTTACGATATTGATCTTGCACATCCTAACTATGCTGCTACGCAATTTGTATTGGAGAAATTTTCTGAAACTTGTTTTGCTCCACAATCGGTTCAGTTAAGTGAAGAAATAAAAAAAATAATGATTGCACGAAAGCACAAACCTTTCAATCCTGAAAGTAACCAACACAAGCAATTTCTGAAGAGTCAATACAAAAAGGCTTCAGAATTACAGCAACAATATCCTTACCTGGATCTTTCAGAGGAATTGAGATATTTTAAATCCGCAGGTTAAGGGGTATGCAGTTTAATTATCAGTGTACTTGCTTCAATAACTCCGCTTTACTATTCCATACATGCACATGGCTTCCATCAAAGCTTGCAGTGAATATTTTATCACCTGTGTTGTTCCAGGTTATTCCCCATAAATTATGATTTAAGGTTTTGTTCTCTGCAACAAGATTGCCATCCCTGTCATAGATACGCAGTGCATCACTGGCTACAGCTAACAGTTTTCCATCTGGGCTCCAGCGAAGGTTTCTTATTTCTGATTTGTTTCCATTGATCGTTTTGATGAGTGTACCATCTGTCTTCCAAAACTGCAAAAGCGTAGGAATACCCTCTGATTCATGTCCATAGTCACCAGTTGCAAAAAAATCATCTGATGGATGAAATGCGACCGATAGAATTCCAGCTCGTTCTTTTCTATGGTTGATAAAAGCCAGTTGTTTACCAATACTATCGAACACAATGATCTCGTCTGTTACCGTTACGATTGAATTGTTCACAGGATGCCAATCCAAAGCCATAAAACTTGTGTTATTGTGCTTTTTAAATGAATGCAACAGTTTGCCCTCTTTAGAAACAAGGTATACTATTCCGTTACCTGCCACACCCAATACAGTACCTTTCTTATTCCATCTCATGCCTCTTGCACCGCCGATATTTTGTACGAGGTTAAATTGTTTAGTGGAAAAATTGAAAAGCTGTATCTCCTTCATTGTTGCTATCGCGATAATATTATCAGCTTGCCAGTCCATATTCTTGATCGCACTGTTCATCTTGTATTGATGAAGTAATTGATGATCCGCAGCGGAGTTAATATGTAAAGTGCTATCATCTCCTCCAAAAGCATAATACTTACCATCCGGGCTAAATGTAATAGCCCATAAGTCCCTTGGCTTGTGGACTTCCTTAGATACAGTTTGAGCTTCACATGCTAAGAATGCAAAGCTGAGTAACAAAAGGACATACGATTTATTCATACGGCGATGTTGATCTATTCAATCCAGAGAACAGAATTACCTGATTGGTGTTCATTCTGCTCCCAAAGTTTATTGCCAGGATCAGTTATCCAATTTCCATCTACTACAAATTTGTATAGGTGTTTTCCCGGGGGAAGATATAAACGAAACACCCAGTCATTCCCTTCTTTTCTCATTGGGTATCTCTCAGGCGACCAGTCATTGAACGTACCTGACACATAAACTGTTTTTGCATTTCCAGCGCCTTTCAACCTGAATGTGTGATTTGACTGTGGAGCAAAGAACGAATTAGCGCCGTTCACTTTTACAGGGTTCGCAGGATCACTGATCCATTTTCCATCCACGATAAATCGATATTCATAATTGCCTGCTCCAATAGAATAAGGCAATTCCCAACCAGCGGATGTTTTGGTCATGTATAACTCATCAGATTTCCATGAATTAAAATTGCCTGATAATACTACTTGTTTAGCATTGGTATAGCCGTTCAGTTTGAAGAGATGTGTTTTACCTATCCGTATTACTGAATTGTATCCGCCCGTACCATCCGGTAGTTTATCTTTTTTATTCTCTTCGTTATACCAGTTGCCATCTACTACATATTTGTAAGTATGCGTTCCATCGGTGAGATACATTTGAAGATACCAACCGTCAGAAGCCTTCGTCATCAGGAACTGGTTCTTATTCCATTCATTAAAACTACCAGCGAGGTACACTCTTTTTGCATTTGTATGTCCTTTACAAACAAAGGTTACATTGGGTTTAAAGTAAACAGAGTTCACATTGCCTTCATCGTCCATCTCTCTTGTAGTGTTGTCTTCATCTATCGTCCAATTCCCATCCACTACAAACTTGTACCAGTACTTGCCAGGTCTTATTTTCACATTAGCTACCCAACCTTCAGCACTCTTTTTCATTTTGATCGCCTTGTATTGCCAATCGGTGAAGCTTGCTGCTAATAAAACTTCTCTTGCAGTATTAAATCCGCGGAGCGTAAACACAACAGTGGAATCCTGTACTTTAAAAGCAGGTTTGTTTTTAAAACGATTAACACCATAACGTACCTGCGGACTTACTACAGGAAATCTTGCAGCGAAATTGCCAGGGTTCTTTTGGGACATCATTATTCTGGCTGCAGGATCTTCGAATGGCGGGGGTGGTGGAAGCACCTTACTGATCACCAATATTTTTGGATTGTTCAATTCAACCTGCCATCCCAGTTTTCTCAACGAGTCAGGATTGTTGGTTCGCAAGAAAGATAAAAGATCAAGATCAGCCAAGTCAAAATTATCAATGAATTGCTTCAGCTCAGTCCTCGAAAGATCTTTACCCAACTTGATCATCATCTTACCATCATGCACCGAATATTCCTTCTGTGCATGCACACTCAACATTCCTATTAACAGAAATGCACAGAGCAGCCAGCTCTTCCAAATCAAATATGGCCTGTGCATCATTTCCATATATACATTTTACGTTTTACAAAGTTAAACCCAATCTTATGCAGGCTGAGAAAATCAAATCCTAAAACACCATCTATACAACCATTGTACGAAAAGCATGTGCCTTCCAGGTTAGTGATGAGTATCGGTAGATTGTTGATATTGTAATCACCGATACGCATTTCTTTAAGATCACCATACAAAGCATCTATCTTCTTTGCTCCAGAACCTGCCAGTTTTACTTTACGACTGATGGTAACTGTTTCAAAAACGCTGTTAGGAAGCTTACTGTTAAGGATGTTTGTTTCAGCTGCACAATCAATGATCACCTTTAACTTCTTACCTGCTACTTCGGTAGTGGTAACAATCCTGTTGTCCATGATATCGATAGGTATGCTGCGATATTCATTTGTGTTATTCAGCATCGCATGCTGGTAAACATTGCTTTCTTTTTTGCTGATGTGATGCAAATAGATCAGGTTCTTTTCATAATCAATGATCATCTCGCATTGCTTGAAAAACTCAAGGCCGATCAATCCCAATACTTTTATCCCTTTGCTGTTCTCGATATGACCCAGGTTTGCCATGTCAGCTTCTATTTTCGCATAATCAAAGCTGCCCAGGTTGAATTTCTTCACCTGCGTTTTGATCGCTGGTCCGCCTGTACCGGTAATGCCCGACTGTTCTGCTTCATGTGCACCTGAATGCGGGTAGTCACGGAAATAAGTGATGTTGAGCACAAGACCCGGTGCCCCGGTATCTAAAATAAAATTTCCTTCAGTATTATCGGCTTTTGCTTTTACCAGCATCAGGTTGCCTGCTCTTGTGAAAGGGATAGCACAGGTAGGGTTAGATGTTTGAATGAAAGGGTCGAAATCAAAATCAATCAATGCGGAATCAGGTGTCGTTTGTACAAACTGCATTAAGCTTTTATCAGCACCCGAGGAAAAGGCTGGTAAAAAGACTAAGCTTATCCAATGCAGCAGTGCGATCATTCTATGTAAACTAAGCAGTGAAGTTGCAGAACGAAGTTATTAGTTGCTGGTGGTTTTTATCCTTTTTGAATGGCAATAAAAAAGGCTGGCCTGATAACCAACCTTTTCCAGATAACGTAAAAATTTATTGTTCTATTATGATTGCTCCATTACCCGATGTAGGGATGATCTCTACACCTGCACTTTGCGTACGGTATTTAGAACCTACAGATATTCCAGGTTCTGTTCCATCCACGTTCACACCTTCAGCTTTAGCCCTATCCTTAAGAATTTTACTAATACCGGCGAGCACTGCTTTTCCGCCTTTGGCTGTGATCTCACCGTTCTTTTTTGAAACGATGCTGATGGCAGCTTTCGCCATGTTCGCTTTTTTGATTATTGCCAAAACTCTGCCCCTGTCAATAACTTGTTTTACTGCAACTCTTAGTTTTGTTAGATTGTCCTGCGCCTCTTTTACGTATTTTTTCAATTCATCATAGCTGTTCCAGGTTCCGTTATTATACCATTTGATATTCAATTCGAGTGCCTGGGGACCTCTTTTGTATAGGTCTACATAGGCCATAAATATCCACGGATCTCCTTTGATATCATCATTATTACGGTTGCGATTGAATGTAGCGATATGACCTACCAGCTCAACATAACTTCTCCATGAACCGTTGTTGTAGTTACGGATGTTGCATTCTTCAGTCGATGGCGTTCTGTCGTACAGTTGTTTGTAAGCTTGTGTGATCCATGGATCGCAGCTTTGAGAATTAACTTCAGAGCTTACTAATAGTGCACATACCAGTGTCAGGAATGTTAGCTTTCTCATTTGTGTCCTTTCGTTTGGTTATTAATTTCCTGCAATAAACAGAATAATTGGCTATTGCTGGTGATGTTCTTTGTCATCATTGATTCATTTTTATAATCAGGAAAATGCTTATTAGTCGCAGTTATAATGTGATTAGACTTCTATCAAACTATCTTTGCGCCATGCATTATGTATCTGCAGAAGAGTTAACCAAGAGCTTCGGAATTACCCCACTTTTCAGGAATATATCTTTTAATATCAACGAAGGTGATAAGATCGCTTTGATCGCGAGAAATGGCGTAGGTAAATCAACATTGCTCAGAATCCTCGCTGGTCTTGAAACTCCGGATGATGGCAAGCTATGGATTCATAAAGAAGTGACCGTCGCCTTGTATTAACAAGAACCGCAGTTTGAAGAGAACAGGTCCGTGCTTGAAAACATCTATCATGTGAACCACCCGGTGATGAATGCGATCAAAATGTATGAAGCCGCTGCCGATGCAGAAGATGCTCATGCGTTATCACAGGCCATGGCAAGGATGGAAGAATTGAATGCCTGGCAGTTTGAAGCAAAAGTGAAAGAGATATTGGGTAAGCTGAATATCCATCACCTTCAAAGTAAAATGAGTGAGCTCAGCGGTGGTCAAAGAAAAAGAGTGGCACTGGCTAAAACGCTTATCGATATTGGATTCGAACACAAGCACACATTGCTGATGATGGATGAGCCGACGAACCATCTCGATGTAGGCATGATCGAATGGCTGGAGCATTACCTCAACCAGGAAAATGTAACACTCTTACTGGTAACCCACGACCGTTATTTCTTAGACGCAGTCTGCGACGAGATATGGGAACTGGAACGCAGCAATATGTACGTGTACAAAGGAGATTATGAAAATTATTTAGAGAAGAAGGCTGCAAGAATTGAAAGTGAACTTGCCAGCATAGATAAAGCAAAGAACGAATACCGGAAAGAACTGGAGTGGATGCGTAAGCAACCCAAAGCAAGAACTACCAAGAGCAAAGCCAGGCAAGACCGCTTTTATGATGTAGAAGACAAGGCAAAACAAAAGATAGAAGATCAACAACTGCAACTGCAGATGAAGATGAACAGGCTGGGAGGGAAGATCGTTGAACTAAAGAAAGTGTATAAAAGCTATGGCGATAAAGAGATACTCAAAGGCTTCGATTATACTTTCAGTAAAGGCGAACGTGTAGGGATCATTGGGAAGAACGGCGTGGGTAAATCTACTTTCCTCAACATATTGCAAGGCATTGAACCTGCTGATACCGGTAAGATCAACATTGGTGATACTGTTGTTTTTGGTAATTTCTCACAGCAGGGGTTAGTGATCAAAGATGATATGCGGGTGATTGAATACGTAAAAACATTCGCTGAGAGTTTTCCTTTGGCAAAAGGTGGAAGCTTAAGTGCTGCACAATTCCTCGAGCTGTTCTTATTTCCTGCAGAAAAACAATTCACTTACCTCAGTTCATTAAGTGGTGGAGAGAAGAAACGTTTGCAACTACTCACCATTCTTTTTCGCAATCCCAATTTTTTAATACTAGATGAGCCTACTAACGATATCGATCTGCCTACGCTCAACGTACTCGAGAATTTTCTTGCTGAATACCAGGGATGTGTACTCATTGTGAGCCACGATCGTTATTTTATGGATAAACTGGTGGATCACCTTTTTGTTTTCAAAGGCGATGGCGAGATACAGGATTTCCCCGGTAACTATACTCAATTCAGGATATGGGAGAAGGAGCAGGAGAAAAAAGAAACACCAAAGGTTGCAGTGGTTGAAACCAAAAATGTTGATGTAAGACCTGTTGAAAAGAAGAAAGCAGGCTTCAAAGAGAAAAGAGAATTTGAACAGTTAGAAAAAGAGATACCTGCATTAGAAACAGAAAGGGAACAACTCACCAACCAGCTCAGTGATCCTGAACTCGGTTATGAAAAAGTAGAGCGCATCAGCCGCAGGCTTACAGAGATCAGCAATGAGCTTGAATTGAAAGAGATGCGTTGGCTCGAACTCAGCGAACTGATGCAATAAATTATCATACAGCTTTCATACATTTATTTTATGAGAAAATTATTTGTCTTCGCAGCTTTAGTATTCGCTCTTCACACGAATGCACAGAACCTCAACAATGATGAAAAGAAAATTCTTGCTACCATACATGAGTCTTTACCACAGCATTTAAAATTGCTACAGCAGATGGTTGATATCAACAGTGGTTCGCTCAATGTAAAAGGTGTGAGAGCTACGGGTGATGTGTTAGGTAAAGCATTCGACGGCATCAATTTCAAAACAGAATGGATCGCGATGCCCGACTCTGTTAAACGTGCCGGTCATTTAGTGGCATCCACAAAAGGAAAGAAAGGCAAGAAACTTTTTCTCATTGGTCATCTTGATACGGTATTTGAGCCCGACATGCCTGCCAACCCTTACAAGCAACTCAACGATAGTACGGTAACAGGACAAGGTGTTTCTGATATGAAAGGTGGCGACGTAGTGATCTTTGCTGCACTGCATGCTTTGTATAAGAATGGTTTATTGGACGATGCCACCATCACTGCCTACTTCACAGGCGATGAAGAGAAGACAGGCAAGCCCGATATCATCAGCCGTGGTGATTTTATTGAAAGAGCCAAACAACACGATATAGCTTTGGGTTTTGAAGGCGCCAATGGACTGCACACCATTGCTACTGCAAGAAGAGGTTACTCTGACTGGAAATTAAAAGTGTACGGTGAGCAGGCACATTCTTCAGGTGTTTTTAGAACGGGGTATGGTGCAATCTATGAGGCAGCACGTATCATCAATGAATTCAGAACACAACTTGGTAATGAGAAATACCTCACCTTCAATCCTGGCCTGATCATCGGCGGTACGGAAATATCACACGACTCTGCCAACATCACTGCAAGGGTGGCTTCTAAGATCAATATCATTTCACCTGCATGTATCGTGCAGGGTGATCTACGTTTCCTGACTGTTGCACAAAAAGATTCTGCCAAGCAAAGAATGCTGCGTATTGTGAACAGCAACAACCTTAAAGGCACAAGAGCGACTATAGACTTTAGAGATGGTATGCCTTCAATGGAACCTACTAAAGGCAACGATGCATTGGTTGCTGTACTCAATAAGGTTTCCCTTGATCTTGGTTATGGTGAAGTGAAAGCAGGAGACCCGGGCAGCCGTGGTGCAGGTGATATTTCTTACGTTGCTAAATATCTTGATGCCATTGATGGATTGGGTGTAGAAGGTAAAGGTGAACATGCACCGGGAGAAACAATGAATCTTGGAAGTTTTGAAAAGTTGGTACAGAGGGCGGCGTTGTTGATTTATAGATTGACGAGGTAGTGTTAAACTCCTACATGAAAGCTTTTTTTGTATTAAACTATGTGATATACACTTACTATGTTAAGCGGAGAGATAGCGTTCCTCTTAGTGGTTCTTTTTTTATGTCTGTGGTATTAATAGGATTTAATGTGTTTTCGATTTGGTTTTGGTTGAGTTTGCTTTTCGATTTCATTCCGTCGATTACAAAGATTCCTTTATATTCTTTATGGGTTCTAATAGCTTTGATAAATTACATTCTATTATATCATCGATCACGCTATAAAAGTGTTTTCGCTGATTTCGCTAAGCAAACTGAAAAACATAAACTGTACAATCAATACGTACTAGCGTATATCATAACCTCATCTGCTCTGTTGTTAGCTACATTGATAGCTGCAGATGTGAGAGTTGATGGTCATTTGTAAAGCGAGTAGGTTTCGAAAAAAGCAGCCACTCTCTCAGAATGTCAAATGTGTTTCTAACTCTCACTTCCCCACCTTCACAAACTCCGCTGCCCCCTCACCAAACGACATCGTCGTAAACCTATTGATCTCTCCTTTAGTATTCATCAAAAAATTGAAACGGAAATCAAGTTTGTCGGTCGTTTCTTCTTTAGTAGTGAATTGATCGTAATGAAAATGATGCAATATTGATCGCTGGTTTCTAACTGCAAGCACCAGCAAATCATTCTCCAGTTCTATCATTAGCTCACCATATATAGGATTGGTGTATTTACCTGTATAATCTTTCAACGGGTGTGATGGAGTGGTATTCTTCACCTGCGTTGCCGCAACCGAGTCAATAGATCTTTTTGCATCCGCTTTACTTTTCAGGTATTCTGTCCTGTATCGTTCACTCCATGGTGTGAGCGAGAGATTCAACAAACGATCTATCACAGGATACGCCATCACAGACCTTGTACTTCCGCCAGGCACACTGTTGTGCACCATGAAGATGGCAATGTTTTCAGCAGGGAGGAAAGTGAGATTTGAATAAAACCCATCTATCGAACCGGTGTGCGTAGATATCTTATATCCCTTGTAGGTTTGTATCGTACGACCCAACGCATACAACGAATTAGAAAGCTCATCCCATTTGCCCTCTTTATCTGCGATCGCATTAGGCACCAGCGTTTGTTTGATCACACTCTCGCTCATCACCTGTTTCCCTTTATGTTTTCCTCCGTTCAATTGTGCGATCATCCAATGGCTCATGTCTTCCACATTCGATCTGATCGTACCGGCAGGTCCCAACCCCGCACTCTGGTACAGGTGCGTTTTCTTTACCAGTTTAGTAGTGCTATCGGGTTCATAGTATGATATGGCATAGTTGCCATGTGGCATCATCTCTTCATTTGTAAAACCTGAAGCACTCATCTCCAAAGGCTGTAATAGTTTTTTACGGGTGATCTCTTCCCATGGCATACCCGTTACTGTTTCCATCACTGCGCCTGCAGAGGCATACATCATGTTGTTGTAGATATAACCATCCCTGTAGCCGAGTACCGGCTTCATATGTACCACACGCTCTACTGTTTCCTTTCTTGTAAATGACGAACCGACCCAGATGCCATCATACCTCGGCAATCCTGTTCTGTGAGAGAGCATATCACGCAGTGTGACCTTTGCATTCAACTCATCATTGTTGAAGTTGAGCGAAGGCATATACGTTCTTACCGGTTTATCAAGACTGAGTTTACCTTCTTCTGCCAGCATGGCTGCTGCTGTTGCTGTAAACAGTTTTGTATTGGAAGCGATAGGGAAGATGGTGTTTGCATCTACAGGCAAACGTTTTTCCATATCACGATAGCCATAGCCTTTGGCATATACCAGTTGATCTTTATATACGATGCCCACTGCCAGCCCCGGTATGTTCCATGTTTTCATGAAGCTGTCGATATACTTATCGATAGTAGGGAGTTTTTTCTGGAATGGATGTGTTGATTGGCTATAAGTGCTGAAAGAGATAGATAGGATGATGATAGCAAGCGTTATCTTTTTCATGGGTATGTGTTTGCGGTAGATGTATAAATTCATTTTAGTGATGCAGTTCCATTGTAGTTTTTCGGCTGAGCGTATACTGTCATGCCCAGTAATTTCCATTCTAAGGTGCTATTAACCTCGTATTCTAATTGGTTCTGTTCGTTTGTATTGACGATGATCGATGAAGGTCTCCAGTTTGTGCCCACAACCCAACCATTAGCTGATGAATAGGCGCTGATGGGGATATTGGATATTCCTTTTTTGTCTTTGCCGTATTTAATTCCAAGTTGATAATCTACGATCCAGGTCTTTTCAAGATCAACATTTATTATGGCAGTGGAATTTTCATCGAGGCTGTCAAGAGCAGTAAACTTCCAGGTACGCAATTGAGATGAGCCCGGCTCTTTGTTGTCGTTTTCGCTATCAGCGTTGCTCATGAACGATAACAATCCAAATACAAACACTATCACCGGAAGCATTCCTAATTTTTCTCTTACCAGTTTCGTTGCCCTGAAACAGGTGACAAGGAAAAAGATAAATATTGCAGTGTTTAGCAGTGCCCAAATTAGATAAAGCATGATCGTTGATTTAGGTGAGAAGCTTTATAAATATACGCTTATCGTTTTATCAGGATACCAAGTTTCAAAGGTTCGAAACCTTATGTAGTATTAATCATCTACCTCCACTATCACTTCCACCTCCACCGCCATATTCATCGGCAACGAACCCATACCAACTGCACTGCGGGCATGTTTGCCCTTATCGCCAAACACCTGCACCATCAGGTCGCTGTATCCATTGATCACTTTTGGATGATCTGCAAACTCCGGTACACTATTCACCATGCCCAGCACTTTTACAATTCGCTTCACTTTAGAAAGATCACCGAGTTCTGCTTTCAATACTGCCAGGTGATGCATTGCTGTTAACCTTGCGGCTGCATATCCTTTCTCTATCGACAGTTCTTTACCTAGTTTGCCCGATATATACACACCATTACTATCCGAAGGACCTTTGCCCGACAAGTATAACAGGTTACCAACCCGCACCGCACTCACATAATTTGCAATAGGTTTAGACACAGCAGGCAAACGAATGCCCATCTCCTCCAGCTTTTGTTCGGGTGTTTGTGCGATGGTAAACAAACTACAACACAATAAAAAGGAGAGGAGGGAACTTAACTTGTGCATGAAGGATGATTTGTTGTAAGATACAATGAAACAGTTGCCCGATACTAGTGGCGCCAAGGTAGGCTACCTTTATTAATGAATAGTACAGTACACTACACCGCTATATCCGCCTACTTACTTTCTTTGTTGGGGACATTGCGAAAAAGGGAGAATGAAGGAACAAGTGATACAATTAAAAAGGGGCAATAGAATAAAGGAGACGAGGATATCATTTCCCATTCATATTCAGGAGCTATTAAATACCCGATCGTCCACCAAAGAAAGGTGATAGAAATAAAATAAAAAACATGCCTCCTCCTTTCTTTGCTAAAGAAAGCACTGATCAGCATTATATACCCAAATAAACTAAGAGTTCCGATTGCCGGTAGCTTATCGGCTTTAAGCAATACCAAATCAATAATATCTGGGTTCGAAATAAATTCGGGTGCAAAAAGTATTGTCAAGCCCAGAACTGCTACGGCATGGCCAAAACCTATCACTATGAAAGCGTGAGCAAATCCAACAACAAGAATGAATTTTCTACTTACGTTCATGTAAATCACTTAACACATGATAAGTGAAGATATTACAAACCCGCAATGTCCGCCTACTCACTTTGTTTAGCGGGAGAGACATTGCGGAGAATAGAGGGAACGATTAATAATCAATACCAAAATGTTTTAGATAATCCTTTAAAGGCTGCAATCCTACTTCGGCTCTTCTCTTGTCCACATCTTTTTCATTTTCGATGGGTGACAGTTTCCACTTTTTCGTGAGTTTGTCCCAGTAAACCTGTGTTCCATAAATTTGCTTTGAGCCTCTTCTTACCAACACCAGATCTTCAAGCATGGCCAATTGATTGATAAATGCTTTTTTTTGTTTTACTGCTTCTCTCATTACAGGAAGATATTTTTCCTGGGTAGCAGAGTCTGCGTGTTGTATAACCATAAAAAGGGCATTGCTACCTTCTACTCCAATGCTATCATAACTTATCCATCCATATTTATCAATCAAGCTAGCTACATACATAAGATTTTTCTTATCCGCTGCTTTCATTTGCTTTTGTAAGCGACGCATTTTCCGAGACCCAAAGCCAAAAGAGTCAATGACTGACTGGTAACGATTTCTATATTTCTGATCTAAAGCAAATACTTTCTCTAGCTTTTCTTTAATAACACCATACTCGCCTAATTGGTCCTGATTATGTCTTACAGACTTTATTATTTGCTTCCATTCTTTTTCTTTATGTAACAAACGGAATGCAGGCTCACTACTCAGTTGCTGACTTTTGGTAAAACCTAATGTTATCTCTTGTTGTAAAGCGAAGAAAGCAGAGTCCTTATTTCCTACTCTAGCCCATGCACGTGCTACTTTATATTTATCTCCCTTAGCATAACCTCCTGAATTGAACAAAAATGCACTTGAATAATGATGCAATGCCTGATGATATTGTCTCAGGTTGTAAAGAGAGTCTGCTTTTCTAACCATTGTAAAGTATTCGGTCCAATCAACCATTTTTGGCTGCCCATATAGCTTGGTAATACAACCAACACAAAAAAGAAAAACAATGAAACGGATTGTCATAGATATCTATAGTATCATAAATATAAGTAACTCCATTCCTACCTAAAATCAATGTTCCAACCATTTTCTACTCATGCTCTAACCGATGCACATCACCCTATACCCGATGGATCACCGGCTCTAACCGATGCACCATCACCTTATAGCCGATAGGTCATCGGCTCTAATCGATGCACCATCACCTTATACCCGATAGCCCATCGGCTTTAACCGATGCACCATCGCCTTATACCCGATAGCCCATCGGCCTCAACCGATGCACCATCACCTTGTACCCGATAGCTCATCGGCTTTAACCGATGCTTGATCGCCTTATACCCGATGGTTGATCGGCTCTAACCGATGAGTCACCCCCTAAAAGCCAGTTCCCCATCTGCTTTCGGGCAGTGGGGAACCAACTACAGGTAAAAATTAGTGTCTAAGCGCCTTATTTGTTGTCGTCCTTGCGAGCCCCTCTTTGTGCTTCGTATTTCTTTCCCATTTTAGATACCAGGTCTTTAGCATTCGCATCTGACTCTGCAGCTTTCTTCAGGTAGCTGTACACCACATCTGCAGATGTCATCGCATCTGAACCGGCCAGCGTTATGCTGTCTTCTAATAATTCCAGGAATGCCGCGGTTATGTTGCGAACCTTGTTAAGCTTACCTAGTAAGTCAACATCCTTTGCGAATTCTGCATGGGGGAAGTCTGCACGGAGTGCATTCTTGAACGTAACGGAACCATCCAGCGCCAGCGAAACAAACTCAACACTGTCGGAAGATAACTTCCTGAGCTTTTTTTTCTGGTTGGAAGGAATGGCTATTAAAAACGGAAGCTTCGCCTGGGCGGCTTCTATAGATGCGATCGCATCATCCCGATCCTGATCGCTTAATACTGCGGAAATTTTATTCTGCATAGTATTGGATTTTGTTTTTAAAAAATGAATAAATAACTGTTGTTTATAAAAAAAAAGGCAGGGTTCTCAGCCTGCCATTACCTGTCTTGAAAAAAAGGGATAAGTATAGAAATACTCATCCGTGTCTTAGGTACCAACCCTTAAAAGAGGAAGGCATCCATACCATCAAAAAAACTTTCTTGAAATAGGGTCCGGGTGAATAGGGGCTTTCTTTTCATTACAAGTGCGATGTTAGGAATGTTGTAAATGCCAGTCAAGAGTGAAGTCACGGAATTTTGCTGTTTTGCAGCCCGTATAGCTATACCGGAATTTTACAGGTATGGAGTGGAAACTACTCGATTTACACAGGAGAGTGCAGGCATAGGATTGCCTATGCAGTTAGGTTTGCAGGAATTATATTGAAGAAATAATCGATGCCCGTTACAAGCCACTGCTATACGATGTCGGGCTTGTCTTTGCCAAGTCTTGCCAGTTCACCTTCATCCAGGTCATTATTCGGATCGGTGTTTTCGGCGAGGTCAGGATCAGCGGCTATATCCCTGTCAGCCATTTCGTGTGCCCGCTCAACATTTTCAGGATCAGCGTTTCTGTCTGTTGGTTTGCCATGCGGCTTTTGTATGTTCTCTTTTCCTGGTGTCATGACTTATGTTTAGCGTAATGCCCGAAATGTTATGCCAAGCTCTGCAATAGGTTGCCAGGCTCTGCAAGCCCTCGTAAGCAACAAAATGAATAAAGTACCTTTGGAGGGAAATAAAAGTTACAGGTTACAAGTTGCAGGTTACAGGTTTAGTACAGGTGCAGGTTTTGTAACTGATGGAAAGGACGACATATATGAGGTTATATCCTGAAAGTGCGGCTGTTCAATTGGAGTTTGACAAAGTAAAAAATTTGCTTGCTGCTTTTTGCAAAACGGAATATGCTAAAGCCAAAGCATCGGAATTACGCATTCATACACGCAAAGAATTCATCGATCTTGAGCTGAAGCAAAGCCATGAATTCAAATTACTCTTAGAGCAGGGTGTATATTTCCCTGCTGATTTTGTACTCAACATTCATCGTGAAATAAAGTTGCTCGGCATCCCCGGCGCTACGTTAAGCGGCGAACAATTCATTCATATAAGAAAGCTTGCAGAAAATGTTGCCGCTATTTTTCGCTGGTTTGATAATGATCGCAGGAGTGGTTATCCCGCACTTACTACGGTGATCGGGAATACCTATTATGAAAAGGCGATCATGGAGATGATAGATGATGTGCTGGATGAAACAGGTAATGTGAAAGATAACGCCAGTGATGACCTGCAACGCATACGCATGAGTTTGTACCGTAAGCGGAATGAATTACGCAGGGCGTTTGAAAAGGTGATCGCGAAGCTGGCTAAGAGTGGGTACACAGCAGACATAGAAGAAAGCTTCAGCAGTGGCAGGAGGGTAGTGGCTGTGTTCAGCGAACATAAACGGCAGGTGAAAGGTATTCTGCATGGAGAAAGTGACAGCAGGAAAACTGCTTTCATTGAGCCGGAAGAAACCATCGAACTGAATAATGAAGTCTTCTCTTTAGAGAATGATGAAGCAAGGGAGGTGCAGCGCATACTGCGTGAACTCACGAAGAATCTCTCGGTTTACTCCGGTCTTTTGGATACATACCTTACTGTGATAGGTGAATATGATTTCATCAGGGCGAAAGGTAAACTGGCCATTGACATGAATGGCAATATGCCACAACTGTATGATAAGGCCCTGGTAGATCTGAAAGATGCTTATCACCCGTTATTATATCTCTACAATAAAAAGAGTGGCAAGCCTACTATTCCTGTAACGCTGAAGCTGGATGAAAAAAGCAGGATACTGGTGATCAGCGGCCCGAATGCAGGTGGTAAAACCGTTACAATGAAGACCATCGGGCTTAACCAGATGATGATGCAAAGTGGTTTGCTGGTGCCGGTGAGTGGGGTATCACAGATGGGAATATTCAAGCAGTTATTCATCCATATCGGCGATACGCAAAGTATAGAATTTGAGTTGAGTACTTACTCATCCCATTTGCTGCATATGAAATACTTTATTGAAACAGCTAATGGGAAGACGATGTTCTTTATAGATGAGCTGGGTAGTGGAAGTGATCCGAACCTGGGTGGTGCGTTCGCAGAAGTGATCATGGAAGAGTTGACGAGAAGACATGCGTATGGAATCGTTACCACGCATTACCTCAATCTTAAAGTAATGGCGAATCATACACCGGGTATCCTGAATGGTGCAATGGCCTTTGATGAAAAGAACCTGCAGCCGATGTATAAACTGATGGTAGGTAAGCCGGGCAGTTCGTATACTTTTTCTATAGCTGAACGCATAGGTTTACCGCAGCACCTGATCAACCGTGCAAGAAAGCTGGTAGATGAAGATCATTTTAAACTGGATAAACTACTGAACAGAACCGAGCAGGATCTTCAAAAGCTTGGAAAAGAAAAAATAGATCTTCAAAAGCTTTTAAAGGAGAATGAAAAACTGAAAAGAGAGATGGAAACGGTGATGGACAAAGAGCGGCATCGCCAGCAGGTGGAGTTGTTGAAGCAACAGAACAAGATCACAGAACAACGCATTGCATATTTGAAAGATATGGAACGCAAGCTGCGGCAGATTGTTTTAGATTGGAGAAAAACAGAAGATAAGAATGAGGTGGTGAAGCATTTGAAAGACCTGCTGTTCAGGAAAAAGGAAAGCGTAGTGGTGAATAAGCTGGCCAAGAAAGTGGAAACCAGGTACCAGGAGCTGAATAAGCAAATTGAAGTAGGCAGCCTGGTGAAGCTTAAAAAGAATTACCAGGTAGGTGAAGTGAAAGAGATACGTGGCAAACGAGCGATAGTGCAGATCGGGTTGCTGCCGATGAATGTTGAGATTGAAGACCTTGTGCCGGTTGAGAAGAAAGATGAAAAATAATTACTGCATCTTCTGTATAAATAACCTTATCGTGTGTAATTCCAGAGGCATTATAATATATTTGGAGTGCGTGATATTGTAATGAATAATTCTACCCCAGATACTGCCCTCTCTTCTTCGCTATCGCTGTATGCCATCCTGGAAGCGTTTCTTTCAGGTACTAACGACAGCTTCATGGTGATAGATAATGAAGCGAAGGTGCTTATGTTCAATCATAAGGCTGAAGAGTTCATCCAGCTTCATTCACAAAAAAGAATTCAGCAGTTCGATTCTTTGTCGGCATTACTGGATGACGATCATTTTGCACAGCTACATCATAATATTCATCTTGCATTTTATGGTGAAGTGCTCAAGTTCAGTATGCAAATACCTGTGCAGGGTTTGAATAAGTGGTATGATGTTGAAGTAAACCCGCTGAAGAAAGAAGAGGTGATACTGGGTGTAGCGATCGGAATTTTTGATGTGACAGAGAAAATAGAAGCGCAGCAAAAGCTTGAGCAGAGAGAAAGCCTGTTCAAAGCATTGGTTCAAAATTCTACTGATGTATTTGTTTTGGCAGACAAAGATTTCCGGTTTCTGAATATCGCAGGTTCGCTTGCCCCTGTGTTAGGCTATGAGGCGAATGCATTATTACAAAGAAGAGGATTCGATATCATTCATCCCGATGATAAAGCTGCAGCCGAAAAATGGTTCAATTGCATATTGAACAATGCAGGTAAGCTTTGCCCTGGTGAGTTAAGAATGAAAAATGCATCGGGTCAGTGGGTTTGGATCGAAGTATTCGGAAGAAACCTGATGAATGATGTAAATGTTGCTGCCATTGCAGTGAACATGCGTAACATCCAGGCAAAGAAGATAGCAGACGTTGCGTTGATACAGTCGGAGGAAAGACTAACCTTATTGCTCAATAACACCAAAGAGTCGTTCATTATTCTCAACAGCAGGCTTCGTATTGTAGCGTACAACAAAGCTGCGCAGGAACATTCACCTTATTTCTTCAGACAGGAATTGCAATCGGGTTTATCGTTCCTTGATCTTGTCCGGCCTGAAGAAGCGTCGCAATTCATAGAAATGTTCGAAGATGTATTTAATGGAACAGATCGTGAAAAGGAAACTTATTTTATTGATGAAGACGGTCAGCCGCATATCTATCATCATATCTACAGGAGCCTGAAGGTGAATGAAGAGATACAGGGGATATTCATTACGTCAAGTGATACAACAGCGAGGAAGCTGGCGGAGATGAAGGTGAAGGAAAGTGAAGAAAGATTCAAAACACTTATTCAATATTCCTTCGACGCGATACTGATAGTTGATGAGAAAGCAGTGATACAATACATCTCTCCATCTATTAAAAGTATTTTAGGATACGAGCCGGAAGAAGTGGTGGGCTTAAAAGGATTTGACCTTGTGCATGCAGAAGACCTTCCCGCTTTGATAGCTGCATTTGAAAGAACCGTGAATCAACATTCTGCAATTGAAACGCAGGACTACAGGATGAGGCGTAAAGACGGCTCTTATGTATGGGTTGAATCGAAGGGGCGTCACATGTTCGATAACAAATATGTGAAAGGGATACTGGTGAACCTGAGGGATGTTACCGAGCGCCAAAGGATGATGGAAGAACAAATAGCACTAACAGAAGAGTTACTTAAACATAATAAAGATCTTCAGCAATTCTCGTTTATCACTTCGCATAATCTCAGGGCACCGGTGGCTAATCTTATGAGCTTATTGTCATTGTATAACCGGGAGAATACGAGCGATCCGTTCAACCAGGTGGTGATGGAAAAGATAGGTGATTCGACGAACCAGTTGAATGACACACTTAACGATCTGATCAATGTGCTGGTAGTTAAATCAAACATTCATACAGAAGCTGAGTACATCAGGTTTGATGATGTAATTGCCCAGGTGGTTAAGAACATTGATAATCTTTTAGAAGACAAGAAGGGGGAAATTACATCTGACTTTAGTAAAGTGCCGGTATTGAAATACAACAGGGTGCACCTGGAAAGTATTGTCTTAAACCTGGTGACCAATGCAATTAAATATTCGGATGAAAAAAGGCGTCCTAAGATCAACATACGTTCTTATCAGCAAGATGATTTCGTGGTGGTAGAGTTTAGGGATAATGGAGTAGGAATTGATCTTGAAAGATATGGTGATAGGATGTTTGGGTTGTATCAACGTTTTCATCCTACCAGGGATGGTAAAGGGTTAGGTTTGTATATGATCAAATCACAGATCACTGCCCTGGGCGGAAGAATTGAAGTGGAAAGCGAGCCCGGAACAGGCAGTTGTTTTAAAGTATACCTCAAACAAGAAAGCAATGGCAAAATTTAAAAATGTTTTGCTGGTAGAAGATGATCCGATCACTGTAATGGTATGTGATAAGATCATTCGTAATACCGATTTTGCAGAAGATGTACAAACCTGCCACAATGGAGCAGAAGCGTTGAAATACATTACAGATACTTCAACTGTTCCCGACCTCATCTTTCTCGACCTGAATATGCCGGTGATGAATGGCTGGGATTTTCTCCAGGAATTTGAAGGATTGAAAATGGACACCGCGCCGAGGATATTTATTCTTTCTTCCAGTGTTGATCCTGAGGACATCAGGAAAGCCGGCCAGTTTCCTATAGTAGAGAACGTGATATCCAAGCCACTTACAGTAGAACACCTGGAGAAGATCACTGCTTAGTTTTAACTGCTTGTTACCATCTCTGTGTTCTATTTTTGGAACAATGAAATACGTTATCATTTCCATTCTTATCGGTCTTGGCGTTAGTACACAGGCACAGGGATTAAAAGGTCTTATCAAAAAAGCTACGCAAGACTCTTCATCTCCATTAAAAAAAGTGATAAACACATCTTCATCGTCTCTGAATACTGATGAAGTGGCCGCTGGCTTAAAAGAGGCCTTAGTAAAGGGAACGGAAAACAGTACAAAGAAACTATCAGGTACTGATGGGTTCTTTAAAGATGCGGTGATCAAAATATTGCTACCTGAGGAGATCAAGAAAGTCGAAGGGACTCTTAGAATGTTCGGCATGGGGAAACAGGTAGATGAAGCTGTTTTGTCAATGAACCGTGCAGCTGAAGATGCCGCAAAGTCGGCTGCTCCTATTTTTATTAATGCCATTAAGGGAATGACGATACAAGATGCGTGGGGAATATTGAAAGGTGGTGATTCATCTGCTACGCGTTACCTGAGAGATAAAACAACTTCATCTCTTACCACGGCATTCAAACCTGTGATCGAAGCATCATTAGCAAAAGTGAATGCTACTAAACATTGGGAAGCACTTTTTACTAATTATAATAAAGTGAGCAAGAATAAAGTGAATACAGATCTTGCAGCTTATGTAACTGATAAAGCACTTGCAGGTATTTTTTACCAGGTTGCTTTAGAAGAGATGAGCATCAGGAAAGATCCGCTTGCCCGAACAACTGATATACTGAAGAAGGTTTTTGGAAACTAGCCCCTGTACCAGTCAGCCCCTTTTTTTGCAGCTTATCATAAATTAACTGGATATCCTCAGTTATCTTTTATAAGTTGATGGAGGATAAAAAATCCTGCGTATGAAAAAGATCTTCTGCAACCTCGTTTTGCTTGTTATCCTTCAATTAACGTATTGCACAGAAAGTGCAAGCCAGCAAAAGAAAATCAATAAACACATCGGTGGAAATTGCGAAGGCTGTGAAGCGATATATGAAAATACTATTCCGTTCAAAGATCTTGATCATGTTGATACATTACCCGGCTTTGGTAGTGCAGGGGAAAAGATCATGATCAGTGGGGTAGTATATAAGAAAGATGGGAAGACACCTGCTAAAGATGTGATCTTATACGTGTACCATACAGATCAAACCGGTGTATATCCGACTAAGGGTGATGAGAAAGGCTGGGGGAGAAGACATGGCTACATTCGTGGCTGGATGAAAACAAATGAAAAAGGCGAGTATAAGTTCTATACATTCCGACCTGCTTCTTATCCTAACAGCAGCAACCCGCAGCATATTCATATAACTCTTAAAGAACCGGATAAGAATGAGTACTGGATAGATGATTTTCATTTCTTAGATGACCCGCTTGTAACAGAACGGATGAAGAATAACGACAGGAAGCGGGGCGGTAGTGGCTTTTTACAACTGCAAAAAGGCAATGGAATTAAAACAGCTACCCGCAATATAATTTTAGGGATGAATGTTGAAGACTACCCGGAATGATCACTTCATCTCGTAAGTATTGTTCTTTTTATCCGCATCCGGTATATGTGTGCCACCCAGTTCAATTTTTGTAATGGTCTTTGCCGATGTTACCGGAACAACGGTTGATACATTACCATTCTGCCAAACAGAAATATTCTTTTTGATCTTTCCGGAAGAGCCATCATTGTAATGAACGGTCAGTTCAACTGGCACTGGTTTAGTGCCTTTTGAAGTAACAAGTACGTTATAGCTATTTCCTTTTTTTGTTACAGATGTGATAGCAAGATCAGGATAACCGCTATCAAAGAACCAACGCTTCCAAAACCAGTTCAGATCTATTCCCGCACCTTCATTCATGCTATAAAAAAAATCGTAAGGCATTGGATGTTTTCCATTCCAGTTCCGAATATAGTTATGCAGTGCTTTGTGAAACAGGTCATCCCCCAGCATTTCTTTTACATATAAATATCCTAATGCCGGCTTAGGATATGCGTTTACGAAATAAGCTGTTCCGGTTTGTTGCGTACTTAAGGTAGTGATGGGAACGTCCACTTCATTTCCTGATGCATTTCCGTATGGGTTCACACCATAAGTATCAACCACTGTAGAATCGATCATTGGTGAGATGAGCCATTCGCCAATGGTTGCCCAGCCTTCATCCATCCATGCATATTTGGTTTCATTAACGCCGGTATAAAACGGAAACATGGTATGGAATACTTCATGCACAGTAAGTTCAATACTTTCATGCCTGTCTTCAACAGGATTATCATTCACCATCATCGGGTATTCCATTTGGTCTAAGCCATCAAATACAGTGATGTGCGAATAGGGGAAAGACCATTTGGGAAAACGATAGCTCATCGCTTCAACTGTTTTCCTCGTATCATGCACTACATGAAAATAATCTTTGTGCTTTTGATTAAATACTGCATCGGCTCTTGTTCGCCTCTTCGTTGCAGAATCAACTACCAGGCTTGTCGATTGCCATAAATAATGATCTGAAGTAGCAAATACAAAATCAATAACATTCTTCGCTTCGAACTTCCAGGTGTTTACGGCATTGTCAGTTGTGATGCCGCCTTTTTTCAAATCACTTGAATCAACAATATAAATAACAGCATCATTTTGTTCTGCCTGCTGTAACCGCTGGCAATATTTTGAAGTAAGTACTTCACTGCAATTCTGCAGATCACCGGTAGCCCATACTAAAAAGTTTTTCGGAACGGTGATAGAAGCTTTAAAGTTGCAGAAATCATTATAGAATTCCTGCGATCCAAGGTAAGGATGCCGGTTCCATCCATCGATATCATCGTATACAGCTATTCTTGGAAAGAAATATGCAATGAAATCAGCATTGGGTTCTACTTCGCCTGTCCTGATATGTGAATTTTTATTTAGTGTGTAGTGATAGTTGATATGAAATTTTGCAGTTTGCCTGGGAGCCAGGGTTGTTTTCACAGACATATTCGTTGCATCTATATTCAGCCTGTTCTGTTCAACAACTTTGTTATTCATCATCAATTGGTCTATGCTCACACCTTCACTTACGTCTGATGCATTTATTTTACTAGCTCTTGGTGATCCTTCTTTATAGAGGTTAGGATATAATTTAAAAATGATCTCCTTTAACGTATCAGGGCTATTATTAAAGTAGGTGATCTCCACAGTTCCCGAGATCAATCTTGTTGCAGGAAAAAATTGAATATCCAGATAATAGTCGGCTGTATTCTGCCAGTAACCAGGCCCGGGCTTACCCGTTGTTGAGCGAGTGCCTTTATCAAAAGTAGCCTGGATGTTTCTTGGTACAGGTAAACTGTTTTGTGTGTGGCCATTCAGAACAATAACCGATAGCACGATACTCAATACAACTTTCATTTTTAAAGATTGTGCGGCGAATGTATAGAATAGTTTTGTAGCCAACCTTAGTTCTCCTATCATCTTCCGTTGTGTCACTCACTTGTACGTTCTATTTTCATGGCATCAAGCAACAGATCGCTGTAGGAAACGGCTATGTAATCTTCAGCTTTTATCCCAAACAATTCAGAGTAATGCTTAGCCTGTTGTTTCAGCGTATCAATGTCGATAGTACCATCAGCATCTATCGCCTCCACTTCAACAAATGATCCAAGCTTCCCCACATTATCAAAATGAAACTTTACGTTGTCAATGAAGTATATCTTTCTTCTTTTATCCACCACCACTTTAATTCCTAAGGTAGTGATGAGAATGTTCTTCAGGTTCTGATCGGGTGTATGCTGGTATAATATCACCTTGGAAGTTTTAGCATCCGCAGCATCTTCTCTTTCATAATGGATCAATGCATTCTCGATGTTGCCTTCCCTGAGCTTTAATCTGCCTGCAGGTGAGTTGAAATAGGTATCTATCTGGTGATCTTCTCCGATGAATTTCGGGCCAAGCCCAAGCAGTTTTTTCTCAAGCAGTGTTATGTCTATGGCCTTAGCTTTGAATTCAAAATTTAAATGCATGGTGCAAAATACTACAGCTGGTTCAATAGCTAAAAGTTGAATATATTTAGTTTATGAAATTGAGACTCGTAATACTAATTATGATCTCCATGGTCTCTTGCATTAAACATGCTCCAGTCTCTTCCGGGAATTCATTTGAATGTATGGTGAACGGGGAATATTGGAAGCCCCAGGTTCCCATCTCTAATTTTTTTGCTGGTATGTTCGGTGCGTGGACTGATCCAACAATCCAATGCAGGTATGATGAATACAATGGTATTTCAAGTGTAGTAATTGAAGCCAACCGGTATCGCCAGGTTGATACCCTTTATAAAAAGAGCAGAATAGTGATCGGAATAAGAAATATTACTCAAACAGGGGTATATAACCTAGGTCAAACAACCGGGGCAACTTTAAGCTTTAGCTCTGAGAATAATTGTTACCTGAGCGTCTCTGATCCGGGCACAACAGCGGGAGGCGCTGTTATTATAACTACGTTTGATAAGACAGCCCGCATAATTTCAGGAACTTTCAATCTGCAGATACAAAACAGCTGCGGCACCTATAATCTTACTAGCGGAAAATTCAATGCTACTTTTTAGGGCTTTTTGAAAAAAAGGCAACCTTTCGATTGCCTTGTGCCCAGGACTGGATTCGAACCAGCACGTCCTTTCGAACACCACCACCTCAAAGTGGCTTGTCTACCAATTTCAACACCTGGGCAGTTTCAGTTTGAAGTTTATAGTTCAGGGACTCAAACCCAAAACAGTAACTCAAAACTCAACGGGTTGCAAATATAATTGTTGGGTTATTATGTTGCTCAACCTTTGTTCAAAACAATTCTGAAAGTGGTTCCTTTTCCCGGCTCACTCCATTTTACATATATCTGTCCTTTATGATATTGCTCTATAATGCGTTTGGTTAATGTAAGTCCCAGGCCCCAGCCTCTTTTTTTTGTAGTGAACCCGGGCTTGAACACTTTAGAAATATTTGCTTTTGAAATGCCTTTACCAGTATCTGTTACATCTACAAATATCTGTGATGGATGATCTTCGATTGATACATTGATCTGCCCTTTTCCATCCATGGCATCCAATGCATTCTTCAAAAGATTTTCTATCACCCAATCGAACAATGGCGGAGAAATTCTTGCGATCACCGGCCCGTTACCTGTTACATTTAAATTGAAGACCACCTTGCTGCCGGCTCTTTTTTTAATATAATCCATCATGTTTGCTACCTGCTCTTTAATATCCTTTTCTTCGAGATTGGGCTTGCTGCCGATCTTTCCAAATCTATCACTGATGAGTTGCAATCGATGCACATCTTTCTCTATCTCGGGAACCATCTTTTCATTGCCAGGTATGTCTTTCAACACTTCCAGCCATCCTTCCAACGAAGAAACAGGAGTACCCAGTTGGTGTGCTGTTTCTTTGGCCATTCCAGCCCAAACCTGGTTCTGTGTACTACGAAATGTTGTTCGCTGAGCGATGATGGTTACGATAATGAACAAGCTTACGATGAACAATTGGATGATGGGATAGTAACGAACTTCTTTCTGAAGATCACTCTGGCCATAGTAATACTTATTGGCTAAATAAGGTTTTTCACTCAGCACTAAAACAATAGGACCATGCTCATCCTTGAAAGTTTCTAATTGTTTTCTCAAAAAGCCAGAGTCACTTTTTACTTTAAGAGTATCAAGATTTTTATAATTGCCGGTAATGTTATCTTTTTCATCTGTTTCAATGATCGGAATATCAATATTGGTTCTTGATATTTCGGAAGCAAGATTTAAGCTGGCAGAATCAGAAGAATTTAAAATTGTTTTTTGCGCTTCCACCCATATCTGTACTTTCTTCCTTTCATCTTCTGCTATTTTCCTGGAGAGATACTGAGAATAGAAGATAGTTCCGCTTACAATAACGATAGCAATGAATGCAAGCAGTGTTCTCCAATTAAGCCAGTGAATCATTGTTCTAAGATAATGATGCCTTAGCGTTTCTTACCGGTTAGAAGTGGAATCTTTCTTTGGTGTGGTTAGCTGAATGGGTTTTACCTCGTTGGTTGTTTGTGCAGGTTTTGAATCTAAGGGAGCACCTACTGCGATATCGCATCTATGGCCCGGTTGTCCGTGTGCAGGATTCATACCCGGTGCTGTGGTTGTAGTTGCAGGAGTGGGTTGGATCACCTGTGGTTGTATCTGTGCGGTAGTATTCGCAGCCGTAGTTGTTGTTTTAGGTTTGGAGTTCAAAGGAGCACCAACCTCTATATCGCACCTGTGACCAGGCTGACCGTGCGGCGGATTCATTCCTTTTGCTACCTGTGCAGGGGCTGCGGTAGCAGTTGTCGTAGTAACTGTTGGTGCCTGCACCGTTTGAGTAGTTGGCTGCGGAACAGCCTGTGTTCCCGGCTGCGGCTGAATAGATACGTTTGGCTGTAATGATGTATTAGAAGACGAAGACTGCTGCGTTGAGGGCGTAGCGGTAGTGCCAGGAAGGTAACCACTTTCATCATTAGAATTGTTACAGGCAATAAAGCTTATGCTTGCAATTACAGCTGGTAGTATGTATCGCTTCATACAGCAAAGAACGCCAATTTATCTGGGAAATGCTGTTAAATAATCTGATATAATCAGTATAAAAAGCTATATAAGTTCCGCACATTGGAAGCGGCGCATCAGGTGTTGTCAAATAGTATGCGGCCGTCCACCCAACAAAAAAGGCAGCCGTTAAGCTGCCTTCAGAAAGTTTAGAGGTTGGTGGTTTTTCATAGATGGTTGTTCTTAGCTGAACAATCCGCCTTTCTTAAGTGACTTCTTACCTTCTCCAATTTTATAACCGTTGTGGTAGATCTGAATTTTGTATTCACCTGTCTGGTATTTACCATCAGCTTTCCAATCGAAACTTACAGGTAGTCTTTTTCCCTGCTCGTAGTTAACATCTACTTTGCTGGTGAATTTCTTATCGCCTTCTTCTCTTGTAGTGAAAGTACTTCCGCTGCTAACAGGGTTTCCATCAGGGCCCGTAACTACTACGTATATCTCTTTAGTTCCGCTTGAAGCGATCCTGTTCTCATCGATATCAAATGACACACGGATCAAGTCTGCTCTTTTAGCTGTAGAAGTACTCACTTCTTTACCACTACCTTTTACATTCACTGCTGCGATAGCAATGTTTGATGCATGTAATGTAGAAGCAACATCTTCAACTCTTTTTCTTTCAGCTTCAGTAGCATCATATGTTTGTTGCAATTGAGCTTTCTCTTGTGTAAGTGTTTCCTTTTCAGTTGTCAATACTGTATTAGCTTCGGTTAATTGCTGATTTTGTTGTTTCAATTGATCGATCTCAGCAATGTAGCTCTGGATCTGGCCATTCAATTCGCTGATGAGTTTTTTAGCTCTTACTAATTCTCTATCTTCAATTTTGTCTTTCTTCAGGATAGAAGCGATCTCTTGTTTTTTCTTTTCTATCTCCGCATTCTTCTCTGCTAATGCACCTTGCAACTCAAGGTTTGAACTGTTTAATTCATCCATTTTTTTGCTAGCTTCATTGAACTCAGTTTGCAACTGATTTCTTGCAGAATCAACATTGGTAAACTGTGTTTGAAGATTAGCATAGAGTTCATTGGATTTACTTTTATCGTAAATAACGTAACCCCAGGTTCCTATTAAAGCTGCGATGAGTAAACCATAGATGATATTGCGGTTATCTTTCTTTGGTGCTGGTGAACTTGCTTTTGGTGCTTGTTGCTCTGGTGCTGATGATGGATATTGACTGTAGCTCATAACGGATTTTTTTAACGTTCAAAAATATTTAAATAGTTTGTTAATGACAGATCTGTTGATTTTAGATATCGAAACTGTTCCTCAGAAGCCCCACTTTGATGACCTTTCTACTGATTGGCAGTCCCTCTGGGTCGACAAGATTTCGAAAACTATGCCAGAAAATATTACCCCTGAGGAAAGTTATCGTTTGCGAGCGGGCATATTGGCAGAGTTTGGAAAGATCGTTTGTATATCTACTGCTTATTTCTATGAAAGCGAACAGGGGCAATGTAGTTTAAGAGTGAAAAGTATTTATGGAGATAATGAGACTGAATTGTTAAAGTCGTTCACTGAGCTATGTAACAAGTTTTGCCAGAGCCGAACAGAGATACAATTTGCAGGTCATAACATAAAGGAATTTGACATTCCGTACATATGCAGAAGAATGCTAATAAATGGATTGCCGCTACCAGCTTGTTTACAACTCAACGATAAAAAGCCGTGGGAAACAAAGATGTTCGACACTATGCAGTGGTGGAAGTTTGGCGATTATAAAAATTATGTTTCACTGCACCTGCTTGCAAATGTGTTAGGTATTCCAACTTCTAAAACAGATATGGATGGCAGTATGGTGCAGGATGTTTATTACCGTGATCATGACCTGAAGAAGATCGTGGAATATTGCCAGAGAGATGTGGTAGTTACGGCGAATGTTATTCTGCGGTATAAAAATGAATCTATACTTTCTGAAGACAAAGTATCGATAGTGCGTTGATCATTTATATTGATTAGAAAGCCACACGATCTTGCTTAGATAATTGAAGCGATGTCTTTGATATTCCATATCCACCACCAGGTCTTTTCTTAAAACGGAGTGCCACTCGATAGGAGTTCCATATTTCTTCTCTACTTTTTCAAGTTGCTCAAGGCCTATTATTCCAAATGAGTAAATGCAGGCCAACCTGTTGATAGTTCTACGTTTGGTTTTCTCATTTGCCCTGCACTGTTTTAAATAACTTAATAGCTTACCATATTCTTCCAGGAAAATATTTCTGAGTTGCGCAACATCTTTTGTCTTTCTTACTATGGTATAGATATCTTCCTGTACGTCTTTCCATGCATCAAAAATGTCATTGGAAAGTTGCCCCATTACACCGGTCTGGTAAATAAAATCCAATTCAGCTTCTGACCAGTCTTCATCCAGTAAAGTGGCAACGATCAAAGAGGTATGTCCATTCTTATCTTTTGATATTTGTAAGGTTTCTTCGAGTGAAAGATCAGGCTGATTTTGTTTTATCGATTCTGCCTGTGCATGAAAAGCTCTTTTTAATTGCTTCCAATATTCATCTTTTATATGAAGATGCTTAAAGTCTTTATTCATACAAAGAATGAGTTTTGCTTTGGAGGAAAGCGACCCATAATCCCGTTCATTATCTACAAGGTTCTCAAACAACCCGTTTAATTGATCTTCGGTCCAGCCATCTTCATCCAGCAGATCATCGCATAATGTAGCCATGGCACTCATCAGCGTTAATCTTTTTCGTTCTTCATCATTGAGGCCTCGATCTCTGAGAAAAATATAATTTTCTGCGTTACCGCAAACGGTAAGAATAGGGTAGTAGCGAAAGACTTTTTTATTTTCCTTTTTGTTGAGTGTATAACCGAGTGTATTGCAATGAGCGTTCACCAAAGGCTCGAGGTAATGGCGGATGAAACGATATTCCTTCCACACATTTACGCCATACTGTAATCCATACTTTGCTAATTGCAGGTAGTTCATTTGCGTCAAATATAAAGAGAGGATTTTTATTGAGAAGTACTCTAGTATAAGCCCCTGCACAGCTAATAAAGGAAATTGTGCGTTATTTGCCTCCCTTCAACCTGGCGTAGTCAAACACTAACTGTACAAAAGTTTTTACTCCGACGTCTAACTTACTGTCATCGATAAAAAAATCCGGTGTATGATGTGGAGGCGCTTTGCCAGGATCGCTACCCCTAGGCATTCCACCAAAGTAAAAAAAGAAACCGGGTATTTTATCCTGGTAAAAAGAGAAATCTTCGGCGCCAGTAACCCAATTCATTTCGCTTACATTTTCTGCACCTGCGCTTTTTTCAAGTGTAGGTATCATTAGTTTTACGAGATCAGGATGATTGTAGGTTACTAATGTTTTATTATCTATCTGGACTTCCGCGACAGCGCCATGCATTGCCGCAATCGTTGTAGCAGTGCTCTCAATCTTTTTCAATACTGATTTACGAATTGATGAATCAAGATTCCGGATCGTTCCGATCATTTCTGCGTCTTCAGGAATGATATTAAATCGAACGCCGCTATGGATCGCTCCAACTGTTATCACAACAGGTGCTTTAGTAAGATCGCTTTGGCGGCTTACAATACTTTGCAACCCCTCTATAATCTGCGCTGAAATATAAATAGGATCAACGCCAAGCCATGGTTGTGAACCGTGCGATGATTTTCCTCTAATTTTTATTTTAAATGCATCAGCGGAGGCCATAAAAGCACCGCTCTTGTACCTGAGATCACCGGCAGGTATCGCTGAGTTGATATGCATTCCAAAAATCACATCCACTTTCGGGTCATCCAATGCACCGTCTTTCACCATTAGCGGCGCTCCACCTTCCTCGCCTTCAGGTGCACCTTCTTCTGCAGGTTGAAATAAGAATACCACGGTTCCGGCTATTTCATTTTTCATGGATGCCAATACTTCAGCGGCGCCCATCAGCATAGCTGTATGTGCATCATGACCGCAGGCATGCATTACACCTACTTTTTGATTATTGAAAGTGTCAATCTTAGTTGATTTATATGGAAGGTTCACGCGCTCAATTACAGGAAGGGCATCCATATCTGCACGTAAACCAATAACAGGACCTGGCTTGCCACCCTTGAGAATTCCTACAATGCCGGTCTTAGCCATTTTCTTTAACTGGATACCAAGCGAAGTAAGATGCGCTGCAACTTTTGCCTGTGTTCTGAATTCTCTGTTCGATAACTCAGGATTCTGATGAAAATCTCTTCTCCATTCGATCACTTTTGATTTTACTGTTGCTACTGATTTGTCAAGATTGGTTTGAGCGATCGCTGAAGAAGAGATCAGTACTAAGAGTAAAGCAAGTTTTCTCATATGCGTTTTGTTTACTGGGTGCACTATGGCTCTATTAGTTCAATAAAGATTAAAAAGTTGAAGTGTGCGACGCAACGGAAGTTCAATAGCGTTGTTGCAGCTCACTCCATAAATTATTTTTTTATAAAAGTGTACGGATCCTTTTCTACAAACTCGTTGGCTTTTATTTCTACGGAGGTCACCTTTGTTTTGTCTATTTTGAAAGTGGTGCTAAAAATTCCATACTCGATATTATCATAAGTCAACAGCCAGTCGTCATTCTCCATGTATTGCATGGTTGCCGTTAAATTGTTGTGGGAATGAAATTTTAAAAATAACTTATTGTCTTTAGCAGTGATGGTGAGCTTGCCATAAAGTTCATTGTTGTACTCACCCGTGTATGCGGTCAAAGGAAGTACTGGTTTGTTTCCCTTAACCCGTGCTTTCCATGCTTCGATCTCACTTATTTGATTTTGCATGTCGTTTTTAAAACTCTGCAATTGTTGCAGACTCCTGTTTATATAAGGCACACCGAGATATGCATCTAAAATCTGGTAACGAAGTATTTCAAAAAAGCCCTGGTTGTCGTTGTTTGTAAGGATCGCGATTCCTAATTTTTCCTCTGGTACAAAGCAAACACCACTCACCATGCCTGCTGCGCCTCCTGTGTGAGAGTATAACTGTTTCCCGTTATAATCATTAGATGAGATCCCCAAGCCATAACCCCGTATATTAATTGGAAAATTTGAAGACTTGCGGCTATTAGTAACAATATTAATGTCTCTTGTAGTTTGCAAAACCACCCATGGTATTACCTGTTTGCCATTTACTTTTCCGCTATCTAGCTGGAACATCAGCCATTTCGAAAGGTCATTCACATTGCTCACAATGCTTGCAGCAGGTGCAAGATTATCCCATTGATCATAGGGAACTTTGTTAAGCTTATTTGTATAACTGGTGGTATAAGGCGTAGCTACATTTTTTCTTTGCGTAATGCCCTGTGATAAAGCATGTGTATTCGTCATGCCTGCAGGAATGATGAGACTGTCGTATACATATACTTCCCACGGCTGGCCGGTAACTTTTTGTATCACTTCACCGGCGGTTAAGTAACAACTGTTGCAATAACCATAGTCTTGCCTGAATAAGCCTACAGGTTTCAACAGCCTCATTCTATACATTATTTCTCTGCGGCTAAGGTTACTGTTCCAGAAAGTAAAATCTCCCTGGAATGTCTTTGTACCAATTCGGTGTGCAAGGAGATCACGAATGGTAACCAGTTCAGTTGTTGTTTTATCGTATAATTTATAATCCGGGAAGTACTTAGTGATCTTGTCATTAAGGCTGATCTTTTTGCGATATTCAAGATTAGCCAATGCAGTTCCGGTAAACAATTTTGTATTACTGGCAATCATGAATAATGTATTCTCATCCACAGGAGCGTTTGTTTGAATATCTTTTACACCATATCCTTTCATATGAACCACCTGCCCATCTTTTACTATAACAATGCTTAAGCCGGGAATATCCCAATCTTTCATTCCTTGTTTGATGTAACTCTCAAGGCTGTCTTTAATAAAAGATGGTTGGGCGTATAAGTGAGCAACTATCAGCGAAAAGATGATGAGGGAAACATTTTTTTTCATAGATGCAATTGTAGGATGGAAGATAGGAAAGAAATTATGAACCATAGGCCGGCGTGTCTTGTCTTCTAAGTCTTGTTCTCTATTGAACATTTTTGAGTGCCAAAGATGAGGGAAGGTATTTCTCTTCCAGCTTATAGCATTTGAGTACGTTGAGGATGTTCCTGATCTTCCAGTCTTCCATTTTTGGGTGCGAGATCACCTGGAAATTGATACTCTCTAATTCTCCCAGGCATATTTCAAATTCAAGAGTATCATGAGTATTATCAGTATTCTTTTCAGCAATGAATCGAAACTCCTGTTCATGACTGAATGAATTATCTTTAACGAAGCCAGTGCATTGGTGTTGTTTTAATTTATTCCTGATCTCTTCTTTTTCTACTTCAGACAGATCAATATATTCTACCAGGCCATACATGAGTTTTGAAAAACCTTTAGCTTCTTTTAAAGTGATCTTATTTACCAGTTTTATCAATTCATCTGCGTAGAATCGTATGGCAACACTATCGGGGTTAGAATATAAATTCCACATGGCTACTGATTCTTTACCACCCATATACCAACAACAGGCAAAAAGGTTTTGCTGCTGATGTTTGAAATCTTCCTGCAGCCGGCGATTGCGTTCTTTTATCTGCTCCGCCATTTTTAGTTTGTCCTGGTGTACTACATTATTTAAAGAAGCGGCGTTTACAAGGGTAAAACCTTCATTAATGTCTTCGAAGCTATCGAGCCTTGCAAAACGGAGTTTGCTTTGGGTGATGAAGTATAAGAATCCATGAATGTCTACATAACGGGTGATCAGTGCATTCTTAGGTAGTTCCTGTTGTAGATAATTCACCAACTGCATAGTTCTAAGATAACTAAAACTATGCCTTCTATATGTTCAGAAGCAAGCTTATTACTTAAGCATATTAATCATCTATTCGTTTCTGCAGGAATTCAATTGCTTTCTTCTTTGCATCAGCGGTAGCTTCTTTATCGTAGTTCGGGTTACTTGGATTTGCGAAGCCATGCCCGGCATCATACCAGTGCACTTCTAGTTTTTTCCCGGCTGCCTCCATATTCTTTACAAAAGCATCCACCTGCTCTGGAGAAGGACTCTTGTCTTTATTACCGAAAAAGCCGATCACATCCGCATTCAACAGTTTTAAGCGATCTACATTCGTTTCTGGTCTTCCGTAGAACATTACACAGCCCTTTCCCTGTGCCCCTGCGATAATTGAAGCCTGTAAACTCCATGCACCGCCGAAACACCATCCAACAGTATAGATCTCAGCATCTTTTCCCGCATACTCAATAGCGCCTTTGATGATGTTACTTAAACGGTCATTATTAACAGCCCGCACAAATTTAGATGCACTGTCAGGTGTTGACGCCACTTTTCCATCGTATAGATCCAACGCCAGCACATTGGCTTCTTTATCTAATTCATCCCAATACCAATCTGCTTCTGCTCTTATATAATCATTCAACCCATACCACTCCTGGATCACTAATAAATATTTATTGCTTTTCTTTTTCGCCGGAATAGAGTAAGCTGCTCCCTGCTGACCATCAGGCGTTTTAAAACTCACCATAGCTCCCTTGGGATCCGCGTACACAAACGGGAGAGGAGTGATATGAAAATTGGTAAACTCTTTTGTTGCGGCTTCTTTTTGAAACTCAGTTAACATACTGCTTTCAAAACAACTGATATAACATTCAGGTGTCAATATCTGCGGGGCTCTTTGTTTCATTGTAGAGCTGATGAGCGCTGCAGTTAACATGGCAGCCACTGCAACCAGGATGAGCTGTTTCATGAATTGATTTATTTAATGGTTTGATAAAAGTTTGTTACCTAACAATAAATGCACCATCCAAAATAGTGAAAATGTACACCTTAAATTAACATTTTTAAAGTGGATCACGTTTTTGGTGAGTCAGCAATTTTTTTGCCCGAAATATTCTCCTTAGGTTTGTATGACCTCTGAGATTTTTTCCATTCTCTTTACGGTCACCATATTTCTTAACAGATAGCAATGCTGTTTTGTTAGGATGTTTTTGTTTGTTGAATATTGAACAGAACGTACAAGAGTGCGACGCAACGGAAGTTAAATAGTAGACTTAAAGCTTGGTAAATAAAAAATCTAAACCATCAATATATGGCAAAGTACATTTTTGTGACTGGAGGAGTTACAAGTAGTTTGGGAAAAGGAATCATTGCGGCGAGCCTTGCAAAACTTTTGCAGGCGCGGGGATTAAGAGTAACTATTCAAAAGTTCGATCCATATATCAATGTAGATCCCGGTACGTTGAATCCATATGAACACGGGGAGTGTTTTGTAACAGAGGACGGAGCTGAGACTGATCTTGACCTTGGGCATTATGAAAGGTTCTTAAATATTCATACATCGCAGGCTAATAATGTAACTACAGGAAGAATATACCAGACTGTGATCAACAGGGAGAGAGCGGGTGATTTTTTAGGTAAGACTGTGCAGGTGGTTCCGCATATTACCGATGAGATCAAACGAAGAATGTTATTGCTAGGGAAAGATGGAAAATATGACGTGGTACTTACCGAGATAGGTGGAACAGTTGGTGATATAGAGAGTTTACCTTTTATAGAAGCTGTAAGACAATTGCAATGGGAATTGCCCGATGAAGATGTGATGGTAGTGCATCTTACTTTGATACCTTACCTGAAAGCTGCGAAAGAGTTAAAGACGAAGCCCACTCAACACAGCGTTAAAATGTTAAGTGAAACAGGAGTACATCCTGATGTGATCGTTTGCAGAACAGAAGAACCTTTGGGAAATGATATCAAGCGGAAGATCGCCCTGTTCTGTAATGTAAAAACTGAAGCGGTGATTGAGGCAATGGATGCTTCTACTATATATGAAGTGCCTTTGCTGATGTTGAGAGAAAAACTTGATCTTATTTGTTTGAAGAAGCTTAACATCACCAATTACGGTGAGCCGCAGATGGATAAATGGAAAGAGTTCCTTGATAAACTAAAGTATCCAAAAAGTAAAGTAACTATTGGGTTGATAGGTAAATACGTGGAGTTGCAGGATGCGTATAAATCTATACTTGAAAGTTTTGTTCACGCCGGTGCGGTTAATGAAGTGAAGGTGCAGGTAGTGAATGTGCATAGTGAACATATCACTACAGAAAATGTTGCTGATAAACTTCAAGGACTCGATGGTTTGTTAGTGGCTCCTGGCTTTGGAATGAGGGGGATTGAAGGCAAGATCATTGCAGTACGTCATGCAAGAGAAAATGGTTTACCATTCTTTGGTATTTGCCTGGGAATGCAGATGGCAGTGATCGAGTTCGCCAGGAATGTATTGAATATTACCGGGGCGCATTCAACTGAAATGGATCAGAGTACAGATGATGCGGTGATTAGTATGATGGAGGAGCAGAAGAAAATAAAGATGATGGGGGGAACCATGCGTTTAGGTTCTTATCCATGTAATATAACAGAGGGATCTTTGGCTCATAAGATATATGGATCAACGAACGTAACAGAGCGCCATCGCCACCGTTACGAGTTCAATAACCAGTATTTAGAACAGTTTGAAAACAGTGGTGTCATCTTCAGCGGAAGAAATCCTGAAACAGGGTTAGTAGAAATTATGGAAATTCCAAATCACCCTTTCTTTATAGGGGTGCAATATCACCCGGAATTAAAAAGTACGGTGGAAAAGCCGGCTCCACTTTTTGTAAGTTTCATTGAAGCCGTGAAGAAATACAATGAACAAAAAAGCACCATAAAAAGTTCATTATTGCAAAGCGAGATGATCTGAGGAACTGCCTGAATTTAAGGTAGACGCTTTGCCCCTTTTAATAATCTCTAAGACGTTTAAGTAAATCCGCGACGAATAGGTTTTAAGCTGTAAACCTTTATTTTTCACCTGATTGAGACATTAAAACGCTAGTGTATTTCACCGGTATCGTTTTCGGTAACGATTGCGTAAAAAAACAAATTCTCATCAGATTTACCTGCGCAATTTCTTGTGTAGTTTGTGAGCACTTTGAGACGAAATAGGTCTCGTACTAAAGCTTGCTAATATGAAAAGATTGACGTTATTGCTCCTGCTGATTTCATTTATTTCTCTCACAGCATATAGCCAGACAATTGAAGCAAAAGGTAGAGTTACAGATTCTGCCGGTGCTGGTTTGCAAGGTGTAAGTATTCTCGTAAGAGGAACAACAAAAGGTACACAAACGGATGCGCAGGGAAATTATTCAATACGCGTTAGCGGATCGGGAAAGATCGACCTTGTATTTAGCTATACAGGATTTGCTTCCCAAACTGTCAGTACTTCCGGCGGAACTGTAAATGTGCAATTGCAAAGACAGGTAGCACAGATCGATGATATCGTGGTAGTGGGATATCAAACTGTAAGAAGAAAAGACCTTATGGCCTCTGTATCTTCTGTAAGTGCGAAGGACTTGAAAGATATTCCGCTCAACTCCGCTGCAGAAGCCTTGAACGGAAGACTTGCCGGAGTTACTGCTTCTACTGCTGAAGGTTCACCTGATGCAGAGGTACGGGTAAGAGTACGAGGTGGAATGTCTATCACGCAGGATAATTCTCCTTTATACATTGTAGATGGTGTTCAGGTAGAAAATGCGTTGAATGTGATCTCACCACAAGATATTCAGTCTATCGATGTATTGAAAGATGCGGCAGCCACTGCCATCTATGGTGCAAGAGGTGCGAACGGTGTAATTGTGATCACTACAAAAACCGGCAGACCAGGTAAACTCAGAGTTAGTTATAACGGGTTTGTAGGTGTTAAAAGCCTGGCTAATAAATTAGGCGTGTTAGATCCATATGAATATGTGGTTTATAATTACGAAAGATCAAGAGGTAACACGAACGACAGCACCAACTTTGTTAGAAACTTTGGTACTACCTGGGATACTTTGAATGTCTGGAAGAATGTAACTCCGATCAATTGGCAGGAGGAAGTTGCCGGGCGTACCGGTGTTACTCAAACACACAATATTGGGTTTACAGGCGGAAATAATAAAACCACATATAACTTCTCCTATACTTTCAATAATGATAAAGCAATTGTAATTAACTCAAGCTACCAACGTCATTTGGCTAATTTCAAAGGAGACTACAGGATCAATAAGAAAATAAAATTAGGGTACGGAGCAAGGTATACACACCAGGATGTTTATGGCGCTGGAATATCCGATGAAAAAGGTTCTGCCTACAACAGGTTGAGAAATGCCGTGAAGTATAAACCATTCTTATCTGGTACACAAGACGAGATTGATGATAACGATCCTTCAGCTGACCCGAATGTGGGCAATAGTTTGTCATTGATCAATCCTGTGTTATTAGCAAATTCCGAGTACAGGAGAAAATCTACAAGAGCTTATAACCTTAATGCAAATTTGAGTATCGACGTTGTGAAGAACCTGACATTCAGATCAACATTTGGTTATGATCACAATGACAGGATCGATCGCCAGTTCAGTGACTCCAATACCAACTATGCAATTGTACAGGGTGGTAGAAAGCCAATAGCTACATTAGATACGATCAAGGGAAGAACGATCACTAACTCTAACGTGCTTACTTACTCCGTTAACAACTTCAGAGGTAAACATAGCTTTACAGCCTTGCTGGGAGAAGAGACTTATCAATTGGAGACAGAATCTTTTGGAAGAACAATACGAGATTATCCATTAAACACATCTCCGCAACAGGCATTTAAACAAACTAATCTCGGAAACCTGATGGGATTGCCAAGGTTGTTTGAATCAAAATATACCAGCCTGTCATTCTTTACAAGATTAAGCTATGGTTATAGAAATAAGTACATGGCTGAGTTTAATCTTCGTGCTGATGGTTCTTCTAAATTCTCCCCTGAAAAGAGATGGGGCTATTTCCCTTCAGGTTCTCTGGCCTGGGTAGTATCGAATGAGGACTTTATGAAGGATGTGAACTTTATCAATAATTTGAAATTCAGGTTTGGATATGGTACCGTTGGTAATAACAGGATCGACGATTATCTCTACCTCACTACTTTCAGAAATGATCAATACTACTATTCATTGAACAATCAGTTGGTTCCTGTATACAATTCAACGGCATTGGTCAATGAAGCATTACAGTGGGAAAGCCTTGTAAACACAAACTTCGGATTAGATCTTTCTGCCGTTAAGAACCGTATCAATTTCAGCTTCGATTATTACATCAATAACTCTAAGGATCTGTTATTGAATGTGCCTGTTGCCTCCACTTATGGCTATTCTTCACAGCTTCAGAACATAGGTAAGACCTCCAACAAAGGTTGGGAGCTACAGTTAAATACAAACATCATTCGTAAAACAAAGAACAATTTTACCTGGAATGCTAATTTCAACATTTCCCATAATGAAAATAGAATAGAAGCTCTGGGTAAGAATCAGCAGTTCTTTTATCCCGCAGCTAGCTGGGGCGTATCCGGGCAGCCTACCGATTATATCGTAAGAGTGGGTGATCCTGTGGGGTCAATGTGGGGTTGGGTGACAGATGGATTCTATAAAATAGATGAATTTGATTATAACACCACAACCGGACAGTACACATTAAAATCAGGTCTGCCTGATATTTATAAAGTAGCAGGCGGTGCAATTCCAGGTGGTATCAAATTCAAAGATCTGAGTGGGCCTAGCGGTACACCAGATGGCATCATCGATGATTTTGATAAAACCGTGATGGGTAATCCAACGCCAGATTTCACAGGTGGATTATATCAGCAGTTCACTTATAAACAATGGGATGCAAGTATCTTCTTCAACTTTTCAATAGGTGGAGATGTATACAATGCAAATAAGATCGAATTCACAAACGGATACACTGCTAACTCAAACCTGCTGGATATTATGCAGAACAGGTTCAGAACGATCGACGCTAATGGTAAAGTGTTGATGACCTTCCAAACAATTGGTGGTAAACAATATGCCTTTGGTGTTTCTCCTACTGAACTGGCAGCTGCAAACGCGAATGCAACTATCTGGCAGCCTATCAGGGGTTCAGGTGCTTTCTATCCTCATTCATGGGCGATTGAAGATGCTTCTTTCTTAAGATTGAATAATATCACAATTGGATATACGCTTCCGGTGAAATCGTTGATCAAAGCAGGAATCAGCAGGTTCCGCTTATATGCAACCGTTAATAATTTAGCGATCATCACTAACTACAGTGGTTATGATCCTGAGGTAAGCGTTAGAAGAAGTCCTTTAACACAAGGCCTCGATTACTCAGCTTATCCTAAGAGCCGTACTTTCATTTTTGGTGTTAACGTAACATTTTAACGACAATAAACTTGCGATATGAACATGATACATTGTAGACTGCCTTTAAAAAAGATAATGATCGCAACGATCGCTGTTGTTGCACTCGGCAGTTGTAAAAAATATTTAGATCAGCAGCCGATCACATCCGTTGGTCCTGATCTGGTCTTCAAAGATGTAAATACAGCTTACCAGGCCATCGCCGGCGTGTATAGCAGGCTTACCGGTGACCAGGGTTATGGTATTCGTTTAAGCTTGTATTATCCTGTAGATAATGATGAAATGCAAGGTCCATCAGGAGCTTTGGATAATGACAGGAGAGATATGGCTCGTTACTCTTTAACACCAGGTAATGCACAACTGGAGAGACCTTTCAATCAACTGTTCCAGGGAATTGAGTATGCAAACATCTGCATCGATAACATTCCAAAGATGGCGCAGTATTCCGGCGGTTCTGACCAGGAAAAAAAGCAACTGCAACGCATGCATGGAGAAGCTTTAACATTAAGGGCTCAGTTTTACTTTGAAGCGATAAGAAATTGGGGCGATCTTCCTGCACACTTTCAACCTGCATATGCACAGGCAGTCTCTAATCCATTCCCTACCCGAACAAATGCTGATAGTTTATATGATCGATTAATAGCTGATTTAAAGATCGCTGCAGATCTTTTACCATGGAAAAATGAAGTGGCTGGCATAGGTGATCCGGTTGATGAAAGACTCACTAAGGGCACGGCTAAAGGATTAAGAGCAAGGATCGCTTTATTCAGGGGAGGTTACAGGCTACGTCAAAC
>JAEZDC010000035.1 GCA_023429825.1 Bacteroidota bacterium | reverse complement strand
GGGAGGGGCAGTTTTGTATGTTCTCTCACAAAACTGTTTTGAAGGGATGGCTGATTGCAAAGCCCCGTGTGCCTGTTTAACATAATGTAAATTATGAACAAATACATATTATTATGTGTAGTAGGCTTTCCAAGGCCAATGTAGATGTCGGTACTCAATTAAGCAGCAGACAGATTTGCTGCTTCTTGTTTTACAATAGATTGAATAGCATAAATAAATGGCATAATAATTTCGACATCAATCACTTGAAAGCTTACCATATTGTAAAAATTAAAACCGTTTGTTATGCCAAATCAAAGTAACGACAACCGTAACCAGGATCAAAATCGCCGTCAGGATGATTTAAACAGATCATCACAAGACCCTTCAAGTCGTAACCAAGGCTTGGGCCAGGAAGATGAACTAAACACAGAAATGAGTGAATCTCGTTCTGGTCAGCAACAAGGTTCTGCACAAGGTCGTAGCGATTCTCAGGGTTCCCAGGGAATGCAAGGTTCTACTGGAAATTCCGGAAGTACAACCAACCAGGGCAACCAGGAATCTCAGGGCGGAAGTCGTCAAGGTAATTCAGGTGGATCTTCATCTGACCAGAATCGCTCAGGTAGCGGTTCATCAGGAGGTTCCGACCAAGGCAATAGAGGTAGCGAAAGCGGTGGCTCTAACAGGTAACCACTTAGATCTTAAGGCTGACAGTTTTACGACTGTCAGCCTTTTTTATTTTTAAAATGACAGGCTATGAAACGAAATAAACTAGCATTTCAAAAACAAGATATTAACCAGGAAAGCAAAGGATTCATCAGCGACTTAAAAGATAAAGACAAACCTATGCTGGGTGTGACGAAACTTGGCAAAAGTTCACTCAAAGAAAAAAGTAATCCCAGCAGGCCTAATGGCAGCAGCAGGCACGAACGAGGCAGCAATCACTAATGGAACGTTTTATGCTGCTCATAGTTCGGAACGATGAACGTAATGCGACGCAACCGGCGATGCCATGTAAGCTGAAGCCTGTAATATTAATAAATAAAAACAGAGTTATGGCAATTCAACACAAAAGTGATCCGGGTGGAATAAAGACAGAATCGACAGACATACAAAGAGACCTTGCTGCTAAAGGTGGCCCGTCCCAGGGAATTGGGGATGCGCAAAACCGGCAGGTGCCCTCTCCTGTTAACGAAGATCTGGGAACACAGGCAGCAGCTAAGAGTACCCATGACCAGGAAGAGAATGCAGATAATGATCAGGCGAAATAAAACAAGTTTATGGATAGAAATAAGGATATCGTAAATAACGATGGGTTTCAAAGGACGGAAAGCGAGAAAGCAAACCAGTTAGGTCCATCTTCACCGTATGAAGACGGATCAAGAAATCCCCAGGAAGGTGCGGCCGCACAAAGCGCCGATAACGACGGCGACAGGCTGACCAATATGCAGCATAACCTGCAAAAAGATGCTGATGAAGCGCAGAGTGATGGTAACTTATCTTTTCCTGAAGGGAAATAAGATAAATGCGTTATTAAAGGCCTGTTTCTTCAAGGGACAGGCTTTTTTTCTGTAAGATATTTCCAATATCGCTTAGGCATATGCTTGATGTGTAGTTTCATGTTCTTACGGGCCTGGATGTTTACGGATTGAAAGTATTGTTGCCAAAGAGATTGATATAAAGGTTCATTTTCATCGTACGAAGCCGAGATATCCATTCCATCTCCTTCATTGAAACTAACAGAGACCTGGGTTACACTCCGGAGATCATAAAACAAACCATACTTGCGATGTACATCATAGATCATCCATTTCTGATCGGCATAGCGTTTTCTAAAATGTGTTTCCAGCAGAGGCAATACATTATAATCGGGTTGAATTACAGCATAATATAATTGGTCTTGGGTGAGTTGAAACCGGATAAAAGCCTCCATCCTATGCCTCTCCCTGTGCACTTTATGGGCTGTTTGTTTTACCTGGAGAACGGCACGATGGCTGTAATCATGTTCAACAGTTCTATTGGCAGAAAAGGTATATTGAACATAATGCAAAAGGGTGTTTTCAAATCCCTCTTCTTCACACAGAAATGAATGGTATAGTTGATTTTGTGCGTTATGACTCATCTTTTGCTTAAGGCTTTTCCAAACCCTTTCTGCTTTCTCATCGCTGGTAATTACACCGTGTTTAGCAGCGAATACATTGGGCTGAAACCTTGCTTCTGTAACGATCAGTGGATCTCTGAATTTGTACTCATACACCTCAAATACGGCGGTTAGCCACCCGTCGAAAGTACCATCATAAACAAGCGTAACCATTTAAAACAAGTTGAGCTGTGGTGAGAAATTGGGCTGATACTTACTGCGACCAGATGAAAGTACCTGTTGCCTGATCTGCATTGGCTGCAGGTCTCTCCTTTCGAAATACCGGCTATTGCATGTGATGAAATACCGGGCTTTGGTAAGACTGATGCCGATCTTTCTGAGATGCTCCCAATTAAGTAACTGGTACGTTCTTGCCGCTACTATTTTATTGGCTGTCTGCACTCCTATTCCGGGCACTCTTTTGATCAATTGAAGGTCTGCCCTATTGATATCTATTGGAAAAAGATGAAGATTACGCAAAGCCCAGCTGAATTTAGGATCGATATCCATATCCAGTAACGGTTGATCAGGAGAAACGATTTCATCTACCCTAAAGCCATAGAACCGCATCAGCCAGTCTGCCTGGTAAAGACGGTTTTCTCTCACCATAGGAACAGGAGTGCCGATCGCTGGCAACCTGTTATCTGTGCTGATAGGCACGTACCCTGAATAGTACACTCTTTTCAAACGCATCTTTTGGTAGAAGAAATGTGACATGAACAGTATCTGGAGATCCGTTTCAGGCGTCGCTCCTATCACCATTTGCGTGCTTTGACCTGCAGGTGCAAACATGGGAGCTCTCTTAAAAACATTTTGTTCTTCTTTATGTTGAATGATAGCTTGCTTTAAATATTTCATCGGCTGAAACACCTCCTTCTGGCTTTTGTCCGGCGCTAATAGCTTCAGACTTTGCTCGGTAGGCATTTCAATGTTAACACTCAGCCTGTCTGCATACAATCCGGCCTCTTTAAGTAATTCCTCACTTGCGCCCGGAATGGCTTTCAGGTGGATATAACCGTTGAACTTATATTCTGTACGGAGTTTCTTAGCAATGAGAACTAATCGCTCCATGGTATAATCTGCGTTCTTAAAAATGCCCGAGCTGAGGAATAACCCTTCAATATAATTTCTTCGGTAAAAATTGATGGTGAGATCGACCACCTCCTGTACGGTAAAAGCGGCACGTTTGATATCATTGCTTTTACGGCTGACGCAATACGCACAATCGAAGATGCAATGATTGGTCAGGAGGATCTTTAGTAATGACACACACCTGCCATCTTCTGTATATGCGTGGCAGATGCCATTAGATGCATTCCCCAGGCCTTTGTTTTGATTTTCCCGTTTGCTTCCGCTGGACGCACAGGATACATCGTACTTCGCGGCATCGGCAAGGATGGAAAGTTTTTCATGGATACGGTCAGCATTCATATATAAGCACAAATATACTAAATATTTTAGCATTCATCGTGCAGGAATATGATCAAATCACTATTAAGATCGTTATTCTTCGCCAGGGACTTGGGCACGATGTTCGCTTATGGAGGATATCTTCAAGTATAAACGATGAATTATGAATCAGCAGAATGGCAACGTTAATCCTGCAATCCAGCTATTGCAAGACCAGATATCAACAGAGAACACAAATTACTTTCAGGCAGTTCGAATCAATAAAAGTCTTCTTGAAGCAAGGAAGAGCAGACAAAGGATCAATAAACTACAAAGAGAACTGGACAGATGTTTTAGTAATGAACAATGTGCAGCTTAAGCACGCCACTCGCTACGATGAGTTAGCTGCACAATTCCATATTTGATTTCCTCGTACGTGGAGACGCTATTTTGATTTGCTTGATAGCCACTGATCATTGCTTGTGGTAGTACCAGCACTTCTATGAGAAATGACTTTTGTGAACGGAAAAGCCGATTTTATTTACTAATTGAATTAATTCCGAGAACCGACTTCTATTACCAATCGCTTTAACGACCAATGCAGATTGCTAAGCTCATTGAACGTAGCTTCCGTAATAAAACAAGGTGTTTTTCAACTTTCAAACTATCATCAAACTCTCAAGTTTCGCCTTCTTTGTTGTTTTCCTATTAATTAGCTGCGCTATTTCATTTGCTTTTAATGTTTCACCTGTCGATTTTGAACGACATTTGCCGTTTCCAAAACCTACCATCAATGAAAGGATTGCTTGCGTTTTTTGGGGCATTATTGATCATTCAAACAGGCTCTGCCCAAACTGCTGTGAATATGTCAGCCCAGCCCAATTACACCTATACAGAAACATTCGCAGATTACGCTAACTGGACGTTCAGTGCCTCTCCTGCCAATGGAACATTTTCAGCAGGTACAGGCGCTGCCGCCTGGCGTGGTAACGATCCGGTAGCTATAGGAACAGTACCTGATGGTAAAAGACTCAGCCATTCCACTACCGTTTTTCAAAATGGTGGCAGTAGTAGCGGAATTTACTCAGGCGGTACTGCAATGACATTACTTATCACAGGAACTGCCGATAACAGTAACGCTATTGCGATGGACTTCTTCGTAAACTTCAGCGGCCTGAATGCAGGTACGTTAAGCTTTGACTGGGCAAGTATCAATAACCTCACGGGTAATCGTAAATCATCTTTAAAAGTATACACCTCTACAGATGGGGCTACCTTTACAGAGTTGACAGGCGCAGCAGTGTTGAACTTTACGAACAACGCCCCTACTTCAGGTCATGTGAACTTTGTTCAGCTTCCTGCATCATTCAATAACAGCCCAACAGCACAGATCCGTTTTTATTTATACAATGGTACCGGCGGAACAACCGGTAACAGGCCTAAGTTATCGCTAGATAATATCAAGGTGACTGCAGTTTCTTCTACGGCATGTGCTACACCTAGTGCACAAGCAACTAACCTTTCACTCACACCTGCTTACAGCAGTATCAGTGGAAATTTCACTGCAGCTAGCCCTGCTTCACAAGGATATCTTGTTGTAGCCACTACTAATAATACCTTGAGCTCTTTACCTGTGAACGGAACCAGTTACAGCGCAGGGGATAATTTGGGCGATGGTACGGTGATAGCGTTTGGTAACAGTACCGGTTTTACGCATTCTTCTTTAAGTCCTTCCACTACCTATAACTATTTCATCTATGCAATGAACCATATGTGTAGCGGTGGTCCTTTGTATAATACAACCAGTCCACTTGCAGGAACTTCTACCACATTAAGCTCAAATGCACCGTGCACTGCCCCTGCACAACAACCAACAAACCTGGTGTTTAGTAATATCACTACCTCCAGTATAAGAGGAACGTTCACGGCTTCTCCTTCTACTAATGCAGATCATTATTTAGTTGTTCGAAGTACTAATTCTTCCCTAAGCTCACAACCTGTAAATGGTAATAACTACTCTGCTAATAGCACCCTGGGTGGAGGAACTGTTGTTACAAAAACTGTTTTGAACAGTTTCAATGCAAATAACTTAACCCCGGGTACCACTTATTACTTTTTTGTGTATGCGGTGAATGAAGATAATTGCAGTGGTGGTCCTGCTTATCAAACGACATCGCCTTTAACATCAAGTGCGGCTACTACCATTGTTCCTGCATGCACCACCCCAACAACACAACCAACCGCACTGAATCTTTCGCCGTCTAATAATGCGGTGAATGGATATTTCACTGCTTCAAGTGATGCCGATGCATATTTGGTTTTGTATAGTACTTCATCAACACTCAGTAATACGCCCCAGGATGGCGTCAATTACACTGCGGGCAGCACATTGGGAAATGCAACGGTTGTAAGCAACAGCTCACCAACAGGATTCATTGTAACAGGCCTCTCTGCCGCCAATACTTATTATTTCTTCGTGTTTGCTAAGAAAGATCAGTGTACCGGTGGCCCGAAATACTTAACAACTTCTCCTTTGCAGGGAAATGCCACTACAGCAGCCGCTGCTTTAAGAAATTATTATTTTGGTAACCTGCATGCACACTCATCATATAGCGATGGCAATAAAGACAATACCGCTTTAACGCCTGCAGATGATTATGCTTACGCGAAGAATTCTTTGTGCATGGACTACCTGGGCATTTCTGAACATAATCACGCAGAGGCAGGAATGGCATTAGCCAGTTACGCAATGGGTGTGAACCAGGCTAATGCAGCTACGGTTTCTAACTTCGTTGCTTTATATGGAATGGAATGGGGAACGATCAGTAATGGCGGGCATGCTTTGGTGTATGGCGTAAATCAATTGATCGGATGGGAAACAGGTAACTACGACATCTATGTAGCTAAAGGTGATTATACAGGAACTCCTCTAACTACGGGTACGACAGGATTATTTAAAACCCTCAACGACCTGGGTGGAAATGCATTTGCTATGTTAGCACATCCTGATAACAGCGACTTCGGCAATATTGCAAATATGGCATGGAGAGCAACGGTGGACAGCGCTATCGTGGGTGTGGCTATTGAAAGCGGTCCCGCATTTAGTACGAATACAACTTATAATGATGCCCCTACCCGCCTTGGACATTATAGCTATTATAAAAAGTTATTGAGCAGAGGTTATCATGTGGGTCCGAATATCGATCATGATACGCACTATACTAACTTCGGAAGATCAACTTATTCCAGGACAGCGGTGGTTGCGTCTTCTTTAACTCAGAATAATCTTTTACATGCGATAAAGAATCGCAGCTTCTATTCAACACATGATTGTAATACCAAAGTAAATTTCACGATCAACAACCAGGTGATGGGAAGTATCACTTCAGGAACAACAGCGCCTGCCATCAGCATTAATGTAACAGATCCGGATAACCCATCAGCTACTGCCACTATCAGGATATATTATGGTACACCCGCAAGTGGCCTGACTCCTGTTGTACTGGATTCCTTAACCAATACCAACACTTTCAACTTTACTGACAATACATTGGCTGTAGGTAATACTGCGTACTATTATGCGGAGATCAGTATGAGTGGTGGTTATGTGATCACCTCTCCTATATGGTATACAAGAAACACTAACCCGGTGCCACTTACGTTCTTATCATTCAAAGGAAATCTTACCAATGAAAGAACCACCGGTTTGCAATGGATCACTACCAATGAAGTGAATACTAAATCATTTATTGTTGAGCGATCTGCAGATGGCGTTAACTTCTCCGGCATTGCTACGGTAGATGCTAAGAATGTTGCGGGTCAAAATGTTTACGATCTCATTGATAAGAAGCCAAACGTTGGATACAATTATTATCGCTTACAACAGGTAGATAAAGACGGAAAGACAACATATTCTTCTATTATAATGGTGAATCTGAAGCCTTTGGGTACAAACAGTATTACTGTCTATCCAAACCCGGTTAAGAATGTACTGAACCTTAAGATCAGCACTACTGAAACTGCGAAGGCCCAGTTGAATATCACAGATATGTTTGGTAAGATCATTAAAGCGGAGATGATAAGTTTGTTGAATGGATCACAGATCAAACAGATCAATGCTGCTGCATTAGCTGCTGGAGAATATTATGTGATTGTGAAGGTGGGTGAAGAGAGAATAGTGCAGAAGTTTGTGAAGCAGTAGGTGAAGATGGAGGCCGTGATGAGAAAGCGCAAGGCGGTAGATGATAGACGTAAATTTTGATATAGGTTTTCAACCTTTAAGGTTGGAAACCTTTTTTGTTGATACATATCCGGCAGCACAAGTGTGCGACGCAACGGGAGTTTAATAGCTATTATACAGCTGGCTACATAATAAATCCACTTTTTTCTATTTGCGCTTTTGCGAGTATTTTCGCAGCTTCTTACGTAACAAGTATTATCTAATTAACTAATAAAATACAATGGCTTACGACGTAATTGTTATAGGTAGTGGTCCTGGAGGGTATCCTGCGGCTATTCGTGCTTCACAGCTGGGTTTTAAAGTGGCTATCATTGAAAAAGAAAGTCTTGGTGGTATCTGCTTGAACTGGGGTTGTATTCCTACTAAAGCGTTGTTGAAGAGCGCCCAGGTGTACGAATATGCAAAGCATGGCAGTAACTATGGTATCAATATCAGTGGGGCGCAGGCAGATTTTGGGGCAGTGATCAAACGTAGTCGTGGTGTGGCAGATAAAATGAGCAAAGGTGTTCAGTTCCTGATGAAGAAGAATAAGATCGATGTGATCATGGGTTATGGGAGGCTGAAGGCTAAAGGACAAGTAGAGGTAACTGCTGCCGATGGAAGCAAACAAACTGTTGAAGCGAAATATATTGTTTTGGCGACAGGTGGTAGAGCAAGACAATTGCCTAATCTTCCGATAGATGGTAAAAGCATCATCGGTTACAGGGAAGCGATGGTATTACCACAGCAGCCTAAGAGTATGATCATTGTGGGTAGTGGTGCGATAGGTGTTGAATTCGCGTATTTCTACAATAGCATGGGAACAAAAGTGACGATCGTTGAGTTTATGCCGAGGATCGTTCCGGTAGAAGATGAAGAGATATCCAAAGAACTCGAGAAGCAATACAAAAAGCAGGGCATGGAGATCATGACCAATGCATCTGTTGAGAAAGTGGAAAAGAGCGGTGATGGGGTGAAAGCTTATGTAAAGAAGCAGGATGGTAGCATGGTTACACTGGAGGCGGATATCGTATTGAGCGCTGTAGGTGTAGTCTCTAATATTGAAGACTTAGGTCTGGAGCAATTAGGTGTAAAGACTGAAAAAGGAAAGATCGTTATCGATAAATACTGCCAGACTTCTGTGCAGGGTATTTATGCAATCGGGGATTGTGTTCCAAATCATGCATTGGCACATAAGGCTGCGAAAGAAGGTATTCTTGCAGCAGAGCATATGGGATATAATGAAAAGAAATTTCATCACATGCCTGAAGCGATGGATTTTGGAAATATTCCTGGCTGTACATATTGCTCACCGGAGATCGCCAGTGTGGGTATGACAGAGAAGGCTGCTAAAGATGCAGGCTATGAAGTAAAAGTGGGTAAGTTTCCTTTCATGGCGAGTGGTAAAGCGAGTGCATCAGGTGCAACAGAAGGTTTTGTAAAGGTGGTATACGATGCGAAGTATGGCGAGTTCTTAGGCTGTCATATGATCGGGAATAATGTAACAGAGATGATTGCTGAAGCGGTGGTTGCAAGGAAGTTAGAGACTACAGCTCACGAAATATTGAATGCCGTGCATCCGCATCCTACGATGAGTGAAGGATTGAAGGAGGCTACTGCTGCGGCATATGGCGAGGCGATAGATATTTGATCTTAATATGAAGTTTATAGAGAGAGGATTGCGGGTAACCGTGATCCTTTTTTATTCTCCCTTATCCAAATGCACCGCTTCTGTTACTGCATTTAAATTGATCGGGCCATAAATATGAGGGAAGTCTTCGTTTACAGAAGGAGCTAATTCAAATTTTGGCTGATGATCTAATTTATCTGTATCGATGACAAGCTTTACTAGATTGGTTTCGCCTGCATAATATCTTTCCAATACACCTTGTACCTGGTTATCCAGGCTGCAATGGATAAACCCTTCTGCCTGTAAAGAGGGGGCTGTGTAAAAACCTTGCGTTAACCCCAGCTCCCAGTCTGTTGCATAAGTGATGTGGTAGATGATCATAATATTCTAGGTATTCTTTGTCCCATTAACATAAGATCTGCCAATACAATTGCCGTTACTGCTTCAAGAATCACAGGTACCCGCAAAGCGATACATAGATCATGTCGGCCTTTTATAGAGAACTCTTCAACAACACCTGTATTCCAGTTGAGACTTTGCTGAGGTTTAGGTGTAGATGAAGTAGGCTTGATAGCAACACGAAATACCAATTCATTTCCATTGGTGATACCTCCTACTATTCCGCCGGCATGATTGGTTTGAGTGGAACCACTTTCATCGACAATTGCATCATTATGTTCACTGCCAAACATTTTCGCAGCAGCGAAGCCGGTACCGAATTCAATTCCTCTTACTGCAGGTATAGCAAATACAATATGTGCTATAAGAGATTCTACTGAATCGAAGAATGGTTCACCTAGGCCTGTTGGTAAACCAGACGCTTTGCATTCTATTATTCCACCGATAGAATCTTTGGCATCGATAGCTTTTTGAAGGCCTTTATCTAAATCCTGCTCACCTCCTATTTCTAAGATATTTGCTTGTATGTTGACCTCACCCTCCGACTCCCTCTCCAAGGGAGAGGGAGAGGTGGCACTCGTTTTTGAAACAGTGTCTGGTAATCCTTCAAGCGTTTCCCTCTCCTTTGAAGAGGGATTAGGGGTGAAGTTCTTTAAAGCTTTTCTTATCTCATCCACACTTTTTTCTTCATGGATTAAGATATCCTCATTGGTAAATCGTAATAATTGATAGTTGTGCTCTTTCAACCATTCGGTTCTGGCATTATCGTATTTCTTTTGATCTTCTTGTGAATGATATCCGCCATCAATTTCAATGATCAGCTTCTTTTCAAGACACACAAAGTCAGGAATAAAACCCGCTACAGGATGTTGTCTCCGGAATTTTGCATCTTCAACCTTTCTGTTACGAAGTAATTGCCACAATTTATCTTCTGCTTCAGTGGGGCTATGCCTGTTTTGCTTTGCGAATTCTTTTAAAAGATAATAGGAATCAGGTGTAGAGGTAATGTAACCAAAAGGTGAATGGGATCTCATTCCCCTCTCCTTCGGAGAGGGGTTAGGGGTGAGGTTCTTTAAAAGTTTCTTCGCAATCACCCCAGCCGCTACCAATCCAACAGTCAACCTCCCGCTGAAATGCCCGCTGCCGCGATAATCTTCATACCCACCAAACTTTTCATGTGCTACAAAATCTGCATGTCCAGGTCGAGGATAATCTCTCTGCTTTTCATAATCAGCAGAACGAACATTTTTGTTTTCAAACAGGATCGTTATCGGAGCCCCGGTTGTTTTATCATTGAATATTCCGGACTTAAAGATGGGAAGGTCTTCTTCCTGTCTTGGTGTTGTTCCTTTTTTTTGACCTCCTTTTCTCCTTTCTAAATCTGCAATAAAATCTTCAGCAGACAACTGTAATCCAGCAGGACAACCATCAATAGTCACACCTGCACATTCACCATGTGATTCTCCAAAGATGTGGATGCGAAATATTCGGCCGAAACTGTTCACTTGTAAAAATTATATGGTTAAATCTTTTTAATAACACCGCCTCTCGTTTCTACCTTCCTCTCTTCTTCGGAGAGGGGTTAGGGGTGAGGTCATATGTACTATCATTAGTAAATGGCTTTAAAGATATACCAGCTTTTAATTGCTTCAAATGATCCCAGAAATCAGGGTAGGATTTTTTTACTGCATCGGCATTCCTTATCTCCACTTCAAAATCTGCATTTAAACACGCTACTGCACACGCCATCGCTATTCTGTGATCGTGATGAGAATTGAGTGTATGATTCTTGACGAATATCTTTTCATTGCCGTAGACGATCATTTCATCTCCATCCAGATCAATGCGTGTACTCAGTTTATTGAATTCTTCCTGCAGCGTTACTCCCCTGTCACTTTCTTTGTGCTTCAATCTTCTTAAACCTCTTAGTCTGGATATGCCTTTGCAGTTAGCTGCTAGTGCTACTAATGGTGGAAACAAGTCGGGACAATCTGTTGCATCGAACTCAAACGATTGCAGATCTTTTCGTTTCACTTCAACCTGATCCTCCCGCACAGTAACATCTACACCTGCATCCAGCAATGCATCCACTATTCTTTTATCTGCCTGTCTTGATATGTTTAATAAACATTTTACAGTAACATTTCCTGCGATAGCACCTGCTACTAAAAGAAAAGCACCCCCACTCCAATCACCTTCAACAGTGTAGTCGATAGTTGAAAATGAATGAATAGCAGAATTGTCAAAATAGAACTCACTATAATTTTTATTCTGCGGTAATTTCATTCCGAGATCTTTGATCACCTGTAATGTGAGGTCAATGTATGGTTTGCTCTTAAGATCAGTTACATGAATAGACACATCTGAAGCATTGGCAGCAGAAAAAGCCATCAGCAATCCCGTAAGAAACTGAGAACTCAATGATCCGTCAACAGTGATGGTCCTTGGTTGCAATGGCCCTTTGATAATTAGCGGCAGCTTACCTCCATTTGATCTCATAAACACACCAAGTTTAGGCAGCACCTCATCAAAGAAATTCATTGGACGAGTAACGAGGCTGCCTTCACCGCGAATTGCGATTTCTCTATTGCTTAATGCTGCAAGTGGTGTGAACATTCTTATGCCTAATCCACTTTCACCACAATGCAGGGTGTTTGAAATTGGATATACGCCTTTACTACTCACTATCAGCTTTCCACTTACTTCGTCCACATTTGCTCCCAGCTGTTGAATAACATTCAATGCTGCTTTATCATCATTAGAATTGCCGGGATTATGAATGATCGTTTGTCCTTTTCGTATCACTGCTGCAGCGCAAACTCGTTGCATTGCACTCTTAGATGCCGGTGCATGAAGTGCCCCTGAAATTATTGAAGGTTGCACCAACACGATCATTGCAAACCTCCTATTAATTGTTGCAATTGCTTCAAAGGAATTGATTGGATCTTCGCCTTACCGATCTTGTCCAGCAAAATATAATTGATGTCTTTTTTCTCTCTTTTCTTATCCATCTTCAACACATCAAATACTTTCCTCGCATTGAATGACGCGTAGGTTGGAAGTCCATATTGTTCGAGAATGGAAGTAAGTCTTTCTGTATCTCTAAAGTTTAAAAGTTTAGCTGATATTTCAGCAGCATAGGTCATTCCAATACTGATCGCCTGTCCATGCGAAAGCTCATATTGTGTTTCCAATGCATGCCCAAGCGAATGACCAAAATTCAACAGCTTTCTCTCACCTTGTTCAAACTCATCCTTCTGAACTGTTTTTAATTTGATCAACGCATTTTGTTTCACAAGCTCAGCTTGTAACTGTTTTTTCTTTCTATACTGATTAATAGAATTTACTTCAAGCGCTTTGAACATAGCCGCATCTTTTATGCAGGCATGTTTAATGATCTCTGCAAATCCATTTTGCCATTCCCGAACCGGTAATGATGAAAGCAAACTATGATCGTGTAAGATGAATGAAGGTTGTTTGATAGTGCCCACCATATTCTTATATTCTCCTACATCAATTCCATTCTTCCCGCCAATGCTGGCATCCACCATCGCTAATAATGTAGTTGGTACAAAACCAAATTGAATTCCACGCATGTATATTGAAGCGACATAACCAGTGATATCAGTGATCACACCACCACCTATACCAACCAGCATCGTTTTTCTGTCTGCTTCAAATTCTATTAATTGATCGATAACTGCATCTGCGGTTTGCTGGATCTTATATTGCTCGCCTGGTTTGAGAATTATGGTATTCCAGTTCTTGAATTTGTACTTGTGTGCATTGAAAACATTTTCATCTGTAACAAGAACTGTATTCTTTTGATCGATACGCTTTTTCAGTAGTGAGAAACTACTGTTGAAGTAGAAGTCAGTTGATGCAGTTGAAAATTTGTATGTTAGTTTGGTCATGCTCAATATTGTTCTGAACGTACAAGTGTGCGACGCAACAGACGATGCCATATGCACCGAAAGCCAGGCTAACTATTCATTATTTTATTCTGATGATTGATGCTTTCCATATGCACGGCATCAAAATATTTTACAATGAATTCTTTACTTAAGCCCAACTTCTCTCCCTTTGCCATTGCTCTTTCTAATATCTCATTCCAGCGACTCGTTTGCAAAATGGTGATGCTGTTCGCTTTTTTATATTCTCCGATTTTGTCAGCAATTTTCATTCGTTGACCAAGCAGTTGCAATAACTCATCATCTACATGATTGATCTGGTCTCTCAGTCGTTCCAGCGCCACCACGAATGCTTTCTCATCTATGGTCTCTACTCTCCACTGGATTTGATCTAATAGTTTTGCTAATGTTTCAGGAGTGATCTGTTGCTTCGCATCACTCCATGCATTGTCCGGATCAATATGTGATTCGATCATCAATCCATCATAATCAAGATCGATGCTCTTTTGCGAAACATCTAATAATATATCTCTTCTGCCACTGATATGTGAAGGATCACAGATCAGCATCATACCCGGGTTTCTTCTTTTCATCTCAATCGCCAGGTGCCACATGGGTGCATTGCGATATTCTGTGTTACCATATGAACTAAAGCCACGATGGATAAGCCCAATGTTTTCGATACCCGCTTTTGCAACACGTTCTACAGCACCCGTCCACAATTCAAGATCGGGGTTGATGGGGTTTTTGATAAGCACCGGCACATTTACACCTCTTAATGCATCGGCAACTTCCTGCACACTAAAAGGATTCACTGTAGTTCGAGCCCCGATCCATAATACATCTACATCAAAATGTAATGCATCTTCTACCTGCTTGCCTGTAGCCACTTCAACGGTTGTAGGTAAGCCAGTTTGCTTTTTTGCACTCATTAACCAGTTCAAACCCTTCGCTCCTACTCCTTCGAAACTTCCGGGGCGGGTCCTGGGTTTCCATATCCCGGCTCTGAGCATGTCCACCCTACCAGTGCCTTTCAACCGCAGCGCTGTTTCTAAAACCTGTTCTTCTGTTTCAGCTGAACACGGCCCGCTGATTATGAGCGGTCGTTTATTCCAAACTGTAGTCAATTTTTCCTGTTGTGTTGATGTTGCCTCCATTTGCTAATTGTCTCATTTGCTAATTCGCTAATTACCTCCTGCTGTCCGCATCATTCATCCTGATCTTCCTTCCCTTAAAATTTTTACCATCAAGTGATCTGATCATTTGTTTTGCAGCTTTGGCATCGATCTCTATCCAGCTATTCATTTCTTTCATATCGATCCTTCCAAGTACATCTTTTTTAAGATCGCTCATATCCAAAATGAACTGAAGGAAACTCGCTTTATAAAAACCATCTTTTGTTCCAAGGTTCACAAACAAACGACTGAAATTGCCATTCGACTGACGACGATTATCTCCTCTCCCATCTCTTCTTTCACTGCGATCACGATCCCTGCTATTTCCCGAAGCATCTCTTTTATCTCTTTTTTGATCTCTGACATTCAAATCACCAGAGTTCTCATAATATTTCAGGAACCTGTCAAACTCTAACGCAGCTACTCTTTGCAATACTTCCTCTTTACTTACATCTGCGAACTTCTCCTGCAGCATTGGTAAATATGTTTCGTAGTCACCATGAGAGATATCTGTTTGCAACAGTTTGTCCATGAAAAAGAAGAACTGTTTACGGCAAACATCTTTACCGCTGGGAATCTCCAGTTTGTGAAATGGCTGCTGCACCATTTTCTCGATGGTACGCAGCTTATATGTCTCTCTTGCATGCACAAGACTCATACATATACCAGTGCTTCCTGCACGACCTGTTCTTCCACTTCGATGCGTATACACTTCAACATCATCAGGCAATTCATAGTTGATCACATGGGTGATTTCTTTTACGTCGATACCTCTTGCTGCTACATCTGTTGCGATTAGCAATTGCAATGTTCTTTCTCTAAAAGCGCTCATTACTTTATCTCTTTGCCCCTGCGTTAGATCTCCATGCAATGCATCAATGTCGTATCCTTCCCTTGTAAGTTTTTCAGAAATATCTTGTGCGTCAAGCTTTGTTCTGGTAAAGATGATCCCGTAGATACCGGGGTTGAAATCGATCAATCGCTTCAATGCTTCATAGCGATGCTGCGCCTGTATCACATAATACTGGTGATCGATATTCTTACTTCCTGTATTTGCCTTTCCAACGGTCACCTCGAAAGGTTGTTTCATGTACCGTTTACTCACTCGCCTGATCTCAGGCGGCATCGTTGCACTGAATAGCCAGGTGGCTTCCCTTTTCGGTGTATTTTGGAGAATAAATTCAATATCTTCCTGGAAGCCCATGTTCAGCATTTCGTCGGCTTCATCTAACACTACATACTTTATCTCTTCGAGGTTGATCGCTTTACGTTCAATAAGGTCGATCAAGCGTCCGGGAGTAGCTACGATTATCTGCACCCCTTTCCTGATATCCCGAACTTGTGTGCTGATAGATGCACCACCATACACAGCAACTACATGCATGCCCGGTATGAACTTTTTGAATTGTTCAATATCGTTTACTATTTGCATGCACAATTCTCTGGTAGGACATATAACCAATGCTTGCGGAAAACGTTGCTTCGTATCCATTAACTGCAATAACGGCAACCCGAACGCTGCGGTTTTACCGGTTCCGGTTTGAGCAAGCCCCACAAAATCTTTTGTTCCGCTTAAAAGCACAGGAATAGCTTTCTCCTGTATCGGGCTCGGGTTCACAAATCCCAAAGCATCTGTTGCTTTCACTAATCTTTCATCTAACCCTACTTCACTGAATGTTGTCATCAATTCTAATTTGCGGCAAATGTACTTTAATTCATTGCCTTATATGGTTTTTGAATGTTATAATGAGACCGGCTTTAGTCTTTCATAGCATCGCCTGTTGTGTCACTCACTTGTACTTTCTGAACTATTATCATCATTTAATGATCCGTTTGATCTTATTTGCCCCTTCTATCAATTCTTGCAGGTATTCAAAATTTTCTTTCTCCAAACATGCTTTGAATTTGCGCAACTGCGATATATGCTCATTCAATACATCCAACACGTTTTCTTTATTCTGCATAAAGATCGGCACCCACATGGCTGGATTACTCTTCGCCAAACGCACCGTGCTTTCAAAACCGCCACCTGCCAACTGGAATATTTTATCTTCTTCTCTTTCCTTTTCCAACACAGTTAATGCCAAAGCGTACGAAGCAATATGACTGATGTGGCTTACATACGCAGCATGTATATCATGTTCATGCGCTTCCATATACACTTTCTGCATCGGTACAAGATTATACAGGCTCTCCACAAGTTCAATCGCATCCGCATCACTTTCATCTCTGTTACAGATAACAGCTACTCTTCCTTTGAAAGCGCCCTTTACTGCATTCTCCGGCCCGCTGTATTCCGTTCCCCACATAGGGTGCGTTGCAACAAACCGTTTTCTTTTAGGATGATCTTTTATCGCGTTTACGATCTCCTCTTTGGTAGAACCGATATCCATCACCACCTGCCTTTCATTGATCTTATTCATTATGATGGGCAGTAAACCCACGATATGATTTACCGGTATGGTAATGATCACCAGGTCACTTCTTCTGATCAATTCTTCCATTGAAAGCGCTTCATCAATAAACCCAACTTCCAACGCCTTTTGCGCATGTTCAGCCGAACGGTCGAAGCCGATAATATTCCATGAGGGTTGCTTTTCGCTAATGAGCCAGGCAAAGCTTCCACCCATCATACCCGTACCGATAATTCCTACAGTCATAATCAGGTATTAAAACAAAGATCCCGGCTGGTTGCCGGGATCTTGTATAAGTAATTGGTTATGGTTCATGCAAATACTACCCCGGCTATTTCCTGTTGAAATAATACCAATAATAATATTTGCTGTTATGTTTCATTCTACATCGAAAATAAAGGTTATCGAACATATTTCAAAGAAAAAGCCCTTCCGTGGAAACGGAACGGCCTCTAACGATTGCTTGCCATATGAAAAATTTGTATAAGCTACTTCGATGGCAAGCTACTTTTCGAAGTGCTTCAATCAATTACTTAGTTGTAGTTGTATCAGCTGAAGTTGCAGCTGAAGTATCTACAGTAGCAGCAGATGTATCAACTGTAGCTGGAACTGTAGTTGTGTCAACTGTAGTAGTTGTTGTGTCAGTTGTAGCAGCATCATCACCGCTGTTGCAAGCTGCCATAACACCAGCAACTGCTAAGATTGCAAATAACTTTTTCATTGTACAATGTTGTTTTTGTGAGTGAATTTTACGTTAATACCATACGGTTATAAAAGGTAACCCGGCGAAACAGAACTTTTTTAAAAAAGATTTTTAGCGGTTCTTTGGGTTACTTTTTCTACATGACCGTATTAAAAACAGATTGGTGAAAGCTGAGATCAACGAACAACTATTACTGAAGGGGCTGGCAAACAATGACAGTAAGGCCATAGAAACGATCTATAAAGAGAACTTCAGCGTTGTTTTAGTGTTCATTACCAATAACAATGGCTCTTTAGATGAAGCGAAAGACATCTTCCAGGAAGCCATGATAGCACTGTACGAAAAAGCTCAAAGCGAATCATTTGTGCTCACCTGTAAGATCCAGACCTATATCTATTCTATCTGCAGGCGTTTGTGGCTCAAAAGATTACAGCAGTTAGGAAGATATTTACCACAGGTAGAAGGGATGAAGGAAACGGTGGCTGTAGAAGAGGATATTGACGAGCATGAACGGAAAAATGCAGAATACGCCATCATGGACAGAGCCTTAAACAGCCTCGGCGAACCCTGCAAAAGTCTTTTGGAAGCGTATTACCTGCAGAAAAAAGATATGCAGCAGATAGCAAAAGAGTTTAAGTACACCAATGCTGATAACGCAAAGAACCAGAAGTATAAGTGCCTGATGAGATTGAAGAAGTTGTTCTTTGCACAGTTTAATATTGGAGAATAATTATATGGATGATATTTTACTTTTAGAAGCGATCGAAAACTACCTCAGCGGCAAGATGAGCCGTGAAGAGCGTGAGTATTTCGAGAACCTTCGCAAGACTACTCCGGAAGTAGACCAAATGGTGGTGGAGCATAGCATGTTCCTCCAGCAGATGGATACTTACTCGGCTCACCGTAACCTTAAGCACCAGCTGCATGAGGCTCATAATACACTTGTTGAGAATGGTGAGATCAGCGAAGACCCTACTCCTACGACAAAAGCTAAGATCATTCAGCTCTGGAAAAGATATAAAAGGGTTACGGCCATCGCAGCAAGTGTTGGCGGCGTTATAGCGTTAGTGATCAGCGTGATCGCATTACTGATCGCTCCTGCTCCCAATCAAAGGGCTTTACAGGAATTGAACAGGGAGGTGAATAACCTGAAACGTAAGACAGATGCGATCAATAACGAAGTAAAAAGGTCCAAAATACCGGTTGAGATCACTCAAACAACAGATGGTTCGGGTTTTATGATCGATGGTAAAGGTTATCTTATCACCAATGCGCATGTACTCAGAAACTTTTCTTCTGTCGTGGTAGTGAATAGTAAAGGCCAGGAATTTAAAGCAAGGATCCTTGCTAAGGATGACTCTAAAGACCTGGCAGTTCTTAAGATAGAAGACGAAGATTTTAAAACACAATCAACCTTACCTTATAGTTTCAAACGAACTTCTGCCGATCTTGGTGAAGAGATCTATACGCTCGGTTATCCAAAGAATGAGATCGTTTACAATATGGGGTACCTAAGTGCAAGAACTGGTTTTGATGGAGATACGCTCACTTACCAAATGAGTTTGAGTGCCAATCCGGGTAACTCTGGGGGTCCTGTTTTAAATAAGAATGGAGAGATTATCGGTGTATTAAGCACAAGACAAACACAGGCAATAGGTGTTGTATTTGCGGTGAAAAATAAAGCGCTTTATCGCTTTATTGATGAAGTGAAAAAATCTGATACGGCTATTGAGAAGATAAAACTCTCTACCGCTTCCAGCCTAAAAGGTAAAGACAGGGTGAACCAGATCAAGCAACTGGAAGATTACGTTTACCAGGTAAAAGCATTCTAATTATACTGTATTTTATAAATGAACGATGGGCAGGTTTTTCACCTGCCCATTTTTGTTAATACACTGAAGTGTGCGATGCTACGGGAGTCTAATAGCGTGTTGCTGCTGGCTCCACAAACATTCCCTAAACATTCAGAGTTATTCACATAATTAACAAAACCTACATAAGCACCTATGTAATTTGCACATCTCACACATCGTTAGTACAAATAATATATTTTGCTATGGCACAATACGCAATTATGGACAAGGCATTTGAAACACAAAAGAACATGAAGGCCGGAACCTACACAGCAATTGTATGCGCCCTGCTTGCCATCTTTTTCTTTTTTGCTTCACTTACTTTACCAACCATAGCACCTGTGAGAGTAGAAGAAGGTATTGAAGTGAATTTGGGTATAGACGAAACAGGATTGGGAACAGATCAACCTTTGTTGCCGGGAGATCCGGCTCCGCAAGATGACCAGGCTTCTACACCTGCCACTCCTGCCAATGATACACAGGAAGATGTAAAAGGTGAGGATAATGAAGCAGAAGATGTACCTGTAGTGAAAAAAACAGAAACAAAAACGGAGATCAAAAAGCCGAATGATAATACTGAAGTAAAGAAAACAGTGGTGACAAAACCTGCTGTGATCCCGACTCCTGCTCCACCAAAACCCAAAGCAGTATTTACGGGTAAAACATCTCCTGACGGAAAAGGCACAGGAGGGAATGGCTCCACCGATAGCTATTATAAAGGAGGTAATCAAGGGATAGCCGGTGGTAACGGCGACCAGGGCAAGCCGGGTGGTAATCCTAATTCCGATAGTTACACCGGTAATGGTCCAAGAGGTAATAGTGGTGTATATGTAAGAAGTGGATTAGATGGAAGGAGGATTGCAAAACTGCCTTCTTTTGAGGATGATTTCAATGAAAATGCAAAGGTTGCAGTGGATATTGTTGTAGATGCCAATGGAAGTGTAACCACCGCTGTGGTTAACCCAAGAGGAACCACCACTACTAATGCCAATGTTAGATCTATCGCGTTAAGAAAAGCTCGGCAGTTAAGGTTTAATGCAAGCAATTCAAGTGATCAACAAGGTACCATCGTATTTAATTTTCAACTTAAAGGATAGTTAGCAAGTATCTAATGTAGAAGCCGGGCTTTTGCCTGGCTTTTTTTGTGGGCTACACTTTAGTTTTTATCCACAATGCAATGAATACATTTCAAATATTGTCTTAAGATACAGCCATAGCCAATCCATAATAGGCGTCTAAACGCTTTACCTCCACAAACAACGCAGCATTACAACTACTCGAAAGAAGATATATGGACGTTATAGGGACCTTATAGGGTTTTTATAGGGATGTTATAGGGACTTTGGCTAGGGTTTGATTCGGATTTGATAGGGGTCTGCGCCGTATCTGCTGTAGCGCTATGCCGAAGCAGATACGGCGCAGAGTAAACCCAGAGCAAACCATGCCCCCAGCCACACCTTAACATCCTTCTTTATAGATGTTGTTCCGCTTATTTTTGCAGTATGACCTACCCTCAAACGGTTGACTATCTTTTTACCAAACTCCCTATGTTCAGCCGTATCGGCGCTGCAGCCATAAAGAAAGACCTTACCAATACCATTAAACTATGTGAAGCCTTAGGCAATCCGCAGAATACATTCAAAAGCGTTCATATTGCCGGAACCAATGGCAAAGGCTCAACAAGTCATATGCTGGCTGCCATCTTACAAACTGCAGGATATAAAACCGGGTTGTACACCTCTCCTCACCTTTACGACTTCCGGGAAAGAATTAAAGTGGATGGAAAGATGTGCGAGCAGGATTTCGTGGTTGATTTTGTGCAGCGCATTCAGCATTTGATCCATGAGATAGAACCTTCTTTCTTCGAGATCACCGTAGCTATGGCCTTTGACTATTTTGCTCAGCAGAAGGTAGATATAGCTGTTGTAGAGACAGGCTTAGGCGGAAGATTGGATAGTACTAATATCATCTCGCCTGTACTGAGCGTAATCACTAATATTGGCTGGGATCATATGAATTTACTCGGTAACACACTGGAGGAGATCGCATTTGAAAAAGCCGGGATCATCAAAGAAAAAGTTCCGGTAGTGATTGGAGAAACTGCCGAGAACATCCAACCAATCTTTGCGAAGCAGGCGTCACTCAGATCAGCACCGATTGTTTTTGCAGATCAAAAAAGATATGTGGATGAGTGGAGTTTTGAGAACGACCATATCAAGATCACTGTTGCAGAAAAAAATCAAAAGCATACATACAAACTCGATCTCGGAGGCATTTATCAAACAAAAAATCTCTTAAGTGTATTGGAAGCAATTCACCAGCTTCAAATACACCAGTGGAAGATTGAACCTGGACATATTGATCATGCATTACAGCATGTAAAAAAACTAACTGGTCTGCACGGCAGATGGGAGGTGATACAACAACATCCCAAAGTAGTGCTTGATGTGGCTCATAATGTAGATGGGGTGAAGCAATTAGCAGCACAGCTGGAATATACCAGGTATAATAAGTTGCATATGGTGATCGGGATGGTGAAGGATAAAGAAGTGGACGCTGTTTTACACCTGTTACCCAAGCATGCGTCTTATTATTTTACGAAAGCACAGATACCAAGGGCGTTGGATGAGGTGAGCTTACAGGAAAAAGCAAAGGCTATTGGTTTAAAGGGAAACTGTTTTATGGATGTTGATGCTGCCCTGAACGATGCATTAACGCATGCATCAACAAATGATCTTATCCTCGTCTGCGGGAGTGTGTTCCTGGTAGCTGAAGTGAAAAGATGATCAGTGTACTTCCATTTTGCCAAGAAACCTCAATGCTCTATAGATGCAGGTGATGTGTAATGCCTCATTGATCTCCTCATTATCCAACATTTTGATCAACTCATCTATACTCACCAATGCCACTTCGATATCCTCATTCTTGTCTAAATTCTGTTTGTGGCTTTTTACGCCACCCTTCGCAATGAACAAATGCATCATGTTATTTGTTGCAGCAGGATTAGGAATAGTAGTACCAAGAGAATATATTTCATTGAATGTATACCCCGTTTCTTCCTGCAATTCTCTCAATGCGGCATCTTCAAAATTGTTATCTGAAGGATCCACACATCCACCGGGTATTTCCCAGCACACCTCTCCTATTGCATGGCGGTATTGACGGATAAGAACAACCTTATTATCTTCTGTAATACCAAGTGTACAAACCCAATCAGGATATTCCAGCACATAATAGGGATCAACGATCTTCCCATCCGGCCTCTCACAAGTGTCCTTTCTTGCAGTAAGCCAACTGTCTCTTATCAAATATTGTGAACTGATCAATTTCCATTTCAGGTCTTTTGCCATTACCATTTATTTCTTTCTCTTAAAGATGTTATATGAGCAGTATGATGCCTGCCGTGCCATGCATAATTACCAAGCAAATACCAAAGTGTCATTTGTTTTTGATGCTCAGGATGAAAAATGGTACGTTGCCATTGCTCATCAGTAACATGCTGCAGGAAAGTATACATGCGTAAATGAAGCGGATGTAAAATTGTAAGCGATACATTAACAGGAAGATTTTCTACATCTTCAAACTTTACCCATTCGTTCTCATCATATGGTTTTATTGTAGGATTGTCTTCTGTAAGCCCCAGCTTAAACCGGATAAAAGCATTCATATGACTATCTGCTACATGATGCACCACCTGCTTTACCTTCCAGCCACCATCACGATATGGAGTGTTAAGTTGTGCTTCATCAAGATTTAATACAGCATTCTCTAACTCCTGTGGCAGGAATTTTATATCAGCTAACCATTTTTTCTTTTGTTCGGTTGAGAAAGGCTGCTCTTCGAATTTACCAATAGGATAACGTAGGTCTGTCATCGCAGTTTATTTTAGTATAGACCAAACTTAAATGTTTTGAATAACCGGGAATAGATCAGATGATCGCATCGCAACAATATCAGTTACTCCTCCCGTAACGAGTGCCCCGTTAGATTGATGAACACATCTTCAAGATTCGCCTGCTTAACTTCTTTAGGCTTTTCAAATCCGGCAGCTACAAGGTCGTCTATCAATTTATCAGGAGAATCTAAAGCAATGATCTTTCCGCTGTCGACTATGGCAACTCTGTCGCATAGCACTTCAGCTTCATCCATGTAATGCGTGGTAATGATAACGGTAGTTCCTTTAGAACGAATGTCCTTGATCAATTCCCATAAATTTCTTCTTGCCTGCGGATCTAACCCGGTAGTAGGTTCGTCCAGGAAAATGATCTTTGGTTTATTAATGAGTGTGGTGGCAATAGAGAAGCGCTGCTTTTGACCACCACTCAATTCCTTGAATTTGGATTTGGCCTTATCCCTCAACTGAACACTATCCAGCAATTCGTAAGGATCGACTTTCTCATTATATAACCCGGCAAATAAACTAACCAGTTCAATCAAATTCAGCCCGGGATAATAACCCGATGTCTGCAACTGCACACCAATGATCTTCTTTATCTCCTGTGGTGATCTATCTAAATTGATCCCATCAACCATCACTTCTCCACTGGTTTTTGTTCTGAGTGTTTCAATTATTTCCAGCGTTGTTGATTTCCCTGCGCCATTCGGTCCAAGTAAACCAAATATCTCTCCTTCATACACCTCGAAGCTGATTCCCTTTACTGCTTCAAAATCTCCATATTTTTTATGAAGATTATTTACCTGGATGATCGTCTTTGCCATGCATTATTTTGTTAAGGGAAGAGAGATAGTGATGTTTTGTTTGGGCTGAATAAAACCGGTCTTTTTCATTGCCTTGTCATATACGATCGCAGCATTCAGCAAATGTTGATTTGCCCTGGCATTGAAATAACTGCTACCGGCAGAACAAACCAATCCGCCACCGAATGTATACCAGTTGAATTTTCTATCTGAATTGGAAACCCTGTCGGCAATGGAATAAACACTGAGCCCGAATCCTACCAACCAGAAAACATTTGCTGCATTCTTATTCTTTTTATAGCGGGTGAAGAATTGATTTAACTGTTCATTGTTCAGGTAGCTGAATAAATTACTTATCTGCTTTTTACCGGTAATGAGTTTACCATCGTAGATGATAGAAGCTTTTGAAAGAGGCGGCACGTAAGTAACGCCCTTCGGGTTATAATAAAACGCCTTATTAGGATTTACCTGGGCAGATGTATTGTTTGCAAAGAATAAGATTAATGTTAAGATCAGGATGCTGAAAACCAGTTTCTTGGTCACCGTATAAAGATTTGGGTGTAATATATAACACCTTTGGAATTACGGGCAATGCCAATACCTGTTTCTGTAAAATTTCCTTCTATGTTCTTCTTATGGCCAGGGCTTGTGAGCCAGTCTTCTACCACTTCTTTTGCAGATACCTGGCCGTAGGCTACATTCTCTCCTACATTGCGGATATAACTCAGCTTCTGGGATAACCGTTGCGAACGCTGACTAAATCCATCATGACCAAACGCTACTGCTTTAGAAGCCATATCGGCGCTGTGTTTCCTCGCTTCGTCCAACACAGCCTTATTCATCGATAGTGGTGAAAGCTTTTTTGATGCCCTGTATTTATTGATCTCAGCCAAAACATCCATCTCAAATGCTGATGCGTTAGCATTCACATTCGTGTTGGCTGAATCAACTTTTTTCGCAGGAATGAATTGTGAGCATGAAGTAAGACTGATTCCAAAAACAGCAACGGCGAGGAACAGCATATTCTTCATAGGTAGATCAATGTTTGCTGCAATATCAGCCAAAAATCATACCCCTGCTGCTGCAGGCTGTTCATTTAACAAAACCTCAAGGTCTTCCATCATCAGCTTGCTGCCAATGAATAACGGCGTTCTTTGGTGAAGCTCTGTAGGCTGAATTTCCAATATGCGTTGCTTTCCATTAGTGGCTTTGCCTCCCGCAACTTCTACAATGAACGCAAAAGGATTACATTCATACAGCAACCTTAATTTTCCCTTAGGCTTATCAGTTGTACCCGGGTACATGAAGATGCCGCCCTTCAACAGGTTGCGGTGCACATCTGCCACCATACTACCGATATAGCGTTGACTGTACGGACCTCCATCGGCTTTTGTCTTACGTTGGCAGTTATCGATGTACTTCTGCACCGGCTTATCATACTGGAAGAAGTTACCATGATTAACAGAATATATCTTTCCTTTCTCAGGGCATTTCATATCTGCATTGCTCAAACAAAATTCACCAATGGATTGATCCAATGTAAAACCATTCACTCCTCTCCTTGTTGCATATACAAGCATTGTTGACGAACCATATATAACGTAACCGGCAGCCACCTGTTTAATGCCAGGTTGTAGAAAATCTTCTTTAGTACAAGGCTTACCTAATTCACTTACACGACGGTAAATACTGAAGATCGTTCCTATAGAAACATTCACATCAATATTGCCGCTTCCATCCAACGGATCAAATAAACATACGTACTTACTGTTATTACTTACAGGATCATCAAACACCACGATATCATCCAGTTCTTCACTTCCAATTCCTGCACAACTAATACCATGCTGGAGTACACCCATGAATTGGTTATTGGCAAACACATCCAGTTTCTTCACCTCTTCCCCCTGTACATTCATAGTGCCTGCATCGCCTAAAATATCAACCAAACCGGCCTTATTCACCTCTACATTCACCCGTTTCGCAGCAAGGCCAATATCCCTGAGCAAACTACTCAACTCACCAGTAGCTTGTGGAAAATCCCTCAATTGTTGGATAGTAAATTCATCTAAAGTCAGCACCTTCCTGTTAACCATATAGCAAGATTTAGTTTAATACACTGCGAATATAGAAATGAATTTTTGATGTAGCCAGCTTCATCTCGCTATTCAACTCCTGTTGCGTCGCACTCTTGTACTTTTGCAACCATAGCACCAATTCCCATTCAACGCCTTTGCGACTTTATTTCTTTACGCCCTTGTATCAACATTTTTGCCCGACTTTTGCAACCGCATTCACCAATCACCATTGACCATTCATCAATATGAAAGTTTTCAAATTCGGCGGGGCCAGCGTAAACAGTGTAGACAGGATCAAAAATGTAGCTTCTATTCTTCAGAATTACAGCAATGAGCATCTGGTAGTGATCATCTCAGCCATGGGTAAAACCACGAATGCTTTGGAAAAAGTGGCCGAAGCTTTTTATGCAGGCAATAAAGAACAGGCGATATCCCTATTTCATACCATAAGAGATCAGCATCTCACAACAGCAAAATATCTTCTTGTAAAAAACTATAACCAATGCTACACGCAACTGAATGATTTTTTCACGGAAGTAGAATGGTTATTACATGATAAGCCACAAAGAGAATTTGATTATTACTACGACCAGGTGGTATGTGTGGGTGAATTACTAAGTACAGCGATCGTTAGTCATTACCTTAATGAAGTTAATGTGACCAATCAATGGTTGGATGTAAGAGATATCATTCGTACAGACGATAATTTCAGAGATGCTACTGTTGATTGGAATTATACCTCGGAGCGCATTCAGCATCTAATATCTGACAGCAACCCGTCATCCAATATTTATCTTACTCAGGGATTTATCGGCTCTACGGACGAGAATGAAAGCACCACCCTGGGCCGGGAAGGAAGTGATTACACCGCGGCAATTTTTGCCAACTTATTAAATGCAGAAAGTTTAACTATCTGGAAAGATGTAGAAGGTGTAATGAGCGCCGATCCCAAAGAGTTTCCTGAAGCTACATTTATTAGTGAACTCAGCTTTAATGAAGTGATCGAAATGGCATACTATGGTGCCCAGGTAATACATCCAAAAACGATCAAGCCGTTGCAGAATAAGAACATTCCATTGCATGTAAAATGTTTTGTAGATCCTTCTTTACCGGGTACAACTATCGCTAATAAAAAAATAAAGAACCTGCCCCCTATCGTGGTCATCAAACAAAACCAGGTGTTGATGCATCTGCACAGCCAGGATTTTTCTTTCGTGGGTGAAAAGCCAATGAGCCGATTGTACGAGATATTCGCCCAGCTAAAGTTCAAGCCCAATCTTATTCAGACAGGAGCGATCAGCGTACAGTTATGTTTAGATGACAGGAGTGACAAGATCAACCAGCTAGCTTCTTATGCCGCAGAAATATTTGATGTGGATGTAGAAAAAGGATTGAGCCTGCTTACTATCCGTCATTTTAATAAAGAACTTCTTGATAAAATGATGCAGGGAAAACAATTACTATTGCAGCAGGAAACAACAGATACTGTTCAAGTAATATTTAAATGATAACAGGATTTATTCTTTTACTAGGTGGTATAGGCACATTGATACTCGCAAGAATTGTAGGTAACCGTTTAAGCAAAGCATTTCAAAATGGTTTACCTGCAGATGGTGTGATATTTGACTTTGAAGATGATGGAAGAAGATTATATCCTGTAGTAAGATTTTTAACGCTACAAAACGAATGGATAACCGCACGATCCAATACGAGTTATCCAGGCGGCATTTTTAAGAAAGGTCAACAGGTTACATTGGTGTACGATCCCGCAGAGCCGAATAAATATTATATCAACAGCAAATGGACAAAGGTTACACCCACTATACTAACGTTCACTGCTGTAGTACTCATCATTATTGCTGTGTTTGCTTTTCTCGGCAAGATCCCTGTTCAGTTCAACTAATACGCACAATTATCTTTGCACCATGACGAAAGTGTATCTAAAGAAAAAAATTGCACCCAGAATAGCAAACGGACATCCCTGGATATTTGCCAACGAAGTAAATAAGATAGATGGCGAGATAACCGCCGGGGAGATCGTGGATGTGTTTTATGCAGATGAAAAATTTTGCGGCAGAGGTTACATCAATCCGAAATCACAGATCATCGTTCGTTTACTTACGAGAAGTAAAGAAGATATCAAAGAACAATTCTTTTACAACAGGATATTACAGGCCTGGCAGTACCGTCAAAAACTCGGCTATATAGAAAATTGCAGGCTGATCTTTGGTGAAGCAGATCAAATGCCTGCGCTCATCATCGATAAGTTCAACGACTACTTTGTTATACAAACACTAGCCTACGGGATAGATATCTGGAAGCCTGCCATTGTAAAAGCACTACAGCAGATATTCAATCCTAAAGGCATCTATGAAAGAAACGATGTGCCTGTAAGAGAACTGGAAGGCTTGCCGCAACAAAAGGCTTTTTTATCAGAACCTTTCGACACGAATATTATCATCAATGAAAATGGTTTGAAGTTTCATGTGGATATTGAGAACGGCCAAAAGACAGGTTATTTTCTCGATCAACAAGACAATCGCAGGGCTATTCAGCATATAGTGAAAGGTGCGGATGTATTGGGTGCATTCACCTATACCGGCACATTCGAGATTCATGCTGCACACTATGGAGCTAAGTCTGTGCTTGGTTTGGATATCTCGGAGAATGCAGTAGCGCAGGCTAATCGCAACGCTGCATTGAATAGCCTTGAAAACGTTGTGAAGTTTGAAGCAATGAATGCCTTTGATGTTTTAAAGCTTTGGGTGAAGGAAGGAAGGAAATATGATGTGGTGATGCTTGACCCTCCGGCATTTACAAAAAGCAGGGAGAATATTCAAAAAGCGATCACAGGGTACAAAGAGATCAACCTGCGGGGAATGAGGTTATTAAAGAACGGTGGCTTTCTTGTCACCAGCAGCTGTACTAACCTGGTACAACCTGAATTATTTTTAGAGATCATAGAGATGGCAGCCAAAGATGCCCGCAAAAAACTCAGGCAGGTAATCTTTAATACACAAAGCAGTGATCACCCGATCGTTTGGGGCATGGAAAACACTAACTACCTGAAATTCCTCATTGTAGAAGTCACAGATAAGTAATTCATTTATCTTTCTGCTTACACAAGGCAGCGAATTGTACTTTATCTCACTCTTAATCAAGTGTTGTAAAGCCGTTAAATGATTGTGAATGGATTAGGGAACTTAGTACATTCACGCCTTATTCAATACCCTGCTGAAAGGATAGATTACATGAAAAGAATTGTACTGATTGCTACATTGATCTGCATCACCTTATCTTCTTATGCCACGCACATCGCCGCGGGTGAGTTAACATATACTTACCAGGGACCAGGCGTTGCCCCTAATACCAGCAAGTATACTATTACAATGAGGCTTTTCAGAGAATGTGAATCTGTGGGTCAGGCGTTAAGCGCTGAAACAGTTAACATCGGAATTTATCATAGCGCTGGTTTAAATCTTTTTACCACACTTTCACTGCCCTTGTCAGGTCCTATTGCAACTATTCAAAATACGAATGGTGCAAATCCCTGCTTAAATCCCTTCGTGAGCCTGTGTTATCAGATCGGAACTTTTACCGGAACGATTGATCTGCCAAATAGCGCGGATGGATACACTTTATCATGGATACGTTATACAAGAACCACATTGGAAAATGTTACCGGCACTTTTGTTGGAGCTACCTTTGTAACCAAGATACCAGGAACGACTTCACTTCCAACGGGGCAGAATAGCAGCCCACAATTTGTAACAAGAGATACTTCCACGATTTGTAAAAACACTTCGTTTACATTAGACTTTAGCGCTACTGATGCAAATGGCGATTCATTGGTGTATTATTTTTCACCTGCTTATGACGGCACTACCGGAACCAATGCCAATCCAAATCCACCACCACCTCCTACTCTATCTTTACCCATCTTAACATATCTGAATCCTTATAGCGGAACACAACCTTTAGGCCCCGGAGTAACGATCAATTCACAAACGGGTATCATCAGTGGTATTGCACCTGCGGCACCGAATCGTTATGTGATTTGCGTTACAGTTGAAGAGTGGAGAAACGGCGTGAAAATAAATGAGCATAGAAAAGATTTTATCATCAAGGTTGGAGATTGTACATCTACCGCTGCAGAATTAGCTCCTTCATATATTACCTGTGATGGTTTTTCGTGGAATTTTCAAAACGAATCCAGTTCTTCAGGAATAACAGGTTACTTATGGAATTTCGGCGATCCGGGTAGCGGCGCAAACAATACTTCAACACAGCCTGCCCCAACACACACGTTCTCCGATACAGGAAGATTTACGATAAAACTGACCGTTACTACAGGCGCATGCCAGGATTCAGCAACCACGGTCATGTCTGTTTACCCCGGCTTCACCCCCAACTTCAACGTTTCAGGTGCATGCTTTCAAAGCCCTTTCCAATTCACAGATGCAACCGTTACCGCTTATGGTATTGTAGATACGTGGAAATGGAACTTCGGTGATCTTACTACGAATGCTGACACAAGCCTCGTAAAGAATCCATCATATCAATATCCCAGCTCTGGCATAATGAACGTTCAACTAATCGTTACTAATAGCAAAGGTTGTATCGATACTTTAATAAAGCCTGTAACTGTCAGAGATAATCCAATACTCAATCTGCCATTCAGGGATACGCTCATTTGCAGCATCGATACTTTACAACTGATTGGCCAGGGCAACGGCATCTTCACCTGGACGCCGAATTACAATATCATTAATCCTAACACCGCTACGCCTTTGGTATATCCAAAAGATACAACGCAATACATCGTTACATTAAATGAGAATGGATGTATCAAACAGGATACGATCACCGTCAACGTACTTGATTTCATTGCAGTAGAACTTGGCCAGGATACGGGTATCTGCCGAACGGATAGTATTATCCTCAACACCACCAGTCATGCATTGAGTTATATATGGACGCCGGCAACGGGTTTAAGCAGTACTACGGTGAAGTATCCTAAGGCTTCTCCTTTACTCGATAGTATTCGATATTATGTCACAGCAAATTTGGGTAAATGCCAGGCAAGAGATTCAATTCTTATCCGTACTGCTCCATATCCAATTGCAAATGCAGGAGATGATGAAACGATCTGTTTCGGTGACCGTGTCACACTCAACGCCAACTATACGGGTACATCATTCACCTGGTCGCCGGTGAGCACACTCATCAATTCTACTTCACTAACCCCGCAGGCAGCACCCACAGCAACTACTAATTATATTTTCACTGCATACAGCCAGGGAATTTGTCCTTTACCAAAATCCGATACTGTTACAGTTACCGTGATTCCTGAAATACATGCTTTCGCAGGAAATGATACCATCGTAGTAGCTAATCAACCATTACAATTGAATGCAACTGGTGCGACAAACTATTTATGGTCTCCGACATTTGGAATGAGCAGTTCTACCATTCCTAATCCAATCGTGACGTTGAATGCAAGCTATGACAGCGTTACATATGTTGTAAGAGCCAGCGATGCGAACGGTTGTTTTGATACAGATGATATTAAAGTGAAAGTCTTCAAAACGGGCCCTGAGATATTCGTTCCTTCAGGTTTTACTCCTAACAATGATGGTAAGAATGATAACTTAAAACCGATATTGGTCGGTATGCAGCAGCTTGATTACTTCCGCATTTACAACCGTTGGGGACAACTGGTATATCAGACCAGTGTGATCGGCCAGGGATGGAATGGAAAACTCAGCGGTATCGATCAACCTTCAGGCACATTTGTATATTCTGCACAAGCCATAGATTATTCAGGTAATAAAGTAACGAGGAAAGGGACGATTGTGTTGATAAGATGATCTACTTTCTTCAATAAAAAAATTCCAAACTCTTTTGAGTTTGGAATTTTAGTTTAACAATGTGATGTTTTATACTTCTTTATGGAAATAAAAATTATTTGCCTGTGCAGTGCAGGTCATTACAAGATCATTGATACATACATGAGCAGGCAAAGTAGCACAGTAATAAATAGTATCTGCCACATCTTCAGCATATAGTGGTGTATATCCATTGTATGCAGCTTTCGCTTTTGCTTCATCACCTTTAAAACGCACTATAGAAAATTCTGTTTCAGCAGCACCAGGATTAACATTGGTAACTTTTATACTGTATGGCAGCAGATCAGTTCGCATCGCTTTACTAAAAGCATCCACCGCATGCTTGCTGGCACAGTATCCATTTCCATCTTTGTACACTTCCTTCGCAGCAGTTGATCCAAGATTGATGATATGTCCCTGCTTCCTTTCAATCATATTGGGTAAAACTGCTTTTGTAACGTAGTACAGTCCTTTTACGTTCGTATCGAACATCGTATCCCAATCTTCAATGCTCGCATTTTCAAAACTATCACGGCCCAGCGCAAGACCCGCATTGTTTACAAGTATATCAACATCTTTCCATTCAGCAGGAAGGTTACCCAGTTGCGTGAACACCTCCGCTTTATCACGAACATCGAATACAAGTGATAATACCCTCACATCATACTTGCTTCTTAACTCCTCTGCCAGCTCATGCAGGCGTTCCGATCTTCTACCTGTTACAATACAATTCCATTTGTGAGATGCAAATTTTTCAGCGGTAGCTTTTCCAAAACCGGATGTAGCCCCGGTAATCAGTACGATCTTGTTCATCTGCAAGGTTACTAAATCCCGTTTATTTTTGCCCCTTCTTATACCCTACTTGCGTTTCTCTGTGCCTGCATTGGTTCAGGTTATGCACACTTCCCTATGTTTTGTGCACGCTTCGAAGCTTTTTATTTACCCTTTAGCAGTTTTAATTCCCGCATTGACATAAAATAAACACCCTTTAATTGATATGGTGCTCACATTAATTATTTACATGCTCAACGCTGAATATTTAATGCTTGCTTTAGCAGCTTCTATATACACATTCTGCAGTTTAGTACGTTCTTTAAAATAGTTATTGCACACATCGCAATCTTTCAAACAAAATAACCCTATATGCTCAAACTCAACCTTCAGCAACTCATGTTCAATAAAGGAATAGAGCGCCACACCGCTTATCTGATGAAGCATGGTATTGCGCATCACACTGCCAGCCGGTTGGTAAATGGCCTAATTGATAAGATCCATACAAAACACCTGGAAAAACTTTGCCTGGCTCTGCATTGTACGATTGACGACCTGTTTAAATGGGTGCCGGAAGATGATATTGCCGTATCAGAAGATCATCCATTGCAAAAGCTGCGGGCAGTTGAGTTAAATCTATCCGAAGAACTAAAAAAATTATCACCGGAACAGATGAGATCGATCAAAGAATTTATAACAGAACTGAGGCAGAGTTAGCAATAGCCCCGATCAATGATCTTATTCTGCATTCGTTTTTGACTCGAATGTGTCGTTATAAAGAGGACTCTCTGTACGTTTCCACTTATCCCAGAAAGTGAAATACAATCCATAGTTATACCTGAACTGTTTGTGATGAAGTGAATGATGTGTGGCGCCGATCAGCCAACGTCCAATAAAATGGCGATTGAATTTTTTAGGATAGATCTCAATATCGAGGTGATTGATCACACTGCTGAAAGTCATTAAAGTAAGTTGTAGGATCAATACATACAAATGCATAGGAAGGATCAATAGTAATGCAGGTAAAAAAATTGCCTGGAGCACACCTTCAAACGGGTGAAAAGAAAACGCCGTCCAGGGCGAAGTGATGTTGCTATCATGATGCACTTTGTGCAGTAACCTGAAAACCTTTGGCATGTGCATCCACCGGTGCAGCCAATAATAATAAGTTTCGTGAAGTATCATAGCAATAAAAAAACTCGCAGGCATCCACCATATTGAATAGTCTGTAACATTAATATATACTTTCAACCAACCCATCTGCCACAATAGAACAGCCAACGCACCTGTGAGAGCGAATATAAAAGCTGTGATCATACTCCATCCTATCTCTGTTTGCAATTGTTTACTGCTATGTTCCCTTGCGCTGATCTTTCTTGATTGCCATTTTCGAGGTTGCCATATATAAAAAGCCACATAAAACAGCCCTGCTACCAGGAAATACCTCCCCACCACAACCATGAATATTATTGCAGAAGTTATAAGAAAGTTGATCGGGCTTGATATATCCGGAAGACTGTACATGAATAAAAATAAAATTTAATCTTTAGAATGAAGTGAATTGATTGTTTAAATATATACATTTGTTTTTTAAACATGAATAATTTCAGCATTTCGCAGCTTGCTCAATTCTCGGGGGTTAAGGCCCATACCATCCGCATTTGGGAGCAACGCTATAATGCGTTAACACCATATCGGTCAGAAGGCAATACCAGGTATTACGATGATCAGCAATTACGAAGGTTATTAAATATCGTCACACTTTCAACTGCCGGTTACAGGATTTCTGATCTATGTGTAATGAAAGATGAGCATCTGTTTAAGCTTATGCGATCTGAATCGGATAAACAAACATCTGAAGCATATGATTACTATATCACGCAACTTGTTTCAGCAGCACTTAGTTTTGATGAAGTATCATTTGAGAAGGTATTTTCTCATTGCCTGTTACGCTTTACAATTACAGGCACTTATAAGCAAATCATATATCCTGTATTACAGCGAATAGGAATACTCTGGTCTGCCAATACAATTCCCCCTGCGAAAGAACATTTTATCTCGAACCTGTTCAGGCAGAAAATATTCACCGCTATCGATGCTTTATCTGCATCTTCAAATACAAAACAAACCTGGGTGTGCTTTCTTCCAGAAGATGAGTTCCACGAAATCGGTTTGCTCTTCGCCTCATATCTTATAAGGTCCGCAGGCCATAAGGTTATCTATTTAGGGAGTAATGTCCCCCAACGATCTCTTGCAGACGCAGTAAAAGAAACGCGTGCCACTCACCTTATAACCTTTTTCGTAAATAATTACACCAAACAGCAACAACAGGAATACCTGGGTTCACTAAAATATACATTCCCCCAAAAAAAAATCTTTATTGCAGCTAACCAATCAGTTGTCGCTGATCTGAAGGTTCCCGGCAACATTCAGATCATCAGTTCAATAGAAGAACTTGAGCAGAATATGGATGTTTAATTTTGGTAAAATAGTTTTTAAACATGGCTAAAATAGGTGTTATCGGAAGCGGTTTTTCGGGATTGAGTGCAGCTTGCTATTTAGCAAAGCAGGGCCATGATGTGGAAGTCTTTGAGAAAAATGATTCGCCAGGGGGCAGAGCAAGAACCTTTACAGAAAAAGGTTACCTATTTGATATGGGCCCCAGTTGGTACTGGATGCCAGACGTGTTTGAAAAGTTCTTTAGTGATTTCGGTTATTGCACAAAAGATCTGTATGATCTTCAGCTTTTAGATCCTGCGTTTACTGTGGTTTACGATAACAATGAACGTATCAGTATTCCTGCAGATTATGCATCATTACGGAATTTGTTCGAATCCATTGAGCCGGGAAGTGCTTTACAGCTTGACCACTTTATGCAGGAAGCTAAAGTGAAATATGAAGTAGGTATCCGTGATCTTGTGTACAAGCCATGCCTTTCAATGCGGGAATTCGTTAACAGAGGTGTTCTATCAAACATTTTCCGTTTACAGGTATTCACATCATTTACAAACCACATAAATAAGTATTTCAGTAACCCTAAGCTAACAGCATTAATGGAGTTTCCCGTGTTATTTCTGGGGGCTATGCCCTCAGAAACACCAGCCTTGTATAGCCTGATGAACTATGCCGGTTTAAAACTTGGAACATGGTATCCTAAAGGTGGCTTTGGTAAGGTGATCAGCTCAATGGTAAAGATCGCTGAACAACAGGGAGTAAAATTTAATTATGGGACTACTGTATCTAAGATCGTCGTTAAAAACAACAAAGCACAAGGATTGGTTGTTGATGAAGAAGAATATCTGTTCGACGGCATTGTTGCTGCTGCAGATTATCATCATATCGAATCGAAGCTGCTTTCCTCTGAACAAAGAAATTACACAGAAGAATATTGGCAGAAAAAGACCTTCGCTCCTTCCTGCCTTATCTATTACGTAGGGTTGAACAAACGGATAAAGATCAACCACCACACTTTATTTTTTGAAGAAAGTTTATTTGAACATTCCAAGGAAATATACAAACATCCACAATGGCCTTCTAAGCCGTTGTTCTATATATGTTGCCCTTCTCAAACTGATGCAACTGTAGCACCTATAGGCCACGAAAACCTATTCTTTCTCATGCCTATTGCGCCTGGCCTGGATGACAACGAAGCAACGCGGGAAAAGTATTTCCGTATAATGTTAGCGAGGCTTGAGAAACTTACCGGTGAAGAAGACCTTGCAGCACATATTGATTTCAAAAAGAGTTATTGCGTTTCTGATTTTATCAATGATTACAATGCCTATAATGGAAACGCATATGGTCTTGCGAATACGCTCAGGCAAACTGCTATTCTGAAGCCTAAGATCATCAATAAAAAAATAAAGAACATAGTGTATGCGGGGCAGTTGACCGTACCGGGCCCAGGTGTTCCACCCGCGCTCATCTCCGGAAATATTGCCGCCAAACAAATGCACCATTATATTAAAAGCACAGTACATGAAGCTATTATTTGACGAGGTATCAGCTAAAGTATGTAAGCTCACTACGAAGACTTACAGTACCAGCTTTTCGTGGGGAATTTATTTTTTAAGCCCTTCACTAAGAAAAGCTGTGTATGCGATTTATGGTTTTGTACGATTAGCCGATGAGATAGTGGATAGCTTTCATGGTTACGATAAAGCCCAACTGATGCAGAATATGCGCCGGGATACATTTGAAGCTATTGAACACAGGATATCTTGCAATCCAATTCTCAACGCTTTCCAGGAAGCAGTTCATCAATATAATATTGATCCTGCATTGATCGACACGTTTCTAAAAAGCATGGAAATGGATCTAGAAAAGGTTAAGTATAATACCTCCAGGTATGAAGAGTACATTTTAGGTTCTGCAGAAGTCGTTGGATTAATGTGCCTGCATGTTTTTACCAATGGAGATATGCAGATGTACGATCAACTAAAACCCTCTGCCATGAAATTAGGTGCTGCTTTCCAGAAAATAAATTTCCTGCGAGATATGAAACACGACTATCATATTTTAGGAAGGGTTTATTTTCCGGGAGTAAGCTGGGAGCAATTTAATTGTGCAGCCAAAAGAGAAATTGAACATGACATAGAAGAAAACTTAAGCTATGCCTTAGAAGGAATAAAACAACTGCCGCCATCATCCAAAAAAGGTGTTTACCTTGCTTTTGTTTACTACAAGTCATTATTCAGGAAGATCAGGAAACTTCACTCAAACGAGGTGATGAACAATCGTATCAGGATAAGCAATGGCAGAAAATTTGGATTGATGCTAAATAGCCTTGTAGACTATAAGATGAGAGTTATATGAAGATATTAGTGCTGCTCATATTATTCATTACTGCCGTTGGAGGAACGGATCCACACCTTGCAAAGGTTAGAGAAATGTATAAGAAAGCGCCACAAAAGGAGATGTATTGTAAAGATCTGCTTAAACTTCTTGAAACGAGCAGTACATCGCAACCCTTGTTGTATGGATATAAGGGCTGCGCTACGATGATAATGGCAAAGTATGCTTTCAATCCTATCAATAAACTGTCATTTTTTAAGAAAGGAAGGACCATATTAGAGAGTGCCATAGCAAAAGATACAGGTAATGCGGAACTTCGGTATTTAAGATTAGCCGTACAGATGAATACGCCTTCATTTCTTGGATACAAAAAAGATATTGATTCAGATAAAAGATTTTTAACGAACAACCTCAAAAACATAGCAGATAAAGAATTAGCTGATATGATCCGGGCTGTTCTCTAAACTAAATATTCTATGCAAACAATTATGATCAATGCAGCCTGGTTATTAACTGCATTTGTTGGTATGGAAGCGGTGGCCTGGTTCACCCATAAATATATCATGCATGGTTTGTTATGGATATTACACAAAGACCATCATAAGAAAGAATCATCGCATTTTTTAGAACACAATGATTTTTTCTTTCTAATATTCGCTATACCTGGTATCGTGTGTTTATTTTTTGGGTTGCAGGCCGATTACAACTTTCTATTTTGGATCGGCGCAGGAATTACTTTGTATGGCATGGCTTACTTTCTTGTTCACGACATCTTCATTCATCAACGTTTTAAACTTTTCCGAAACAGTAATAATGCTTATCTGAGAGCGATCAGGCGTGCTCATAAAATGCATCACAAACATTTAAGTAAAGAACAGGGAGAATGCTTTGGCATGCTGTGGGTACCATTGAAATACTTTAAAGAGCAGAAGAAATAAAATGAAGTACACCTACCTGCTAATTGATTTCTTTACAGTGATCATTCCACTGATCTTTTCTTTTCATCCCAAAATAAAATTTAATAAATGGTGGGTGCAATTCTTTATTGCCAATGCTGCAGTTGCCTTAGTATTTATATGTTGGGATGCGTATTTCACCAGCTTAGGTGTGTGGAGCTTCAATGAAAATTATACCGTAGGATGGCGCGTAGTTGGCTTACCTATCGAAGAGATATTGTTTTTTACCTGTATTCCCTTCTCTTGTGTGTTTACTTATTATTCATTAAATAAGTTTTACAACTTAAAATGGAATGATCGGTTAGAGACCATAAGCTGCGTTGTGCTCTCATCAGTTTTACTGGTGGTAGGAATATGGTATTACGACAGGCTATACACCAGCTACACCTTTATCAGTACTGCTGTACTTTGCCTCTTGATGAAGTTTGTGGTAAAGGTGAACTGGTTCAGCCAGTTACTCACAGTGTATGCAGTTTTATTGATACCGTTCTTTATTGTGAATGGACTATTGACAGGCACCGGCTTGGAAGCTCCTGTAGTTATGTATAATGATAATGAGAACCTGGGAATCCGTATAGTAACTATTCCTGTAGAAGATATCTTTTATGGATTTGAACTGGTAATACTGAATGTGTTCCTGTTTGAATTACAGAGGAAATTTAAAAAAACTCTAGACTTAAACATCTTAGAGCACCAGAAAAAAAATATGATTACAAAGTCGGCCTGATCACTGTATCATTTTATTCTTCACCAGTTCCATCACTTCAGCTTTGTAACTCTCTCCTATTAAGATCTCTGCACTTATACCTTTTATGTGTACCCTGTTACCTTCTATGCCTGTGATCTTTTGAAAAGGAATAATAAAAGACTTATGTATCCGGACAAACAGGCTCTTTGGTAAACGGTCTTCCAACTCTTTCATACTGGTATAAACCAAAGTTTTCTGGCCTCCCTGGTAGATAGCAACGTAGTTCTTCATCCCTTCTATATAATCGATATCTGCCAGGTTGATCTTGAGGAACTTTCCCTTAGCTTCCGTCTTAACAAAGATGTAATCATCATCTGATTCTACAGGTTGATTTGTTGGAGCAGGCGATTCGGTTTGTGCTACTGCTTTTTGCACAGCTTGTAAAAATCTTGGAAGGCGAATAGGCTTTAGTAAATAATCTATCACATCTAATTCATAACTCTCCAATGCAAATTCGCTGTATGCAGTTGTAAGGATCACTTTAGCTTTACCATTGATCGCTTTGATAAAATCTATACCTGAAAGTTCAGGCATATGAATGTCAAGGAATACAAGGTCAACCTTATTTGTAGTTACCAGTTGCAAAGCTTCAATTGGATTAGTAGAAGTGCCCAGCAAGTTTAAATATGGCACTTGCTTCACATAATGAGCGAGGATATCAATCGCGTGTTGCTCATCGTCTACTATAATGCAATTCATCATGGAGTAATAATGATTAGTTCAGTTGTATAAAATTCAGCTTCATCCTTCACATTGAACTCAAAATCTTTTCCATAAGCCAGCTCTAATCGTTTCCTGATATTATCTAAGCCGATACCGGTTGACAATTCTTTAGGTCCGCCTTTTTTCCTGTTCCTGCAAAAGAAATAGAAACGGTTGCCTGCAACTTTCACTTTTATCTCGATCGGGTATTCTGTATTCTTGAGATCACCGTGTTTAAAGGAATTCTCAACCAATGTGATCAACACAAAAGGGATGATAGTTCTTCCGTTCACTACACCTTCAACATCAAATTGCACATTCAACTTATTGCTGAATCTAAGCTGGTTGATCTTTATCACATTCCGCACATGCTCGATCTCATCTTTCAAAAAGGCTTTTCCATCCTTTGCATTACCCTCACTTAGTGCATATCGCATGATATCGCTTAAAGTAAGAATACCCTCGGATAACTCTTCTGAATATGGAAGTGATTTTGCATACAGGAAGTTCAAAGTATTATGCAGGAAATGAGGATTGATCTGGGCTTTTAAAAAGTTGAAATTGGCTGCAGATTTTTCCACTTCCAATTGCATCTTTTGTTCTTCCAAAACTTTCTGATGCTTTTTCTCATCACGCAGGTAAGTGAAATATGAAATGAGTAATGATACTCCTAAATAAAAGACAGTTGCAAGTGAGTATGCGAAGATGGCGGCCAGTATCGTCAACTTTTTATTCATTTCCCCTACTTCGGGAAAGACTTTGTATGAAAAAATATAATAAGCCACTAATACCAGCACTATAACCGAACAGGCTTTTACAAACTCAATAGCATTTGAACGGTTCTTAAATAAACTATAGAAAGTATTTAACGTGAAATAATAATAACCCACTATGAACAGAAACGCTACACACTGCTCCACCCACCAATAGCCTTGCATATATTTATGGATACTGATCTTCTCACTGGCAGGAGACATCCAATACATCACAATGCCGATAAAAGAAAGCACGATATACAAAGCCAGCACTACCCAAAACACTTTCCAGAATGCAAATCGTCTTTTAGTTTTCACAAGATTCATAGATACCAAATGTATTAATAAAATATCCCGGTGCTGAATATACAACACCGGGAACTAATTGTAGGTATGTTATTGTCCTATTCCCATTCCGCCACCGCCTTGCGCCCTTTTATTCTCATCTTCTGCACCACTCGCCTTTTGCTTTGCAGCTTTCACCTGGTTGTTACCAAATCTCCAGTTGAAGCTTAGCTTTAGCTGACGGCTTTCCCAATTAGAAACAATATTTGTTTTTTGGCCGGCAAAGTCAGTAGTTGCTTTAAAACGCATTGTTTTGAAAACATCACTCACTGATGCCTTGATTGTACCCTTTCCTTTCATTACCTGCTTTTGCATGCCCAGGTCTACACCACCCATTGCTTTCGTTTTAAACGTTCCCATCATTACAGTAGGTGCAGAGAACATTGTAGTCATTTCTGCTGTCCATGCTTTCGTCTTACCGAACTTATAGCTGTTCTGAGCAAATATGCCTAAAGCAAATGCATTCACATCAACTGTACGTCCTGCTCCAAAATTCGCATTGTACATCGAGTAGTTGGTGTTCAGGTTGATGAAAGAAGTGAATGATTTATACATAACAGGGTAGCTAATATTAAGGCTGATCACATCCTGTGTTGCCAGGTTCTTTCTCGTTACAAATGATTTAGACCTTTCTGTTGTATCGATCAATTGTGTGAAGATATCTTTCACATGGCTATAGTTAGCTGTTACGTTAAGTTTATACTTATAGGTATGTGTGATTCCAAAGCTATTGGTATACTGCGGGCGAAGCTCAGTGTTACCTTTCTGGAAAGTGTACTCATCTAATTTGAATTCGAATGGATTCAGATCCTGGTAAGCTGGCCTGTCTATTCTCCTGCTATAAGTGAAGCTCCATTGCTTCATTGGATTTTTGTTCAAAGTGATCGCTGCGCTAGGGAACACATCTGTGTACTCCCTCTTGAATGATGAAGCTGAAGGTGTGTATACTCCACCAGTATTCTTTAATCCTGTAGATGTACCCTCTGTTGTCGTATTTTCAACTCTCACACCCACTTGGAACATTCCACCTTTGAACGCCCTGTTATAGTTGAGATAGTTGGCATGGATCTGCTCCTTATATTTAAACCGATTGCTCCTGTCCTTATCCAATTGCTTTCCGGTTGTCAATAGATCATAACGTTGGAAATCGTTATCAGTTTTGATGTAAGCAGATTTCCCACCCCAGCTGATCTTCCCTTTCCACAGGTCTCTTTCATAATCATATTTGAAAGACGAGATGTTGATCCTGGTTGGTGTTATCATCTGGTAAGCTACTGAGCTCAATTTATTTTGTTCTGTAGCATCATAGTATATATTCGGCTGGTATTGATCGTTATCTATCTTATAATAACCATGATCCACATTCAACGTGAGATTACTCCCCTTACTGCCAGTGATGTTATAATTCAGGTTAAGGTTAAGGTTCTCTCTCTCAGATGCATTTCTATTATCAGCCACTAATATCCTGTTCACAGTATTAGTAGGCTTATAAGTGATCGGGGTTCTGCTATAGTTAGATACTCTTGGCTGAGCAAAATTGCCGTTGACAGTTGCACCGATAGATGAACGCTTGTTCAACGTAATATCGAGACCTCCTTTAAAATTATGAGCGACATTGTTGAAAACTATATTCCCCTTCTGGTTGAAAATCGTATCAAGTAAAGTACGGTGTATATTCATTCCACTTTCATTCTTACTCCTGTTCTGATTGTAATTACCATATATGTTCACATTCTTATCGCGATGATTCAAAGAAACACCTGCGTTATACTTCGCGTAAGTACCTACATTCCATCCTGCATTCACACTTCCGTTAGTACCAAAGTTTTTGTTCTTCTTCAATTTGATATTGATGATACCCGCATTACCTGCAGCTTCATATTTAGCAGAAGGATTGGTAATGATCTCTATCGCTTCTATCTGTGAACTCTGCATTGTCTTTAAGTAGTTGGCAAGATCAGCTCCTGCTAATGGCGTTGGTTTTCCATCTATATATACCTGTACGCCGTTTTTACCACTGATGCTGAGGTTATCGTCTTTATCTACCTGTACACCCGGGCTTTTACGAAGTAACTCCAATGCATCGCTGCCAATTGCATTGATAGTACCTTCAACATTTAAGATCGTTTTATCGGCCTTCATTTCAATGATAGGTTTACGTGCAGTAACAGTTACACCCTGTACATTAGATACGGCTTTTACAAGTTTGATCTCAGGAACTGAAACATCTGATCCATCTACAGTGAAAGGGGCAGACATAAATGGTGTAAATCCAACGTGCGATGCACTCAACTTATATGTTCCGGATTTGATGCCGGAAAATGAATAAGTCCCGTTTTCTTTTGTGGCAGATAGTTTTACTACTGCAGAATCATTTAACAGGCTGATGGTTACGCCGCTCACGGGTTTACCTTCTGCATCCTTGATTGACCCGCTCACCTGTGCGGTTGCCCAGAACACTACCAGGTTTGCCAACAAGAGTAAGAACAATTTCATAACAGTTATTTTTTAGTGTGATGTGATTTGTTAATGACAGTGCAAACGTATTTGGCCTCAAAAGCTTATCGAAAAACGTTACACGAACATGCTCTTTGGCGGGACAAAACCGGTTTTTGAGGCTAAATAGCCAAGGTCCGGACGGCAGAAATCTGATCAGATGGGTGCTTCAGCGAAGCAAAACATGAAATCGAAGACGCACAAAGCCATCTAAGAGCAGGACTTACCTGTCTAAGACCAACACTAAGCCAGTGAAAAGGGACACTTAACTTTCAAAGCAGTAGACTAACGTTTCTAAGCAGTACCTAGCCCTACGCAGATTTACACTAACCTTTCGAAGACCATCGCTCTCCTTTCTTGCAGTTCTCTAACCTTTCGAAGCAGTACACTAAGCTTCCTAACAGCAACACCAGCCCGTCTAAGTGTTACAGGATAGTTTTAAGGTAGAAGAGGTCGAACTGCACATACGTTGATAGTCAATACCTGGGATTCGTTCTTTTATATGCCTTTAATTTATAAGCATTGTTATAAGTGTAGATTTAATCTATATGTAGTAGTATTTAATATGTAGAGAGGGGAATTAGAGCCATCTTGCACTCGAATTACGGAACGATATACATACCCTGTTTACGAAATATACATACCCTATAACTGATTCTACCCTATTGAATGCTGAATCCGTACCTATGCTGGTGTAAAACCCTATGATTGCGCTGCATTGTGTCGTTTTAACGGCAACCCCAATTGATGCAGATAATTCAGGAAGCATGAGTGAGAGCTCATGCTTTTTGCTTTAGCTTATATCGATATCATGTTTGTATAACAAGCCTGTAACGGCCGGAACAGAGAACCTGGCTTTCTTTATTTTATTGGTGAGGGGATCAATCGTGTAGTTGATCGCTCTTCTAAGATCTGCTTTTTCCAGGATCGTATTTTCAAATATGGCTCCTTTAAGATCGCAATCTTCAAATACAGCGGCACTTAGATCTGTTTCTGTAAGATCCACCTCGTGCATACTGCATTTTTTAAATAGCATCTTTTTCATCTTTCGCTTATAAAAAGACGAAAGATTCAATACGCATTCTTCCATTCTGATAGAAAAGACAAACTCATTACAGCCATCGAAGTGTAGCCCCAGCATTTTACAACCTTGAAATTGCACGTCGTTCAAAGTTGTGTTGAGCAGTTTGGCTGAGCTTACATCACAATTTATAAATCTGCATTCAGTGAAGTTTATATTGCTTAGATCTGCATTTGCAATGTTGCATTTAATGAAACTGCAGCCTTCATAATCTCCTTTTGGAAATACTATTCCGTTAAAATCTACCTGCTCAAACGTTTCATCTAATTTATATTCAGCCATTGTTTGTTTTTAGGGCAAAATAACCCTTTACTATCTCAAAGTCATTTGTTAAGGAAGATATAACTCCGGGAGGGGTCGTATAATGATAAGTCTGAATTTACATGAATACCAAACATTAGTTTATTTTTGCACCGGTGAAGCAGCTCACAATCATATTGGTATTAGGAATGTATGCGTTCTCAGCTCTGGGAATCACAGTACAACTACATTACTGCTGCGGAAAGCTGAAGAATGCCAGCATTGCATCAACAACTCACAAAAAATGCTGTAATACCAAACAGGAAGACACTAAGTCTTGTTGCAAAACAAAAGTTCTCGAGAATAAGGCCGATAAAGAATACAAGCTTGCTCAATTTGCATTCTCCTCTTTGCAGGCTTTGTATATTGCTCCGGCAGTGTTTGTGCCATTAAAATCTTTCTCTACAGAACGCATTGCATTCTTCCCGGTAAATGCAAACGCTCCACCCCTTTCAAAAAAGATCTTCATATTGAATTGTGTATTCAGGAATTAGTAGGATGCTTCGTAAAGAAGACATCTTATCCCTAATACCAATACATGAACATGAATACATTTAAAACATTGCTGGCTATAATAATTATCTGCATCACGCAGCCGGCATTTGCACAAACAGATACCACCATTCGTTTGAAAGTTGAGGGTGAATGTGGTATGTGCAAAACAAGAATCGAAAAATCAATTAAGATAAAAGGGATATCTGCTGCTAGGTGGGATCTTAAGACCAAAACCCTCACCGTTACTTACGATCCTGCATTATTAAAGGCTGAGGATATTCATTCTAAAATGGCAGAAATAGGCCATGATACGGAATTGAAGAAAGCTAATGATGAAGTGTATAAAGCTTTGCCTGAATGCTGCTTATACCGCGGTGGAACTAAAACTGAAGAAGATCACATAGAAGATGGAAACGTTAACGGTGTAGTGCTTTCAGAAGATAAGAAAGGTAATTTCCTTCCTCTTTCTGGAGCTAGCATATTGTGGTTAGGTACTTCAAAAGGTACTGTAACGAATATACACGGCTCATTTTCCATTCCACCTGTTGAAGGCATAACTAAACTTCTCATCAGTTATACAGGCTTCAGGCAGGATACAATTGAAACATCCGGTAATAACGAATTACAGATTGTTCTGGCACCTAACGGTCAACTTGCTAATGTTACTGTTAAGTCAAGACAAAGAAGATCCACGTTCGTTAATACACAAAGTGCAGTTCGTACTATGAACATTACCTCAAAGGAGCTACTTAAGGCTGCGTGTTGTAACCTCAGCGAGAGTTTTGAGACCAATCCTTCTGTTGATGTTTCTTACAGCGACGCAGTTACAGGTGCGAAGCAGATTCAGTTACTCGGTTTATCCGGTAACTACACGCAGTTAACGATTGAAAATCTTCCCGGTCCTCGTGGTATTGCTACACCACTCGGGTTAAACAGTGTTGCAGGCCCCTGGATTGAAAGCATGCAGTTGAGTAAAGGAACCGGTTCTGTTGTTAATGGATTTGAAAGTATAGCCGGACAAATAAACGTGGAATTGAAAAAGCCAGAGAACAGTGAACGCCTTTTTGCGAATGGATATGTAAACAATATGGGTAGAACGGATATTAATCTCAATCTTACTAAACAGCTGGATGATAATTGGTCTTCCGCCTTATTGCTTCACGATAATTTTCAGTATACCAAAGCAGATCAGAACCATGATGGTTTCAGGGATCTCCCAACAGGAAATCAATTTAGTTTAGTTAACCGCTGGAATTATCAAAGTACATCAGGACTAGAAAGCCAGTTTGGAATAAAACTCCTGACAGACAGAAGAGTTGGCGGTGAAGTTGATTTTACAGAAGATCATAAACTTACCACCCAACATTATGGACTTGGAATTAATACAGATCGCTATGAAGCTTTTGCAAAGATCGGCTATTTGTTTCCCGGTAAAAAGTTTAGAAGTATCGGATTGCAGTTGTCTGCATTTGATCACAAACAAGACAGTTATTTTGGCTTGACCACTTATAACGCAAGACAAAAGAACTTTTATTCTAATCTCATATTCCAGGATATCATCGGTACCACAGATCATAAGTACAGAGCAGGAATAAGTTTTATCGCAGATACGTATAATGAACAATATAAAACTCAGAACTTCAAACGAAATGAAATTGTTCCGGGTGCATTCTTCGAATACACCTATACGATGAATGAGAAATTCAACCTGATCGCAGGTATTCGTGCTGATCATAACAATCTCTTCGGTTGGTTCGCCACTCCCAGATTGCATGTTCGCTATGAACCTGTTTCGGGAACCACCATTCGTTTAAGTGCAGGTCGTGGGCAAAGAACGGCTAACATCTTTGCAGAGAATATGGGTACAATGGTGAGTGCTAGAAATATCAGCATTGTTAATGCATCTGCTGGAAAAGCTTATGGATTGGATCCTGAAATTGCGTGGAATAAAGGAATAACTATTGATCAAAAACTCAAATTATTTGGAAGAGAAGCAAGCTTTGCTATTGATTTTTTCCGGAATGATTTTACAAACCAGGTAGTAGTTGATCTTGAAACACCTCATTTTTTAAAGTTCTATAATCTACAGGGTAAATCTTATTCGAATAGTTTACAGGCTGAGTTGAATACAACGCCGGTAAAGAATCTTGACGTAAGACTTGCCTATCGTTGGTTTGATGTAAAGCAGACATATAACAACGTGCTATTGCAGAAGCCATTCACTGCAGCACATAGAGCATTCGCTAATCTTGGATATGAAATATCAGGATGGAAATTTGATTATACAGTAAATTATATCGGTAACAAACGAGTTCCGGTAACGATCAATAGCCCTGGGCACCCTGCATTTCCAACTACATCACCCGATTATGTTACAATGAATGCACAGGTGAGTAAAGAACTTGGTAAAAACAAAAACCTGGAACTTTATCTTGGCGGAGAAAATCTTACCAACTATATGCAGGAACATGCGATCCTTTCACCTGATCAACCTTTCAGCCAGCACTTTGATGCTGCGATGATATGGGGGCCGGTAAGCGGAAGATTGATCTATGCGGGATTCAGATTTAAGATCAAATAAAAATTATAAATGAAAAATATGAAAACATTCAAATCTGCAATGCTGGTATTTTTTGCAATGATCAGCATTAACACATTCGCACAAGAAAAAACAGACAGCATTAAAGTTTACGGCAACTGCGGTATGTGCCAAAACAGGATTGAAAAAGCTGCAAAGCTGGCCGGTGTAACCAATGCTAGTTGGGATTCTGAAACACAGATCCTTTTAGTTAAGTATGATGCTGCTAAAACAAATATTGAAGCTATTCAAAAGAAAGTAGCTTCAGTAGGACATGATACGGAAAAGTTTACTGCGCCTGATGAAGTGTACAATAAACTTCATGGATGCTGTAAATATGAAAGAAAAAAAGTTGAAGCCAAACAATAAACATTAAGCCCCTATTTACGGGGCTTTTTTTATCTGGATACTAATTTCACTTTATGGACAAGGCTTTGTCAGTACATCTTCAAAATCGATTTCCTGAATACGAATTCAGAACCATTAAACAGGTATATGGTGGAGATATTAATGAAACTTACATCATTGATACTAATAAAGATTCGCTCTTTGTAAAAGTTAATAGAAAGACCAAAGCAGACATGTTTGAAAAGGAGTTCAATGGATTACATTTGCTTAGATCAGCAGATAGTATCCTACTTCCAAAGCCTTTGATCCATGGAAATTTTGAAGAGAATATTTACTTGGTGATGGAATGTATTGCGAAAGGGAATGTTAGTCCCGGCTTCTGGAAACAATTTGCTTTTGAATTAGCATCATTGCATAAAAACACTAACGAAGTATTCGGACTTCAAGAAGACAACTACATTGGCTCATTACCTCAGCGGAATAAGCCGCACAGTACCTGGAGTGAATTTTACGCAGCACAGCGAGTACTACCGTTAATGCGAATCGCATTTGATCAACAGAAGTGCGAAAGCAAAGACATTAAGCTGGCAGAAATTATTTGCAACAAATTCAATGAACTTTTTCCTGAAGAACCTTCTTCCCTATTGCATGGGGATTTATGGAGTGGGAATTTCATGGTGAATAACGAAGGGAAAGCAGTGATCTATGATCCTGCTGTTTACTACGGACATAGGGAGATGGATATTGGAATGACATTACTCTTCGGCGGCTTTGATAATAGCTTTTACGATTTTTACAATGAGGCTTATCCACTTCAGAAAAGATGGAAAGAAAGAATTCCCCTCACTCAATTATACCCGTTGCTGGTGCATTTAATATTATTCGGAGGACATTATCAACATAGTGTCAGGAATATTTTAAACAGGTTTTCCTGAAAGCGATTGTATGATATTACTTTGCACACATGATCAGCTATAACCCCAAAGACTGGTTTCTCTTCATTTTCAATTTTCACAAGGCAGATACGTTCAGGAAATTGTTGCCATTGATCGTCTTTATATGTTTCTATACCTGGGGCGTTCATTACCTCGAAACCAGGTATTTAAAATGGGGAGATAGCAGCCATGCAAAGAACATAACCATACTGCACAGTTTGTTAGGATTTGCTATTTCGATGTTACTCGTTTTTAGAACCAACACTGCGTATGACAGGTGGTGGGAAGGAAGAAAGTTATGGGGGTCGTTGGTGAACAACAGTAGAAACCTCGCAATTAAATTAAATGCGATCCTGGATAATGATGATGATAAAGAAAGAAGATTCTTTAAACAGATCATACCCGAATTTGCATTTGCACTGAAAGCTCATTTACAATCAGAAGAAACAAAATGGTCGTTAGATGAAGCGCCGCATCCTGAGATCCCCAATTTCGATAGAAATAAACATATACCTAACCAGGTTGCAGGTTTATTGTTCACGAAAGTAAACCTGCTTTACAGAGATCAAAAGATCACCGGAGATCAATTGATCATTTTAAACGAAGAATTGAAATCACTGTTGGATATCTGTGGCGCCTGTGAACGGATCAAGAATACGCCAATCCCCTATTCATACAGTGCTTTTATTAAAAAGTTCATATTCCTCTATGTGATCACACTACCTTTTGGGTTAGTGATATCGTTAGGTTTAATAGCTATCCCCGTAGTTGCTTTTATCTTCTATGTATTGGCCAGTCTTGAACTGATCGCTGAAGAAATTGAAGAACCTTTTGGAAAAGATTCTAACGACCTGCCTATGCAACGCCTTGCTGAAACAATAAATAGGAATGTGAAGGATATCATGAATTGATCGTTCGGTAAGAACCTACCACTTCGCTACGAGTTTCAGATTCAAAAGCCGTGGCGTTAAACGATTGGGCATTGTAAATACATTATTCGAAAAATCCTTCACCATCAGGTAACTAATTGTATTAGGGCGATCAATAAGATTGAATATTTCCAGGCTGGCCCAGATGCTTTTGAAATTTCTGAATGGTGAATGGCTTCTGCGGTTCCCTTTGTCAGGATCAAGTAATAAAGCACTTAAGCCAAGATCAACTCTGATGTAAGGATCAATTACAAGCGCATTCCTGTAACGTGCATTTCCTGGAATGTTGTAAGGGAGATTGCTGCCATACAAAGTATTAAGATATACGCGGAAATTTTTATTGGTACTGAGATAATCCTGGAAGAACATTCCAAAAGTGATCATGCGATCTGTTGGACGGCGAACAGCGCCAACGTCAAAGCGAACACTGTCTGCAGGTATTTTATCCGTACTGCTTGCATCAATGAAGTCACCGGCAGCATTCTTATAACGATAGTAATGATCCCCTTCAAGGTCTTCTTTTGTTTTCATAAAACCAATGCTGATCCAGCTTTCTGCGTCAGGAACAAACTCGCCAAATAATCTCGCCTCTATACCTGTGGCGTATGCCTTTGCTGCATTCTCACCAAAATACCTGAGGCGCACATTGTCTACATCATACGGCACAACATCACTCATCGATTTGTAATAAGCTTCTGTTTGTATTCTTGCCGGCCTTCCTAACATTTTAAAATTATAATCGAGTCCTGCACTGGCCTGGAAACTTTTCTGCGACTTAAGTTGAGTATTGATCGTTCCATCATATCTTCTCATCTCTCTGTAAAAAGGAGGTTGATGGTATAATCCTGCCGCAGTTTTAACCACTACATCTCTTTTCCATTTCTTAGGAATGAATGAAACCCCAATTCGGGGTGAAAGCAAAAATTCTTTGTTGAGTGTATTGTAATTATACCGAAGCCCCGCCTGTAAAATAAAATCAGACGAATCCCTGAACTGAATGTTATCCTGGAAATAACCGGTTAAACGGGTTGCTTCAATATCAGCCTTACCATTTAGAGTTTTGTGCAATGCAAGAAAAGAAGGATTATATGGAAGTGAATAACCTGCTGAGTCATTGTATTCCCATTCATGCAGTTTATCAGTGATGATTTGGCGCTCAAAACTTTGCCCCCATTGCAGGAAGTGATTTCCTTTATCCAGGCTGCCTTTATGCGATGCATTCCATACATCTATATTCAACCTGTTTCTTGCATAGTTTTGAAATACACCTGCACCCAATGGATTTACAATCAATCCATAGCTAGCCTGGTTGCGATCAAAATCCCGCTCACCAAAAAGATAGGCTCCTGTTATATCTATATTCTCTTCCTCATTATTAGAAAACCGGCTTAGCATCCATTTCAGCTTCAGGTCTTTTGTAACAGCGTTGATGGCTGATAACCCGATAAAGTTTGTCTGGTATTGATCTCGCTCCTGCCCTTCAAAATAAATATCCATTGCAAGATTAGCGGTGAATAATGGAGAAAACACAGCAGAAGAAAGTTTGCTCTCTTCAGGGAACAAAGTGAATTTTGTTTGAGAAACATTAGCAAGTAATTCAACCTGCCATTTCTTATTCAATTGATACGTAAGCAAACCCTGTAAGTCACTCGACGATGGAATATAGTTTCCTTTTGTTTCCTGGCTGCTAAGTAAGTTTCTATTGCTTCTGTTTCTTAAACCCAACAGGTAAGTAAATCTTTTGTTAGATGAAGTTCCTTCAAGATGCACAGCCTGTTCGAGTATACCCAGATGCAATGATCCGCCAAACTTTACCGGCTTGCGATAAGTGATGTCCAATACAGAACTAAGCTTATCACCATATTTCGCCTGGAAGCCCCCGTTATAGAATTTCACACCGCTGGTGAGATCAGGATTAATAAAGCTCAACCCTTCCTGCTGACCGTTTCTAACCAGGTATGGACGAAATACTTCAAAATCGTTCACATAGATCAGGTTCTCATCATAGCTGCCGCCACGAACAGAATATTGCGAGGTGAGTTCATTATTGCTTCCAACAAATATTTTAATGAGTTGCTCAATCCCTGTGATCGGTGCAGGATTTACTTCCGTTTTAGTTGGATCGATCGTTACCCTCCCTACCTCTCGTCTATCCCGTTGATCTTTCACGGTCACTTCTTCCAACTCGCCGGAAAAAGGCTTCATCTTCACCGTTATACTTTCCGATTCTCCCTGCTGGAGATACATATTCTTTTGCACGGTGCTCAACCCCGCAAAAGAAAAGACCAGCGCAATGCTTTTATTAGAAGGAACGGTTATTTGAAAAAAACCCGAATCGTTCGTAGTGGATATCAATCCTTTTCCCAACAAAACGATATTCACTCCAACCACAGGTCGGTCGTCTTCATTGAGCACAACGCCTGAAACGGAAGCCGTTTTCTGAGCTAAAGAGAAGAAAGGGAAAAGAAAAAGCAGTATAAAAAGTCGCATGAAAACCTATTGGCGCTCAAAATACTAATTGCATTTAAAAAAACTCTGTATTAAAAAATTTGCGTCAATGTTTAAATCAGGTTAAAAACGTAATATTTGCAGAGTAAACTAGAAATTATGAAGAAAATTTTTACACTGATTGCTATTATTTCTGTCTCTTTTGCAAATGCTCAGGGACTTGATTTGTTCTCAGAGGATTTCAATTATACAACCGGTCAATTAACCGCAGGTAATAATACAGGAGCTAATGTGAGCGGAGGTATATGGACTTACGTCTCTGGAAATGCACCTTATATATCCGTTACATCTGGTGGATTGACTTATTCTGGATATGGCGGAGCTTCCGCAGGAACAAATAAAATTGAGATTACAAGTGGAGCCGGTGAAGATGTTAGAAGATCGTTTGCTAGCCAAACAAGTGGTAGTGTATATTTTTCTTTTTTGATTAATGTAACTACAACTAGCGGGTTAGTAGCTGCAGGTGGTGATGCTGCTGGAACATATCTAGCAGCTTTTGCACCAACCTCAACCAGTACATCTTACATTGGGCGTTTAGTAATTAGACAGGGAGTTACAGCAGGTACTTTTGTGTTGGGTTTAAGAAACGGTTCGGCATCAACTGTTAATTATTCTACAACAGAACTGCCAATTAATACGACGCATCTTGTTGTTTTGAAATATACATTTATAGCCGGGAGCGCTAATGATGAAGTTGCATTGTTTATAAATCCTACTCTCACTACAACAGAACCAAGTCCTAATATTACCAATACAAACTGGACATCTTCCACTGAACCCACTTCTATTGCCTCTGTTATTTTTAGACAAGATGCTTCCGGGTCACCCACAGCTCAATTAGATGGCGTAAGAGCTGGTACGGGTTGGACTAATGCTCCTCTCCCTTTATCTCTCACTTCTTTCAAAGCCGCCCTATCAAAAGGTTCAGTAGGTGTTGAATGGACAACAACCAACGAAGTAAACGTAAAAGGATTCTCTGTTGAAAGAAGCGCTAACGGACAATCATTCAGCAGTATCGGCAATGTGGATGCAAAAGCTGCAACAAGCAATACATATTCTTTCAGCGATGCTAAACCTTTACCAGGTGTTGGATACTATCGTTTGAAGATGATGGATAAAGATGGTGCATTCAAATACAGCGATGTGGTTCCTGTAACTAATAAATCATCTGTAGTAATTAATGTATTTCCAAACCCTGTGACTACCAGCCTCACCATTCAACATGGAAAAGGTGAAAAGGGTGCCGTAGTAAGAATTCTTGATCTTACCGGTAAGCAGGTGTTAATGGTGAATGTGGCTGAAGAATCTATCCAGACTACTATCAGTGCTACCAAACTTACTCCTGGTTCTTATATGGCGGTATTTGAAAGCAATGGTGTAAAAACAACTAAGCAGTTTGTAAAACAATAAGCTTTTTTGATCAATAAGTTGAAACCCCTCCTCCTGGAGGGGTTTTTTTTATCTATAAGTTCCCAGCTCCACCTTTCATGCGCCCTTTGCCTGTTGTCGTGCTTGATTCAACTGGTTTCATGCATGCTTTGACCATTTCCATTTACTCTTTGACTGTTTCTGTACGCACTTCGACTATTGCCAAACGCCCTTCAGCCATTATCATGCGAGTTTAGCATGGTTTCTTGCACACTTCGCATTATTTTATGCGCTCTTCGCATATTTCTATACGCACTTCAGGTGTTTCAATGCAAATTTGGACGACTTGTGCCGTCCTACAACAAGTTTTAAACATATAAGAGATTAAAGCGCCTTCAATTTGGCTATGGTGGCTGTAGGATCTGTGGATTTAAATACGGTATTGCCTGCCACCAGCACGTCGGCGCCAGCCGAGAGAATAGCAGGTGCATTTTCAACCGTAACTCCCCCATCAATTTCGATATGAACATTTAGTCCTTTATCAGAGATCATTTTTCGTAATTGCTTTGTTTTCTCCAAAGTGAACTCGATAAACTTTTGTCCGCCGAACCCGGGGTTCACACTCATCAAACAAACGAGATCGATATCATGAAGAATATCGCTTAACTGGCTTACTGGTGTATGCGGATTGAGTGCCACGCCGGCCTTCATTCCCAAACTCTTTATTTGCTGCACATTCCTATGCAAATGTGTACAAGCCTCGATATGAACAGTGAGTACATCTGCTCCTGCATTTTTAAAAGCTTCTGCATACCTCTCCGGCTCAAGGATCATCAGGTGTACATCGCAAACTTTTTTGGTGGCTTTCCTTATATGTTCTATCACAGGCAATCCAAAACTCAGGTTAGGCACAAATCTTCCATCCATTACATCTAAATGAAACCAGTCTGCCTGGCTTTCATTCAGCATGTTGCAATCTCTTTTCAAATTCAGAAAATCAGCACTTAATAATGATGGAGCGATGATGGGCATGGTAGATGGAGTTAACGATTAAAGGTTGCAAGATACAGGTTGCAGGTTATAGTTGATAGTCGATAGTGACTAACATCACAACCACCTGCCTATAGCCGACCGCCTGCCGCCTATTGTCCTCAACTACCCCTGCTGTGATCTCAATTTAGATAAAGCATCTTTCGCTTCCTGTAGTTGCGGATCATACTTCAGGCTCTCTTCGTAACGTTGGATCGCTTCTTTTACTTTCCCTAAACGCTCCAGGCATTTACCCTCATAATACCATGCATCTGCATAGGTGGGTTCAACGGTTGTGGCCAAATGGAAAACGATCATCGCCTCAGGCGTTCTGTTTTGGTCCATGAGCAATAATCCTTTTTCAACATAGGCTTCCATGAACTTTCTATCATTTTTAATACACCTGTCGAAAAGATCATCAGCCATTTTATAATTCTTCGTGCGGGCATGGTATATCCCGGCAATGAAATCACATTCGGCCAGCGTCCTGCTGTCAAACATACTTCGAGATACATTATTCACTATAAGCAAACTCCGCTCATCTTTCCTTTCAGCTAACAGGTTGGCCAGGTATAACTGCGCATCCACCGCAGGATAGATGCTGATAGATTTGAGATATGAATTAATTGCAGCAGTTGTGTCTTTCACACTTTCTTCAAGCTGTGCCTTTCGAAACCAATAAGCGTTGTTGATGCTATCCTTGCGAATGACAGTATCCATATTAGCCAGCGCTTCATTGTACATCTTCAAGCTGTCCAGGGCCTCTACCAGTTGCAGGCGATAGGTGATACTGTCCGGGTGAGCTTTCACTCTTTCCATAAGGCTTCTCACGTTAGCAGGTAACTCACTTTCCCCCGGTGTTTTCCGGGTCTCATCACTCTTGTCTTTACAGGAAAATAGTGTTACTAAAATGCATATCGCTGCGAACAACTGTTTCATAAGGCAAAAATACAGGCCTGCTCTTCAAACTGACTATTTTCTGACGCCGGAGCACTGCATAACCAATACTTTTGCGAAAATTTCACTTCATGAAGAAAGGCTTTTTGTTACTGTCGATACCGGTAACAATACTAATGCTGGGATTATCATCATTTAAAAAAGGATATGATGAGTATGTTTTTGAGGATACGCTTCATTACCCTGATGAAAAACATTTCAAGAATATTCAGCAACTAACGTTTGGTGGAGATAATGCGGAAGCTTATTTCAGTTTTGATGGCAAGTCGATCGTTTACCAAAAAACAAATCCTAAACAAGGCATCAATTGCGACCAGATATTTATTGGCAAACTACCATACCGTCCTAAAGAAATATTTGTTCCTAAGATGGTGAGTACAGGCAAGGGAAGAACAACCTGTGCTTTTTTTACAAAAGATGGAAAGCATGTGATCTATGCATCAACGCATTTAGGTGCGGATACTTGCCCGCCGTTGCCAGACAGAGCTAAACTGGGCAATCGATATATATGGCCGTTGTATAATACCTATGACATCTTTATGGCTGACCTGGATGGAAAGATCGTTAGGCAATTAACTAATGCAAAGGGATACGACGCGGAGGCTACGCTTTCGCCTGATGGAAAGCAAATGATCTATTGCAGTGATAAGAGCGGTGATCTTGAATTGTACGTAATGAATTTGGTTACTGGTAAAGAAACGCAAGTGACCAATGAGTTAGGTTACGATGGCGGTGCATGGTTCAGCCCTGATGGTAAGAAGATCGTTTGGAGAGCGAGCCGTCCTAAGACAGAAGCTGAAATAAAAGATTATAAAGATCTGCTTGCGCAAGGTTTTGTGGCACCTACCAACATGGAAGTATTCGTAGCAAATGCGGATGGAAGTAATGTGCAACAGGTAACTCGTTTAGGACAAGCTAACTGGGCTCCGAATTTTACACCTGACAGTAAGAGAATTATTTTCTGCAGCAATCATGAATACAAAAGAGGTTTTCCTTTCAACATGTACCTGATCAATCTTGATGGAAGCGGGTTGGAAAAAATAAGCCGTGATAAAGGCTTTGATGCATTTCCTATGTTCAGTCCCGATGGTAAGAAGATCATCTTCGCTTCTAACCGCAACAACGGCGGAACCAGAGATACCAATTTATTTATTGCAGATTGGGTTGAGTAGTTATCTTTATAGCCAACCAAAAAAATAACTATGTACCAGGGCTTATTGCATACGCACAATTTTCTTCGCTGGGTAATATTGATATTGCTTTTAGTGAATATTCTTCGTCACATCACGGCTTTGAATAAACCATTCACTTCTGGTGATAGAAAACTGGGATTGTTCTTGATGATCTCGGCGCATATTACGCTGCTCATCGGGTTATATCAATGGTTTGCTGGCCCGTGGGGATATGAACTCATCAGCAATAATGGTTTTGGTGCGGTGATGAAGGACAGCGTCTACCGCTTCTGGGCTGTAGAACATCCTGCCGGTATGTTGATCGCTATTATTTTGATAACGATCGGGAAAGGACAAGCTAAGAAATTGATCCCTGACGATAAGAAACATAAAAGAAGTTTGTTGTATTTCTTCGTTGCGCTGCTCATATTACTCATCACAATTCCTTGGCCGTTCAGAGAGGGTATTGCAAGGCCATGGTTACCGGGAATGCACTAAAAATATTAAAGCCTCCGATCGGAGGCTTTTCTTTTAGTCTTTATTCTTTCTCGAGAATATCTTGCTAACGATCTTCCATTCGCCGTTTACTTTAAGTAGGTTCATGTAGTCGTATAATATTTGTTTCCCGTTATCGATTTTGATCTTCGCCTGAGCTGCAGTGCCTTCTACATTCAAAGAAATGATCTCGATCTTTCTTTCATTTTTACTGGTGTTTGCTTTTACCCTTGCGATGTATTCAGCAATAGGCACATCTTTAAATTCTCCACTCTGTACGTCGATGTACTTCATTGCTGCTGAGGGATGAAAAGCCCTCTCTACCCTATCGCCTTCTCCACTCATATAGTTTTCTAAACAAGCTTTTACACCTTTCTCATCATCCTGGGCAAAAAGGGTGAATGAAAGAAATAATGCCATTACTGCTGCTATCAATTTGCTTTTAGCCATAATAAAAGATTTAGAAGTAAATTCGTGTATCAAAGGCAACTTATGACCTTTAAACGAAACTTCACTTACTGGATTGATAAACGGCGATGGAAGTATGTGTTCCTGCTGATGACGTTACAATTGTCTGTCAGATAAAGAACTGTTGTTGGGTTGCTCAGTAAAGAACAAAGCGTACAAGTGAGTGACACAACGAAGCGTCATAGTAATTCAAAAGTTGGGTACTATACCTCAATTATTAATTGTTAATTCTCCACTATTAATTTACAACCATGCCTTACTATCATAAACTGGGAAGCATTCCGCATAAGCGCCATACACAATTCAGAAAAAAGGATGGCGGCCTGTACTCAGAGCAATTATTTTCTACTGAAGGATTCAGTAACGATTATTCTATACTGTATCATGTGCATCCGCCTACTGCTATCATTGGTACAGATGAACCTGTAAACGTGATGCCCAAAGTTGCGGAAGAACGAATGCTCAAGCACAGGAGCCTGGAGGGTTTTAAGGTAAAGCCTGAACAGGATTACCTGCAAAGCCGAAAAGCAGTGCTGGTTAATAATGATTGCCATATAATATTAGCAGCACCTCAAAAAAGCATGGAAGGATACTTCTATAAAAATGCCGATGCTGATGAGATGATCTTTGTGCATGAAGGAAATGGCGTGCTGAAAACAATGTACGGCGATCTGAGTTTTAGTTATGGAGATTACCTGGTGATACCAAGAGGAACGATCTATCAAATTGATTTCGCTACAGCGGATAACAGGTTGTTCATTGTAGAATCTTTTAGTCCTATTCGTTTTCCAAAAAGATACCTGAGTAAATACGGGCAACTGCTGGAGCATTCACCTTATTGTGAAAGAGATATTCGTCCGCCACAGAATTTAATTACTATGGACGAGAAAGGTGATTTCCTGATAAAGACGAAAAAGAAAGGAATACAGTATGGTATTCATTACGGCCATCATCCTTTTGATGTGGTTGGCTGGGATGGGTGTTGTTATCCTTTTGCCTTCAGCATTCATGATTTTGAACCGATAACCGGTAGAGTACATCAACCGCCACCTGTTCATCAGACATTTGATGCACACAATTTCGTAGTGTGCAGTTTTGTGCCGAGGCTGTATGATTATCATCCGCAGGCAATTCCGGCTCCTTACAATCATAGCAATATAGACAGCGACGAGGTGTTGTATTATGTGGATGGTGATTTCATGAGCAGGAAGAATGTTACACGGGGAATGATCACATTACATCCTGCAGGGATCCCGCATGGGCCACATCCTGGTGCTGTCGAAAAGAGCATTGGCAAAACAGAAACAAAAGAACTGGCGGTGATGGTGGATACTTTTCATCCTTTACAGTTAACAGTTGCAGCATTGGAGATAGAGAACGAGGGGTACGTGATGAGTTGGGCTGAGTAATGAGGCTGGAGGCGGTAGATTGGAGGTTGGAGGTTGGAGGCGGGAAACTATAGCTTGATTCGCGATTTACACTTGACGATTCATAGTTAGATTTTTTCCTTAGCTTTAGAACAGTTCTTTATCTCTTACCAAAAAACAAAAAAGCCATATGATCAAATTCAGTGACATTAAAGTAGGTGATTACCTAATGGGTGAGTTTGAAGGGAAGATGTGGGAAGGAGAAGTAACACGATTGAATAACGAAGACAAACAGGTTTGCGTTGAGACCGATGTACAGGAGTTCTGGTTCTCACCGGAGCATTTGCATCCTATCCCATTAAATGATGAAACATTACGCAAACTGAATTTCACTAAGGAAGAAGGCGAAGACGGAAGTGTAAAGTATAAGAAAGCTTCTTTCCGTTTAGTGATCCCAAGCAAAGATGATTTTTCACACCTGGATATGTGGTACAGGGAAGACCGCAGGCACAATCCCGACATACACTATGTGCATCAGCTACAGAATGCATACCTGCAAATGACGAAAGTACACCTGACCAGGGAGCCGGTATAAAAACACACTCTATAAAAAAAGAGCAGTGAATTCATCACTGCTCTTTTTATTTACACAATTGATCATCTGCCTCCCGGCGGACAATACATTTTTAAATAGTTGGTATACAAAGTTGAAAGATGCTGGAAAGTGCCCTCTCCTTCTGAAATGCTATGCGTTCTATTTGGATAAGGCATGTATTGGAATTGCTTGTTGTGTTTGATCAGTTCATTCAACAGCATTTCAGCATTATTGTAATGTACATTGTCATCACCTGTTCCGTGAATGTACAGTAGGTTACCTCTTAAGTTCTTCGCATAAGTGAGTGGTGATCCTGCGAGAAAATCTTCCCGGTTCTCCTGTGGCAAACCCATGTAGCGCTCCTGGTAAATGTTATCATACGTGAGTTGATTGGCAACTGCTGCAACTGAAATGCCGGTTTTATAGATCTCAGGATACTGGAACATCAGGTTCAATGTAGCTGAGCCACCACCGCTCCATCCCCATACAGCTACTCTTGAGGTATCGATGAAATTCCATTTCAAAACCTCTTTCGCAGCCATCGCCTGGTCTTTGATATTAACGAGCCCGATCTTCCGGTAAACTGATTTACGCCACTCTCTTCCTTTAGGAACAGGCGTACCTCGGTTATCAATAGCAATGTAGAAATACCCATCGCGGCTCATATTGCCTTTGTATAAAAAATTGTTGGCAATGCCGTATTGATCTTTTACTTCCTGTCCCCAGGGTTCTGTGTACACATAAAATACAACAGGATATTTTTTAGTAGAATCTAAATCAGCAGGCTTGTTCACCCATGCATCCATCTCCACTCCTTCTGCAGTGGTTATCTTAAAAAACTGCACATTTACTTTTGACTTGTCTGCTTTGGCGATCGCATCGTTAACAGGGTTTTGTCCTAGTAAAGCTTTATGATCAGGCAATGAGACCCACTCTCTCGCCGTAGGTGTGTAATGATTTGTAAAGCTATGCGATGCAAATGCTGCTGTAGGCGACACATTATATGAGTGCGTTCCGTTTTGATTAGCCGGAGAGACTCTTTCAGGAGCTCCACTACCATCCAGTTTTGTTCTATACAGATATTTTTGGGTGGCATTATCCGGTGAGGCAAAAAAGTAGATGTAATTATTCTTTTCATCGATCGTGGAAATATCCATCACATCATAATTGCCTTTGGTAATAAGTGTTTCTTTACCGTCTTTAGTTACACGGTATAAGTGCCTCCATCCATCTTTCTCGCTTGCCCAGATGAATTCTTTTCCGTTATTGATCCAGTCCCATCCACCGTTATAATAGTCTGCATCCCATAGCGGTAATATATCGATCCATGCTGCATCCTTCTCTTCGTAAATAGTTCTGGCTTTGCCTGAGACGATATCTGCAAGCATGATCCTGCTCTCGTTTTGCTTCCTGTTTAGGTGTTGCAATATGATCTCTTTGCTGTCAGCCCATTCCATTCTGGGTGCATAAGAGCCAAGTTTTGCATCATAAGGGATGTTCATCCAGTTGGTCTTTGCAGAGTTTATATTCACAATACCTATTTTAAAGGGAGAAGGTAATTCTCCTGCAACAGGATATTCAACCGGAATAACAGAAGGATAAATCGAATCTGTATTATTGATCATCATGTGATCTTTTACCTTTCTTGCATCGATTTGCCAGTAAGCGATATTTTTTCCGTCAGGGCTCCACCTGAAACCATCTCTACAGAAAAATTCTTCCTCGTAAGCCCAATCAAATGTTCCGTTGATCAGTTTGCGATGTCCGCCCTGCGTTAACTGAGTGATCTTACCCGAAGCCAGGTCCTCAACAAATAAATTGTATTGCGATACATAAGCTACCTTCTTTCCATCAGGAGAAAATTTTGCAAACATCATCGACGACTCAGGTCTTCCTTTACCTAACTGTTTGATCAGAGATTTACTGCTGAGATCGTAAAGCCAGTAATCTCCTCTTGTATTATACCGCCAGACCTTCTCTGTATTGGTGAATAACAGAAGTTTGTTGCCATCAGCAGAAAAAATGTAATTCTCAAAAGCCAAAGCTTCTTTTGAATTTTTAGGAGTGATGCTTGGTTTAGAAACTAAAACAGACCTTGTGTTAGCAGGCAAACTATACTCAATGATCTCACCGCCCTCGACCCGGTAGTATGTAGAACCATCTTTATCCCATCGGATCTGTTGAGCACTGGTAAAAGAAAACACACAAATGCTGATCAATAAAGAAATTATTCTCATGTAGCTTTTTTTTTGCAAGGGTGAAAGTAAGCAATCAGCAAGTTTTTTAGAAACTACTTGCTGAAGCTTTATGATAAATGGTGGTTAGGAAGTAAAATGTGAAAGAATGATGCCGGTGGCTATTGCAGCATTCAACGACTCAGCGCCACCTTTTCTTGGAATGGTAACAGGATGAGTGACAAACTTTTTAATTGCATCACTGATCCCTTTAGATTCATTCCCGATAACCAATATTCCTTCCTTGATATTTCTCATACCCAATACATTTTCTCCATCCAATAAAGCACCATAAACAGGAACCGAAATGCTGCGTAGTAAATGTTCCGTCGCTTCGTACCAAACTTGCACTCGTACAAAAGAACCCATGGTGCTTTGAATCACTTTGGGGTTGTACAATTCAACCGTGTCGTTACTGGCAATCACCTGTTCAATGCCAAACCAATCTGCTATACGAATGATCGTTCCAAGGTTTCCTGGGTCTTGTATGTTATCCAGTAATAATGTTAATGTGTTCGGAAATGCAGGCGCAGATGAAAGCTTTTTTTGTTCAACAATAGCTAATACTTCATTGGCAGTTTGCAGGTTTGATATTTTGTTCAGTTCTTCTTCACTAATGCGTATTACTTCTGCCGATACATTGGTCGGCTTCATCCAATGATCTGTTGCATATAACTTCTTTATTATAAAATCAGATGAAGCAATCTCTTCAATGATCTTAGGGCCTTCTGCTATAAACAAGCCCTCTTCATTCCTTGTTTTTTTGTGGTATAAACTTTGGATATATTTGGCCTCATTCTTACTAAGCATAGTCTATGATTTTCAACTGCAAGCCCCCATTTCAACTTATACTGCTGATAGTTGGGTTTGCTTGTATGTTAGCTTCCTGCACTGTTGTAAAAAATGCATCGGAAGGAAAATTTGTTTTCAATAATAAGATCATCCTGCAGGGTGATATTTCCAAAGATGAGAAAAAAAGGCTGGAATCGGATTTAAACGATTACTGGGATGATAGTTTAAAAGCGAAACGTGTACGGCAGTTTGGTGTGATTACGAAAATAAAAGATCCACAGCGTTTTGATACCACAAATTTGCAGCGTACAAGAGTGTTCATGAACTCATATCTCAATTCGCAGGGATATTACAATGCTGAATTACGTGATTCAATCGCTGCAGAAAAGGATGATTCGCTAAGAATAACACCTGTAATGTTGATCAATCCTGGTAAGCGCCTTACCATTGATTCTTTTGGATTTGATCTTGCAGATACTTTACTTCAGAAGTATACTTTGCAGGCCCCTACGCAAACGCTTCTGAGAAAAGGAGAACCCTTTACGCGGCAACTCATCGCCACCGAACTCGATAGGTTGGTAGCGTGGTATAGAGAGAATGGATATTATAAAATAAGCCGTGAAGACCTCGTGGCGCATGTTGATACTACGGAAGGCTTATTTGATACGGTTTATCTTGATCCGGGTGAATTTACCCGGAAGATCAATGAAGCTTTAGAAAGAAGAAAGAATAACCCCACCGCTGATGTGATCATCAAAATGGCTAAGCAAGTAAAAGATACGCCATTCGATTCATCACGATACAGGCAATATTATGTAGGCGATATCATATACTACCCGGAAATAAACGATCTGCGGGATATTCCTGATTCGCTCATGCTGAGAAATGACTTCCGGATAGAAAGAGACCGGGAGTTTATAATGAAGTACGAAGAAGGCAAATTCATCATGAAGCCGTTGGTGCGGCATACATATGTTAATAAAGGAGAGCTTTATACGGAAAGTAATTATTTCAGAACGATCAACTCTCTATCTCAGATAGCTGCCTGGCGCTCTGTAGATACAAGAGATTCACTTTTGAATGATACAGTTAACTTTCACATCTTTCTTTCGCCAGCGAAAAAGTATAATGTACAAACTGACTTTGAGATCACGAGAAGTGCAGACGTAGTATCTTCTACAAGCTTTTTTGGATTGGGTGCCAATGTTTCATTGCTTAACCGTAACCTTTTCAAAAGAGCTATACAGGGTACCTTCGGCGTACGAAATGGAGTAGAACTAAACTTTGATAGCAGTAACATCCTTCAAACCATCCAATCTGCAGTTGGTATCTCGTTAGCTTTTCCAAGCCATTTACTGGTAAGGCCGAGCAGAAAAAACGAGTCGCAACGTACCCTTTTAAATGTTAGTGCGGGGTATACCGATCGAAATAAATTCTTCAGGCTACGCTCATTCATTACTAACCTCGGTGAAGAATTCAAAAGAAATAATACAGTATGGAGTTACAAGTTCCCTAACATCGAGCTTTATTCGCTTGACACTTTACCTCAATTGGAAGAAGCTTTTGCAAAGAATCCCTTTTTACGATCCGCTTTTAATACAGGTAACGTTATCAGTTTTATCGGAACAGCAAACACCACAGTTATCAGCAGACCATGGCTAAATAAAAATGCTACTGCAACAAATTTCTTAAGAGTGGGGGTTGAACTTGCTCCATTAGGCGCTATTAAAACTTTGCAGAATAATTTTTATGGCTTCGGCAAAATAGAGATCGAAGGCCGCCATATTGAACAACGACGTAAATCTGAAATTGCTTTGCGCCAACTAATTGGCATTGGATATAATTTCAGCAACGATCCTGTTGCAGGACGTTCACTCCCCTTCTTCAAACAATTTGTAGCAGGTGGGCCAAATAGTATGAGAGCATGGAATCTGAGAAGACTTGGTCTGGGCTCATCTTTATTAAGCGATACAGCGACCGGGTTCACCGATCGCTTTGGAGATCTTCAATTAGAAACAAATATTGAATATAGGTTTAGGGTAGCTACCATTGCAGGAATCCCATGGAACAGTGCTTTATTCATTGATATTGGTAATATCTGGAACATAAAGAATGATCCTAATAATCCAAAAGGCACTTTCCGTTTTAATAAGTTATTCAATGATCTTGGTATCGCCGCAGGTGCAGGTTTAGTAAGACTGGACTTTAGCTACCTGATACTTAGAGTTGATGTAGCTTTCAAACTAAAAGATCCTGCAAGACTGGAAAATAAAGGCTGGCTTGATATTCCGAAGTTCACATGGCAGAATGACGAATTTCCCAATGCCAGCAACAAAAGAAGAAACAATTACGCCATACAAATCGGCATAGGCTTACCGTTCTAAAGTGCTGCATTTTTCAAAGCTTTGATCTCTTCCTCAAACTCCTGCAAATTTTGCGCTTCACTTATTCGAAACTCTCCAATACGTGTTCTGCACAAACCACTCAGGTGAGCTCCAACCCCAAGCTGCTTTCCAAAATCATTCGCCAGGCTCCTGATATATGTACCCGTTGAACAAACCACTTTAAATTCCAGTTTTGGCAACTCGATCTTTGTGATCTCGAATTCGCTTATTACAACAGAACGTGGTTCTAACACAATATCCTCTCCTTTTCGTGCAGCTAAATAAACCGGCCTTCCTTCTTTTTTTATAGCAGAGTGAATAGGTGGCACCTGCATGATATTTCCAATGAAAGAATGTGTTGCAGAACGAATAGCATCTTCTGTTAAATGAGAAATGTCTTTTACTTCAACAGGTTCACTCTCTAGGTCATATGTTGGCGTAGTAGCTCCTAAAGTAAAACTGCCTGTGTATTCCTTCTCACGTGCCATATATTCATTGATCTTCTTGGTAAACTTACCTGTACAAATAATAAGCAATCCTGTCGCCAGCGGATCAAGTGTTCCGGCATGTCCAACTTTAGATACCCCTGTTATAGAGCGGATTTTTTTTACAGCATCAAAACTTGTCCAATGCAAAGGCTTATCGATCAATAAAACTTTTCCCTCAAGATATGGTTGCAGAGAAGGATGTATGGGCTTTTGCTTCATCAGGCCGCAAATATTCAGTAATTCACTTGAAGTAAGAATATTTTTTATGGGAGCCACCGCAACTAACTCCGGTGTAGCACCGGTTGAGTCGCCCTTGTACATTATACCAGGCTTCAGCTAGAAGATTATTCTTCAGCCGGAGGTTTTAACTGCCTCCACAATTCTTCCAGGTCTTTTCGTTCTGTATCATCCTGGCTAATTTCTTTGATCTGGTCTTTTGTATACCTGATCCTTGCATCTGTAAGTGGATGTGAACTGAGTATCATCGGTACTTCCCCTTTATCAGCAGCTTTTAGTCTTTCAAACATTTTCAGCATCCCATTCACATCTACGTTATTGCGCTGCATCACTTTCAACCCTTCTTCATCAGCTTCTTTCTCAAGACTGCGACTATACGATAATCCTCTTAATTTATCTGCATTAGTAAGTAAGGCGCCGCCAACAGCAGACACATCTCCTACAAGTATCGATAAAAAAACAGTAGAGGAAATAGACTTCAGAATCGATCTTAAGCTATGGCGTTCGTTCACATGCGATACTTCGTGCCCTAGCAAAGCCACCAGTTCGCTATAGTGTTCCATCCGGTTGAGCAAGGCTGTGTACACTACAATATTTCCCCCGGGGACTGCATAGGCGTTGATCTCATCCGAAATCACTACATGCACCTTGATAGGATATTCATCACTCAGCTTTAATTGATCAGCAAAATCCTGAAAAGCCCGGCTCTTTCTTTCATCTGCCATTCCTTGTATCGTAGCATCAAACATCTGGTTACCTATAGCGATCTCTCTTTCTTTTGAGATCAACTTTAATCCTATAGACGGGACAATATTGATAAATAACAGGTACAATGCAATGATACTCGCTATGACCACTATGGTAAGGATGGCCACTTTCTTACCGGTGCTTAACCTGAATTTTACTTTCTTACCCGCAATACTTCTTATTTCTTCCAGCAATGGATGTTCTTTGGGTAAAGTGATCTTCACATCATCGCTGTGGCTGAAGAAAACATCGGTATGTGTCAGGTGCTCTTCTACATGATGGATATAGGAAAGTGGTATAGCAACAAGATAAGCCTGGCTTAATACATCATATAATTGCAATGCATCCTGGAAGATGAGTATTCTTACTTCTCTTGTTCCATCATACACTGATTTTCTATATAGCGCTATCGCTTCATCCATATAGCAAACTTAAATAATTAAAAACTGTTCGTATTTTACTCTTTACAATTAAGAATATGCGATCAGTATTTATCCTGCTAGCGTTCATTCTCTTTACCAGTTGCAGTAAAAAAGCTTTTAACGCTAAATGGGTGCAGGAAACCGCCCCGGAATACTTCAAAGCTAAATTTGAAACTACTAAAGGAGATTTTGTTATCGAATCCTATCGCAAATGGTCTCCTAAAGCCGTAGACAGGTTATACCAACTGATCAAACATGGTTATTATACCAATGCGATCATTTACAGGGTTGCTCCGGATTACGTGGTGCAATGGGGACGAGTTGATAC
>JAEZDC010000026.1 GCA_023429825.1 Bacteroidota bacterium | reverse complement strand
ACGATTAGTACATCACCATTTTGAATGCCGGCGTACTCCATTGCATCGCCATTCATACGAAAGAAAAAAGTTGCGGGCTTGTTGTAGATGAGTTGTTCGTTTAAATCGATCCCTCGTTCAGAATAATCATCTGCTGCAGCGCCGAAGCCCGTGGCATTAGCTGAATGTACATCGTGCTGCGTAAAGTGTTTTGTGCCGTTATAAGCGGCAGCTTGAAAGTTTTCCCATTCCATATAACAAAGTTTGCTTTAGCTAAATTATTTAGTATTTTTATGCCAAACAAATTAGTTTATATGGAAGCGGTAGTAAATTATTCACATCAGCCTTGCTTTAAAGGAAGCGTTGTTAAAGAGTACCTGCTGGTAGCCAACCCGGTAGAAGAAGTTTGGCAGCAGGTAATGAATGAAAAGAAAAATTTTTCTGACAAATACGGCAGGAGAAATGGCATTGCTTCGAAGCCGCATATAACTGTGGCGAATTTCCTGGCGAAGGAAGAACTGGAGGAAACATTGCTGCGATGGATGTATAAAGTGATCAGTGCGCATAAGAGCTTTAAAGTTGCATTGAATAATTACAGCGGGTTTCCGAATGCACATACGATCTATTTAAGAGTACAGGATCATCTTCCTTTTAAACAGTTGGCAAAAGACCTGAAGGTGGTTGATGAATTGGTAAGGGCAAATGGATTACCGAAGGCGCATCTTATTACCAATCCGCATTTAACACTCGCAAGAAGAATTGATATGAGTGTATATGAGAAAGCAATGATGGATTACGCACAGAAGGAATTCCATGCAGAGTTTGAAGTAAAAGAACTCGTGTTACTTAAACGAACGCACCAGTTTGATGCTTGTAAGCAGGTGAATCTTTTCAGGTTATTACCTGAGTGAAATCATTTTGAGTATTATAAAAGAAGACATGGCATTAACATATAAAGGAAGAATATCGAAAGAATTTACATTGCCTGATTTTGGTGACGCATTTGGCAAGGAGTTGAAGCCAGCAGAATACCTGGTTGTGTTAGCTCCGCATGAAGATCTGTACAATAAGATCATGAAGCTGAAACAGGAATTCGCAGCTACGTATGAGAATACAATGACAACTGCCTTAAAACTACATATTGCTATTGTTCGATTTAGCCAGTATGAGATGAAAGAACAACAATTACAGAACAGGATAAAACTGCTGGCGATGTCTTTACCTGCTTTCAAAGTTGATCTTGAAGATTTCGGAAGCTTCCCTTCGCATACCATCTACATAAAAGTAAAAACGCAGGAGCCGATAAAAGCAATTGCGAAGAAGTTGAAAGAAGCGCAGACTTTGATGACGATCAACAAAGACAACAAACCGCACTTTATGAGCGAACCACATATCGCTATTGCAAGAAAGTTGTTGCCATGGCAGTACGAAAAAGGATGGCTGGAATATTCAAACAGTCATTTCAAAGGAAGTTTTATTGCAGATCAGTTATTGTTTTTAAAGAGAGCGTCCGGCAGCAAGGCTTACCAGGTGGTTGACAGGTTTAAACTTGAGAACTTGCCTGTTGATGTAAAGCAGGGAGATTTATTTGGGTAAGCAGGATGAGCTGTCTTTCTTTGCAGCTATGCGGTTGTTGTATTATGTTGTTTATGGATTCTTTTATTTGCTTTCGCTCCTTCCGTGGAGAGTGATTTATATATTGAGCGACTTCTGCTACCTGCTTATCTATTATGTTTTTGGGTACAGGAAACAAATAGTGATGCAAAATATTTCTCGTGCATTTCCAGATAAAACTGAAGCTGAAAAAATACAGATTGCGAAAGAGTTCTATAGAAATTTTACAGATAGCTTCATCGAGATCATCAAGTTACTTACAGTAAGTAAAAAAGATTTCAGGAAACGCTTTAGTAGTAACGTGGAAGTAATGAATGATCTCTATGATCATGTTCCAAGTGTTGCATTAGTATCAGGTCATTTCTTTAGCTGGGAGTTTGTAAATTACCAAGTTGCATTGGAAGGTAAATTCAATTTTTTGGTGGTGTATATGCCTGTTGCAAATAAGGCTTTTGACAAGCTGATCTATAAACTCAGAAGCAGGTTTGGTTCGAATATGATATCTGCTACAAATTACAGAGCAGAATTTTTAAAACATGCGAAGACAAAATATTCTATGGGTTTGGTAGCCGACCAGGCGCCGGGAAACCCGGATAATGCGTATTGGGTTCCTTTCTTCGGCAAGCTTACACCTTTTGTAAAGGGGCCGGAAAAAAGCTCTAAGTCAGCAAACTCAGCAGTAATATTTGTTGACTTTCAAAAACCTAAACGAGGCTTCTATCATTTTGAATATACATTGATCACTACTGAACCTAAAAATTTTCCTGAGGGTGGTATTACAAAGGAAATGGTGCGAATGATTGAAGAAGGAATACGAAAAGAACCGGCGAATTATTTATGGAGCCACAGAAGATGGAAACATGAATTTGATGAAGAGAAGCACAGAAAATTAGTTGTATAAAAGAAAAGCCTCTCGTTGGAGAGGCTTTTGAATTACATCTTTGGATTATTAGAATCCAATCCTTCAAAGTGTTTATCTTTTTTCATCGCTACTTTATATAAAGTATATCCCATCACAGCAAACAATGCAACCCCTAATATAAAGTATCCTCCTTCGCCTAATGAACTTGTTAATCCATGTTCTGCATTGACTGTAGCTAATCCTGCTGCCGTAGTATCAAAGCCTGAGAGTACGGCAATTATCACACCTGCAACAGCGCCACCTGCAACAAGCCCGGTAGCAAACAAACTTCCTTTACCCAGTTCCTCTTCCTGTGCAACAGATTCATCTTTCTTCAGCTTACTCCATGTAACCAATCCTCTTATTGCGCCTCCGATAAATATGGGTAAAGTAGTTGATAAAGGAAGGTAAGCTCCCACCGCAAAGCTGAGTGATTTGATACCGCAGAGCTCCATTACTATAGCGAGGAATACGCCTACCAGAACAAATTGCCAATCAAGATTGAATGATAGAATTCCTTTTGCCAATGTTGCCATCAATGTTCCTTGTGGCGCAGGATAAGTTGCAGAACCGATAGCGTGCTTCATAGTAGGGTTTTCTGCCAGCATCGCTGCAGTTGGTGTATCAAGAAACTTTACCGTCAGCCCTATTACGATAGATGAAACGATAACCCCAATGAATAAAGCGATCTGTTGATATTTTGGTGTAGCACCTACTATATATCCACTCTTAAGATCCTGTGAAGTAGCACCAGCGTTGGCGGCCGCAATACAAATCAAACCGCCCACCACTAAAGCCATTGGCTCATACGTTTTACCGCTCCAGCCAACTGCGATAAAGATGAGACATGTTCCCATTAAGGTTGCAATCGTCATCCCACTGATAGGATTATTAGAAGAGCCGATCAATCCAACGATTCTTGAAGAAACCGTTACGAAGAAAGCTCCGAATATTACAACCAATAAACCGATCAACAATTTCTGACCTACACTATCACCAGGAATTTGTGGAAGAAAAGCCATCAATAAGATCAATACTAAGCTTCCTATACCAACTACTTTCATTGAAAGGTCTCTTTCAGTTCTTGGAACTGCAGCATCAGCATCGTTATCACTCTTCTTAAGAGAGCCCAGGCTTCCTTTAAAGGAAGTGATTATGGTTGGGATTGTTTTGATAAGGGTAATAAAACCACCTGCAGCCACAGCGCCGGCGCCAATCTGCCTGATATATGCATAATAAATAGCAGCAGAATAATCTCCGAATGTTTTTGTTACAGGATCCCATCCGCCTCTTCCTCCAGCAACCGCCATGTCCGCCAGGTAACCCAACTTCTGTTGCTGCAATGCGATCACTTCAGCAGGAACAAGAGAAGCAAGTAATGGAATAGCAACAAGCCATGCAAAAACTCCTCCTGCTACAAGTACACCTGCAATCTTTGGCCCGATGATATAACCCACTCCTAAATATTCAGGAGTGATTTCCCCACTTACCCTTGCAGAAGGAAAAAATCTATTTGCCTGCTTAGTCATGTAGTAAGGAGCCTCAGCTATCACGTGAAAAACTTTCTGTAGTAAGGCATACACAAACGCAAAGCCTAATCCCCAAAACGCTGTCTTGGCAAAGTTCCCACCTTTTTCTCCCGCAATCAATACGTCGCCGCAGGCAGTTCCTTCAGGATAAGGAAGTACGTTATGCTCTTTTACGATCAGTGATTTTCTTAGGGGTATCATCATCAGCGTTCCAAGAATTCCACCGAAGATGGCCAACGTAAGAATGGTCATGTAATTGAAGAAGTTGGCGCTTTCAGGATCACTTAAAAAAAGAAAACCTGGTAATGTAAACACTACACCTGCTGCCACACTTTCACCTGCCGACCCCGTTGTCTGGATAATATTATTTTCAAGAATAGTAGTCTTTAAAAATCTTCTGCCTAGAGTAATAGCAATTACCGCAATAGGAATAGACGCAGAAACAGTCAATCCTGCTTTTAGTGCCAGGTAAACGGTAGCTGCTCCAAAAATAATTCCGAAGATGCTCCCTACTAAAACTGATTTAAGGGTAAACTCTTTCATCTTAAGATCATTCGGAATGAACGGTTTGAACTTTTGCTCAGCCATAGTAGTTGGTTTGGTTGCATTAAAAATAAAGTATTATTTGCCACCAGATCACTTCCAAATAAAAAGGCGATGAACACTCATCGCCTTGTATATCTTAGTTAGTTTCATTAACTAACTCCCTTCTCTTTCATAATTCTATTCAGCCATTTTAACATTGCAAAGCACATGATGGCTGCGGCGAGAAGTAAAAAGAAGTTTAGCAGGAAGTAGTTTGCTTTATTATTGTATTCATCCCACATTGTAGCTAACACGCCTGATAGTTTATTGCCTATTGAAGTAGATAAGAACCATCCCCCCATCATCAGCGAAGTAATTCTTACAGGACTGAGTTTTGAAACAAGCGATAATCCCATAGGACTTAACAATAGTTCGCCGATCGTTATTACTCCATAACTACTAATGAGCCACAATACGCTCGCTTTTTCGCCACCATTATTATTTGCGTAAACAGCAGCAACCATCACCAAAGCGGATAACCCCGAGATCAATAACCCGAAAGCGATCTTAGTTGCTGTTGATGGTTCTTTATTTCTTCTGCGTAAGAATGCAAAAAACGCAACAACAAGAGGCGTTAAAATGATCACCCACCCGGGATTAATTGACTGGCTGAGATTAGTTGCCCAAAGACTCACATCGTTTCCATCGGTTGGTCTATTCTCGGCGGGAATATTTCTGAAGTAAGTAGGATAGTTATATTCTTTTACTACTTGCCCATCTTTTTTTTGCAAGCGAAACTGCTCATCATAAAATGCGACTGAATCTTTTTTATACTTCAGCGGCTGAGATAAACTAAAAGCTTGAAAAACATCTTTTGCAGTACCACTCATTTCCCTGTCAGTGTAACGATCTGCCCAGGTATTGAGTGCGGAGCCATTTTGTTTGAATACAGCCCAGAATAAAACAACTACTGCAAAGATTGCCAGCAATGCTGCAATAGGTCTTTTTTCAGTTTTCTCAGCTCTGAAATAAAGTGATGAATAAAATATAATTACGGGAATACAAGCAAAGATGAATGCATCTGTGGAATCAGAACCTACCAATGCACCAGGGATTAGCCAACCTATCGCACCGGCAACAATAGATGGAACCAGTATCAGCATTACTATTTTGTTCATCGGCATATCATTTGGACCTACTCCTTTTTTTATATCATAGGCTTTATAATGTCTTGTACCAATGAGAAAGATGATCACTCCCAAAAACATTCCTATACCTGCAGCAATGAAGGCAGTTCCCCAATCAAACATATTATACAATGCGGCTCCGAAGAAGTTACAGATGAAAGCTCCTATATTGATGCCCATGTAAAAAATATTGTACCCATCGTCTTTCTGATGTACGTATTGAGGAGTTGAATAAACATTTCCTAATAAGGTTGAAATATTCGGCTTAAAAAACCCATTACCCAATATTACCAGTGTCATAGACAGGTATAACATAGGTAAACTATGGATTGCCATCATACAATAACCTGCGCCCATCATTAAACCGCCGATGATGATTGATCTTCTGTAGCCAAGGTACCTATCCGCAAGAAGCCCTCCTAAAAAAGGAGTAAGAAACACAAGCCCTATGAACGTTCCGTACAGATCGGCACTCTCGGCTTCCGTCATTGCGAATCCCTCTTTTACATCTTTCAGATAAAGCGTAAAGATTCCAATCATCAGGTAGTAGCCAAATCGTTCCCACATTTCAGAAAAGAAAAGATAGGGTAAGGCTTTCGGATGTTTTTTGAACATAGTAGATCTTTAAAAAATAAGGGTGACTAAGGCCACCCATTGATGATAAACTTTTAATTATTCCCCTGCTGCATCATCTTCTGCAACTTTTTAGTTGATAAGAAGAGTATAAGAGAGGCTGCGCCGGCCATAAATACAAATAACATAAAGAAATCGTAGTTGTCTTCCATTTTATATCCAAGGAAGTTTGTGGTCTTTCCCTCTGAAGGATATAAAGCACTTAAAACTCCAGCCAGCTTATTTGCTGCTGCGTTGGCCAGAAACCATACAGCCATAAGTAATGAGGCGAACTTTAAAGGTGCTAATTTATTTACAAGAGAAAGGCCTATAGGAGACAAACACAATTCACCCCAAGTATGTAATGCATACATGCCGGTTATCCAGATCATACTTACTTTTATTTCGGCGGAAACATCTTTCACTCCAAATGCGATCCATAAATATCCAATAGATAACAGAAGCAACCCTATTGCCATCTTTGTTGGAGCACCTGGTTCTCTTTTTCCTAGCTTAATCCAAAGCCAGGCAAAAACCGGAGCAAAAATTATCACGAATATAGAATTGAGTGACTGGAAAGTACTTGCCGGTACTTCATCTAGTAATATGCTGGCTTGCCCTTTAGTTATAAGAGAATAAATAACTCCTGCCAGGCCTGCTATCAAGATGAACAATAGTATTTGCACGCCAGTGAGTAATGACCTGTCATTTGCTTTCAGATTTTTAACTGCCTTTCTCCACAAGCTGATGAAGTAAATAATCAGTGCACCCAGAACTGCATAAATTACATATGAAGAAAGATTGAAATTGAGGCTCCTATCAGTTTGCCTGTCTGTAAATAAAGTGAGTGAAGCCCCGGCTTGTTCAAATGCTGCCCAGAAGAATATAACAAAGAAGGCTACGATGAATATAACCCCAACTCTCTGCTTCTCGGGCTTCGTTAGTGACTTATCTGAAAATAGAACAAACGCAATGAATAATACGGCTCCCAATAATAAATAAGACAAGAAGCTAAACTTAGTTGCATCAACATATAAAACACCTATCGCAACGCCGGAAAAAATCAATAATCCTAATACAATGAGTAATGGATTTTTCCATTGCTTAGGTGTATTAGCAGCAGGCTCTCCTAAAGGTTGCCCTTGCGGAGAACGAACATATTTATCCTGATATAGCTTTTGAATGATAACGCTGATCAACATACCGATACCTGCAACCAGGAAAGCCCATTTAAAATCAGCAGGATTGCCAGTATCTCCAACAATGCCGCAGATCAACGGACCTAGAGCGCCACCGACATTGATACCCATATAAAAAATCGTATATGCGCCATCAATCCTTCTGTCTCCTTTAGGATAAAGCTGGCCAACAAGAGATGAAATGTTTGGTTTGAAAAAACCATTTCCGGCAATCATAAACCCTAATCCAGAAAAGAATAACATTGTAGATAATGAGGATGACGTTTCATATAATGACCCGCAGAAGAAGAGCAAGAATTCTCCAATAGCCATCAGCAAACCTCCAAGTATGATTGAACGTTTACTACCCCAAAATCTGTCAGCTACATATCCACCTATAAGTGGTGTGAGGTATACCAAACCTGTGTAGCTACCATAAAGATTTGAAGCGAAAGCGTCGTCAAATAATAAGGCTTTTGTCATAAACAAGATGAGGATGGCCCTCATACCATAATAGTTGAACCTTTCCCACATCTCAGTAGCAAACAGAACATACAATCCCTTTGGGTGCCCTTTAGAATTAGCAGATGGATCAACTCTTATTTCATCTGATGCAATGATTTCTGGCATAAATAATCAGTTAGGTAAAAATTACAATTGGTTTAGTTCAAGCCCCAAAATAGGGATTTTATTTTTTTAGCCATTGCGCTTCATCATGTTTAACAAATGGAGCCGATATTCGCCACATTAATTTCTGATATGAACATTCTTATTTTAGGTTCAGGTGGAAGAGAACATGCACTTGCATGGAAGATAAAACAAAGTAAACATTGCGATGAGTTGTTCATTGCGCCGGGTAATGCAGGAACTGCAGAATGCGGAAAAAATGTTACTCTGGATCTATCAGACTTTGGTGCAGTTGCAAACTTTACAAAGGACAATTCAATAGGAGTAGTGGTGGTTGGTCCTGAAGAGCCATTGGTTAAAGGAATTGTTGATCACCTGAGATCGGGGAATGACAAGTTGATTATTGTTGGCCCTTCTGCAAACGGGGCACAGCTAGAAGGAAGTAAAGCCTTTTCGAAGCGCTTTATGCAGCGGTATAATATTCCAACTGCAGCTTACGCTGAGTTTACTAAAGATAATTTTGAAGAAGGCAAACAATATCTATCTCAGCACACTTTGCCCATTGTTTTAAAAGCAGATGGGCTTGCTGCCGGGAAAGGTGTGGTGATTGCTCAATCACATGAAGAAGCTCTCCAAACTTTTGAAGATATGATCCTTCATCAGCAATTTGGTGAAGCCTCAAGTAAAGTTGTGATAGAACAATTTTTGCAGGGTATCGAGGTGAGCGTGTTCGCATTGACGGACGGCAAAGCGTACAAGATCATTGGTCATGCGAAAGATTATAAAAGAATTGGTGAAGGTGATACCGGATTGAATACAGGAGGGATGGGATGTGTAACACCTGTTCCTTTCATGGATGATGCTTTTATGCAAAGAGTTGAAGAACGCATTATTAATCCAACCATCAATGGACTAAAAAAAGAAAACATCGAATACAAAGGCTTTGTATTTTTTGGTTTAATGAATTGTGAGGGTGAACCTTACGTGATAGAATACAATTGCAGAATGGGTGATCCTGAAACGGAAGTTGTAATGCCGCGATTAAAAAATGATCTTGTCGAATTATTCATCGCAATGCATGATGGAAGTTTGAATGATGTGCAGATTGAATACGACGAGAGAAGTATTGCAACCGTCGTAGCTGTGAGCGGAGGTTATCCGGGCGATTACAGAAAAAATATACCAATTAGCCAATTCAACGATTTATCAGTAGACGATACAATAATTTTTCATGCAGGAACTAAACAAGCAGAACAAGGTATTGTAACGAATGGTGGAAGAGTATTAGCTGTCACTTCGTATGGATCATCGATAACAGATGCAGTAAACAAATCAAAAAAGGTTTTAGAAAACATATCTTTTGACGGAATGAACTATAGAAGAGATATTGGATACGAGTTTAAATAAGGACTCTCGTCTAAAACGCTGAATACGCAGAAATGTTTCCCGAATTATATACACAACGCTGCACGCTTAGAATGATCATTGCTTCTGATCAACAAAAAATATTTGAAGGTCTTTCGCATCCTGATGTCATCAAATATTACGGTGTATCTTATGCAACATTCGAGGAAACGCAAGCACAGATGAAATTTTATGATGATCTGCTTCAAAATGAAACAGGTATCTGGTGGGCGATTAAATTGAAGGAGAACAAAGAATTTATTGGCGCTTGCGGCTTCAACAACTGGAGCAAAGACCATAAGAGAATCGAGATTGGATTCTGGCTTTTACCTCAATACCAGGGAAAAGGATTTATGTGGGAAGCAGTTTCTTCTATACTGGTTTACGCTTTCACACAATTAGACGTACACCGGATAGAAGCTATCGTTGAAAACGGTAACGATAATAGCAGTAAACTTTTAAAAAAGCTTGGCTTTTCATACGAAGGAACGCACAAAGAATGCGAGATCAAGAATGGCAGATTTATCGATCTTGACTTTTACGCAAGGCTGAACGATGGAGCATTTCTCCTTTAATTGCCGCTTACTGCCGAGCAGAGATATGAACGTACAAGAGTGCGACACAACGGAAGCCAGATAGCATTTCTGTAGCTGGCCTCCAAATTAATTTCTGCTATAAAAAAACCTGTCGCTGTTAATAAAGGCTGAACCCCTGAAAAATCAGGTATTTGTACTTTGCTAATTCAACTTAATTCATTCAACTTTGCGGCATTCATATACATTTTGAATTTTTATATAAATGGGACTATTTAACTGGTTTACACAAGATATAGCGATTGACCTGGGTACTGCCAACACCCTTATCATTCATAATGAAGAGATAGTGGTGAATGAACCTTCGATCGTTGCTTTGGACCGCAACAACCCTAAGCATGTGATTGCCGTGGGTAAGCGGGCATTGATGATGCATGAAAAGACCCATGAAAGTATCAGAACGGTTCGCCCGCTGAAAGATGGTGTAATCGCCGACTTTAATGCTGCGGAACTGATGATCAGGGAAATGATCAAAATGATCTATCCTAAGAAACCACTTTTCCCGCCGAGTTGGAGAATGATGATCTGTATTCCTTCATCCATTACAGAGGTGGAGAAAAGAGCCGTGCGTGATAGTGCGGAACAGGCGGGTGCGAAAGAAGTTTACCTGTTACACGAACCCATGGCTGCTGCGTTAGGTATTGGGATAGATGTTGAAGAGCCGGTTGGTAATATGATCATTGATATCGGCGGAGGTACCACCGGTATTACGGTGATCGCTTTGGCGGGTATTGTATGCGACCAGAGTATTCGTATTGCGGGTGATGAATTCACTGCCGATATCATGGAAGCTTTGCGTCGTTATCATAGTTTATTGATCGGTGAAAGAACTGCAGAGCAGATCAAGATACAGATCGGTGCTGCAATGAAAGACCTGGACGTTCCACCAGATGATATCCCTGTAAACGGGCGTGACCTTGTAACGGGTATTCCAAAACAGATCATGGTGAGCTACCAGGAAATTGCAGAAGCTTTGGATAAAAGTATTTTCAAGATTGAAGAAGCTATTTTGAAGGCTTTGGAAACCACGCCTCCTGAATTGGCTGCGGATATTTATAGAAGAGGATTGTACCTAACAGGTGGTGGTGCATTGTTGAGAGGTTTAGATAAGCGCCTCAGCCAAAAGATCAAGCTTCCTGTACATGTTGCTGA
>JAEZDC010000102.1 GCA_023429825.1 Bacteroidota bacterium | reverse complement strand
TTCTGTTTTGTTGTTATTGAATCATGATAGTTTGAGTTGACTTACTCGCTTCACCTTTTACTTCCAACTGGTACATTCCTTTGGCGAGTGTTGGCAATACCATTTGCTCTGTTGCTGATCCGCCGTTATGCTGTACAAGTTTGGTAGCCATCACCTGTCCTGCAGTATTGTATAACGTAACTGTATAACTTCCTTTAACCATATTAGCAAACTGCAAGCTGATGCTGTTATCTTTTACTGGATTAGGATACACACTCACCGCTGCACCACCTTTACCAAGTTTTACATTTACCACAGAAGTTAATTTCACTTCACCGTTAACACCCACACTTTTCACCCTATAATGATTATTACCCTGAACAGGAGCTACATCTAACCAGTTGTAACTGGTACCACCGTTAGCAATAACACTTCCCGCTTTGGTAAAGCTTCTGCCATCAATACTCTTTTCTACTTCGTAATTTGCTATAGCGCTCTCATTACTCACATTCCATTCAACCTGGATAGCTGTATTCTTTTGATAAGCTTTGATAGCAGTAAAGTTTACAGGTAATGTAGATGACTCACGGAAAACAATTCTAAACCTGTTCTCATTTTGTGAAGCCACATCTGCTGTGATGCTAAAATTATAAGTAGTAGTTGTTGTAAGACTTAACGGTGTAGATGTATTAGTAAATGCATCTTCTAAGAATGCCTGTTGTGCTACTGCTCCGAAATTGCTTGTATTTACCTGGAACTGGTAATTGCCAAGAGCAGCATTCTTTAAGCTATAGAAAATAGTATCTATGTTTAATAAGCTCCTTCTTTCAATTGAAAGAATTTTTGAAGGATGAATAATCCCTAAGTTCAACCCAAAACCTTCAAGTTTTGCTGCATCACCTTGTCCAACTGAAGAGGAATAACTCTCATCAAAGGCACTCCATGCGCCATCCAGTAATTGTGTATTGTTACTACCATCTATTGAATGAAGTGTAAGATGTAAGCTTTTCTCAGCGGATTGTTCTCTTAAAGCTGAGGTTGGTGGATTGCTTGCTGATTTACTAGCTTCTGTAAAATTAACAGAGGTTGCATCCGCTGCATCAACAAAAAAAGCAGTGCCTGATTCAATGAATCGGTAACTATTATTCGCTCCAAAAAGGTTGGAATTATAATCGAATGGTGCTATCCCATCATTACCAGGATCTGTAATTGTGACTGCGCTGTAGTTGTTTGAGCCAGGGATCCACACATAGAACTTTTGAATGCCCGGATTAGCAGCCTTTATCACATCAAAATCAACATTAGAAACGTAAGGGTTTTTAACCAATACGAACCCGGCACCGCCGTTCACCCCATTGGCTGTTGCCCCTGTTATCAATGTTCCAGTTGCTCTCAATACTGTTGAACTGGTATTTGAGTTAGATGTTCTATCTTCTGCCCTATCTCCTCTTACATATAAGAAATAGGCCGGATAATCCGTGATGGTTGTTGTAGTATTAGGAGTATGGGTTGCATCGGAACTAAAAGTACCCCCTGCAAAAATCCTTACTGATGATGCTGGTTTTTCAGCATCAAAATTCGCTGCGTTGGCGTCACCGTTGAAAGTGGTAATGTGCGTACCAAATCCGGGAGAAGGATCAGTTGCAGCGTTCGCTGCCCCTTCCATCCAAGCTTGTTTTATTGTTTGAGATGAGGTGCTGAAAGGAATTCCTAATAGTCTCCACGCTCTTTGATTTGATATGAAACGTTGTACTGTTATATTATCAGCTCCTGCAGCCGTTAAAGTACCTACTATTTGAGCTATTCTTGCAGAACCTGCTGAAGACGATTGAAGAGTAACAGATCTACTATTAAAATTGACCGTGCTGGCTGCATTATTTATACTCAGTGTAGCAGTAGGACCAAATATTGCGGAACCAGTTGTAGCGTTAAGAGTCAAATTAAATGTTGATGTTTGCAATGTACCATTGGAAACAGTTAATAGGCCATTTACCGTAGTTGAGACGCCAAGTGTTTTAGTGCTATTGCCAGAGATTGTAAGATTTGTATAAGTATTAGGTGAAGCACCCGAGTTTGCAGCAACAGCCAATGTTTGCGCCCCTGTGGCGTTGTACTCAACGGTACCGTTATTAGTTATTGATAGAGCTGAAATTGTTGGAGAAGTTGCGCCTAATCTTAATGTTGCTCCAGATGCGATCGTAAGGGATGCACAGGATGAGCTCCCGGTTCTTTGAAATACAGATGTTGCCGTCGAGATCAAAACAAACCCATTTGAAATTGTAATAGTTCCCGTACTTGCCGCGCCATTGTCAGCCGATATGGTTCTAGTATTGGCATCTAAAATTCCACTCGTCATTGTCCAGTTCCTGGCTTTAAAATTAGTGTTGAGTGTGCCTGTCTGACCTGCAGTCAATGCTATTTCAACCTCCCCCCCAGTCAAGAGTGCTCCCCATTCACCAGTATTCGTCAAGTTTCTGGAATTACCTACAAAACTTAGCTCCCCACCGGAACCAGTAGTAATTGAGTTAGCTCCTGGACTAATTGAACTGGTCTGACCTGAATAAAAGGTTCCATCGGCACCTGTAGCCGTGACAGCTGTTCCAGTATAAGCTCTGATCTTGCCATTAACTTGGATGGTATTTGTACCTATCGCCAGTACTCCTCCAGTATGAACATGTAAATCATTACACTGCCCTGTGGCTACATCTACTGTAACTGTGTGACCGGTTTGTATGTACACATTATTTGTAGAGCCTGGAGGTGTTGCAGTGTTAGCCCAGGATGCTCCGCTTCTAACCTGCCATGTGTTTGCTCCACTCCAAGTCCCCGTAGCTCTGGAACGATAATCTCCGTCTGTGGCTGATTGAGCTTTAAGTTGCGAAGAAGAAAAAAATGATAATGCTGTAATAAAAGCGAAAAATAGAACTTTCTTCATAGAATCAATTTCAAATGATAAGTTTCGTTTTGAGTCTTCCAAAGCTATTTGTTAAAGCTTTTCAAACCTCCAATTTATTACATTAAATAATCATCAACTGAAAAAAATCATAACACAGTTTCTAATAATATCGAACTGTGTCTAACCACTGGTATTTATCAGTGACCATTTATCCTAAACTGATAGTTTCTTTTTACTGATAAAAACCAACCGCCTATATTCGTGTACGAAAACATTCGTGTTACAACATTATGGGAAAGTACTTTGCAACCATTCTGCTCCTCAGCATCTATACTATTTCTACTGCGCAACAAGGATCGATCTCCGGTAAGATCGTTGACTCAGCTAAAAAGTCACTCGCATTTGCCACGGTCACCGTTTTTAAAGCTGCCGATACATCTATCGTCACCTATCGCCTCAGTAATCCTGAAGGTGAATTCAAAGTGCCGAACCTGCCCCTCGATGTGCCACTCAGGTTCCTGGTTTCCTTCTCTGGCTATGGAGTATACCGTAAAGAGTTTACGCTTACAGCAGCACAGCCTAACATGCATTTCGATTCCATCGTTTTGAAAAACTCATCTCAACAATTAGATGACATCATTGTAGTAGCAGAACGCCCTCCCGTTGTATTTAAAAAAGACACCATCGAATTCAATGCAACCGCGTTTCGCACTTTACCCAATGCATTGGTAGAAGACCTGCTTAAGAAACTTCCCGGCGTACAGGTAGATAAAGAAGGCAACATTGTAGTGAACGGTAAACCTGTTAATCGCATCACTGTCGATGGAAAGAGCTTCTTTGGTGATGATCCTAAAATGGCAACACGTAATCTTCCTGCTAACGTGATCGATAAAGTGCAGGTTACAGATGATAAAGAAGAGATGATGCGCCGTGGCGATGATAACCCGAACAATGTGGGTAAGGTCATCAACATCACTTTAAAGAAAGGGGTGAAGAAAGGATGGTTTGGAAAAATCTATGCTGGTGCAGGAACAAATGATCGTTACGAAGCGGGTGGTATCGCTAATATTTACCGCGATACGCTACAGGTGAGTGTACTGGCTTATGCCAACAATCTCAACAAGCCCGGTTTTGGTTATTCTGACCTGATGCAGGCAGGCGGATATGATCGTATACGCAGCAACAGCAATGGCAGCAGCACCAGTATCTGGACAAACGGATCGGGCAGTGGTATCTCAATTAACGGTATCAACTTTGGCGGTGCACAGAATTTCGGCGGTATCTCTACCAGTAATGGTGGTGGCCTCAACCTTAACCATGCACCTAATCTTAAAAAATCCTTTTACTTACAATATTTCTTTGGCAACGTGGTGAGTGACCGAAACATGCTGAGCGATATCAAACAGTTTCGCGGTGATACCATGGTGCAGAACACTACTAAACTTACCGGCGACTACCAAACATATTCGCATAACATCGGAATGGGCGCAAGGCTGAAACCGGATTCTGTTACCAACATTCTCATCAACGCAAGCTATCATGCGGGTACACAAATGGAAGACAGGTTAAGTGATATCAACAGCGATAATAATAAGATCGGCCAGCTCAGTTACGGAAATTTATTCCAGGAAAATGATGCAAAAGCCTACATCTATAAACATAGCTTCACCATGTCACGTGCATCGTGGACGAAAAAAGGAAGGCGCTGGAATTTCTCACATGGCCTGGAAGTAAATAATCGCTTCAATGATTACAGTACACATTCAGATATTCATTTCATCAATCCTACTCCCTTCGATAGTTTGTTGCAGCAATTAAGATTGGAAAGAATACCAAGAACAGATGCATTCCTTACTGCAACATACAGTGAGCCCTTGAGTAAACGCCTTACGTTACGATTATCTTCAAGGTATGAATTCAGCAAACTCGATAACGGTGTAAATACTTTCAATAAAGGAGCCTCCCAGCAGTTCGACAAATTCAACGCTTTGCTCAGCTCCCACTTCGCAAGAGAAAGCAATCGAATTAACTCTAGTGCAGGACTTGAATTCAAATGGAAGGAACTTACCATCACGCCTACCATCAGAACATTATGGCAGAAGGTGAATAATTATTCAGCCGCATTGACTGCGCCTATCCGTCAAAACCAATTCAACGTATTGCCAGGACTGAGTATTGTCTATAAAACACTCAACATCTACTACGATAAGAACATCAACCTGCCCTCTTTCAACTTCCTGATACCTGTTACCGATAATACGAACCCATACTTTATTGTAAAAGGTAATCCCAATCTCTTACCATCAGAAAGACACGGCCTCAATATCAACTACAACTATAACAATCAGAAAAAAAATCTGAATATCTGGTTAGGTGGTGGAGGCGGAATAACAGGTAACGATATCATACAAAGCATCACCCTCGACGAAAAAGGCGTGCAGACCAATACACCGGTAAACGCAGATGGCACACGCAATTTCTGGGTGAACTACGGTATCAACAGGCAGTATAAGAACAACCAGAAATTTATTTTCTCTTTCAACTTCGGCGCATACTATGCCTATACCAGGAACAAACTTATATTCAATAATGCCAACACGTACCAGACTACACTTGAATTCAACCAATGGATGGGCTTCAACATGAACTGGAACGATAAATTTGAATGGAGCCCGAGTTATAGCATTGGAAAGAACTTTACACGCTATACCACAAATGCATTCAATAAGCTATCCACTACCCAGCATAATCTGGAAAATGAATTCATATTACGCGTACCGAAGCATGTGATCTGGGAAACAAACCTCCAGTATAGCTACAATGGAAATATTCCTGCAGGATTACCTAAAGATGCAGTACGTTGGAATGCTGCAATCAACTTTACTTTCCTGAAAAACGATGCAGGCATTTTAAAGTTAGCGGTGTACGACATCCTTAATCGTAGCAATGCCATTTCAACTTTCGCCAGCAGGAATATGATCACAACAAGGCAGAACAATGTACTGGGCCAGTATTTCATGGCAACATTCACTTATAATATTCGCCCCTTCGGTGGTGCTAAGAAAGTAGGTGGGTCAAGGTTGTTCTTGTTCTAATTAATTAAATAAAATGATCTTTTCTTTTCCCCTCTCCTTTGGAGAGGGGTTTGGGATGAGGTACTGATAAAGCATACCAAAGGCATATCAAAGCCCTATCAAAGGCATATCAAAGGCATGGATAGTGCATGAGGAATGCATGAGAAGGGCTGGAGTATAAACATCAAACCTAGGGCAATCCCATATAAATCCGGAAAAATTGCTGTAGGATTTCTTTGCACCTCGTTCGGGTCTCGTTCGGGTCTGCTTCGGTCATCCTTCGTCTTTCTTAGCGAACCAGGTACGAACCAGGTACGGCGCAGACCCGAACCAGGTACGACGCAGGTCCCAACCAGGTGCAGGCATGAAGAGGAATAAATGGATATTCCGGAATGTTCGAGTAGCGAAGTGTAAACTCGTTATATCTTCTTTTCAAAATAAGGCACCTCGTCGTTAGCCACCGCTTCCTTCTGTTGCCAGTATGCGAGTGTAACGATATTGCCTTGAGGTGTTTTAAGCAGTCTCCCGAAGATCGCATTGGTTGGGTTGAAACGAACGTCGGTCACACCAATAGTGAAAGTTGTGGGAGCAGGGGGTAATTCAGTAACCAACGCAGGTGCATCCGGGCCTTCCGTGCTCGCTGCTACCGGCCTGGCAGGGGCAGCTTTCGGCGGTGCAGATGCAGTTATGATAACTGTATAATTATTAAACTCAAGCAATGGCTTTAAAAAGTCAACTCTTTCCTGTGTAGCATTCCTTTCTACGATAGCACATTTCACACCATCTAATTCTTCAAACTCATGATTCTTATTAATAGCCATAACCGATAATTTCTTTTCTTCTCAATTCAATTCATATACAATTGGGTTCAATTCTCAAATTGCCGAATTGTCAAAACCTGATACCCAAAGAATAAATATAATCATACACCCAGTTCACAAACCCTACAGCTATCACGCCTGCAATACAAACATACATCGCAATCCCCGGCATTAATGGAATAGATACTCGTTCAATAGGCTTATCGTTAACATCCATGAATATCGCTTTCACCACTCTCAAATAATAATAGAAGGATATCACCATGTTCAATGCCGCAATAGTGATGAACAGCCAGTTACCCTTTGCAGCGCCTGCCATCAGCAAAAAGAACTTACCAAAGAATCCTGCTGTAGGAGGAACACCTGCTAAAGAAAATAAAGCAATGGTCAGTATCCAGCTTAGTACAGGATTAGTTCTATAAAATCCTTTGTAATCGCTGATACTTTCTTTACCTGTAACAGCGCTCACTAAACTCACCACGCCAAATGCAGCCAGGTTACTGAACAGGTAAATGAGTACAAAATAGATAACAGAAGTAGAACCTGTCTGCGAACTTCCGCTGATACCGATCAAAATAAATCCCACCTGCGCAATAGATGAAAATGCCAGGAAGCGTTTAAAATTATCCTGCCGTAATGCAAACAGGTTCCCTATGATGATGGTTAGTAGTGACAAGATGAAGATCATATTGTACCAGGTCTCAGCTAAAGGCTTGAACACGGTATACAATACCGATACAAATACAAACAGCACTGCAGCTTTTGATATCACAGACAAAAAAGATGTAACTGCTACCGGAGCACCTTCATAAACGTCAGCGGTCCATAAATGAAATGGAACAACAGATATCTTAAATGCAAACCCTGCAAGTACTAAAATAAATGCAAACACTTTCAAAGGATCATTGCTGATGTGTTGCGTCAGTTCAGAGAATATGAGTGTACCCGTGGTTCCATAGATCAATGACATACCAAACAACAACAGTCCCGAAGAAAATGCTGACGATATGATGAGTTTGAATGCGGCCTCGGATGATTGCCTTTTTGTAAGATCAAAATTCGCCGCAGCAGCCAATGGGATAGTAGAAAGTTCCAGCCCCAGGTAAAACATTAACAAATTACCGGAAGAGATCATGTAGAACATACCTAATACGCATGAGAGCAACAGCATATAAAATTCTGCAACATGCTTATGTGTCTTCAGCCATTGATAAGATTGCATAGAAATGATCAGCATCCCCAGGTTCAGGATATTCTTTTCCAACACCAGGAGTTCATCATTTCTGAACATCTCATTGAATAATATTCCCTCCCGGTTGAAAAATAATCCTCCAATAAAATTCAATAACAACAGTACGTTGATCACATTGAGCATTGTTGCATTGCTCCGATCCTTACCTAGTTTTAAAAACATAATGATAAACAGGATGGCGATAAGAGCCAGCTCATGCTTCATTAATATCAATAGATCCGCTACCATAATTTCATTGTTTTGTTTAGCACTTTAGAATGCTGCTAAAACCTTATTCATAATATTTTCTGTACCTGGTGTGATGAGTTGATTGATCAGGAAAGGTGCTAACCCCATCACGAGTATTGCTCCTATCAATAAACCCGCGGCCAGCTTTTCATTCCAGCTTGCGTCTTTCAATTCAACGTAAGCACTGCTCATAGGCCCCATCACCGTTTTCCCGGCGGCTCTTAAAATATATACAGCCGTAACCACGATGGAAGCACAAGCCAATATTGTTGCCAGTCGATACATACCATCAGGGTTTTGCCATGCACCCATGAATACGGTCATCTCGGCAACAAAGCCACTGAAGCCGGGTAAACCTAATGAACACAAACCCGCAATTACAAACACAGTGGAGATGAACGGTGTTACTTTCAATAATCCGCCTAACTTGGCAACATCTCTTGTATGTGTTCTGCTATAGATCATGCCGATGGCAGCGAAGAAAAGAGCTGTCATTAGCCCGTGTGAAACCATCTGCAACACGGCCCCGTTTATCGCTGTTTTAGTCAACATTCCTATCCCCAGCAATACAAACCCGCAATGACTAACAGAAGAATATGCATTGATATACTTCAGGTCTTTCTGCATCATCGTAGCGAATGCACCATAGATGATCGCTATTGTTGCAAGAAGAATAATGATCCATGAATACTCATGAGCTGCTGCAGGCATTAAGAAAGTGGCTACCCGCAAACAACCGTATCCACCGAGTTTCATCGATATTCCGGCAAGAAACATAGATGCTGCTGTTGGCGCAGATGAGTGCCCGTCAGGAACCCATGTATGAAAAGGAAACAAGGCAGTGAATACACCAAAGCCTACGAATGCAAACGGGAAGAATAACTTCTGTACTTCAACGGGAATATTCATCCCTGCGATCTGAAGTATATCGAATGTGCCCGTGTTGAAATACAATCCAGCTAATCCAACGAAGATCAATGCAGTTCCTGCCATCAGCATCAGGGCAAGTTTCATGGCGCTGTATTCTTTCTTGCCACTTCCCCATATACCGATCAATAAGAATTTAGGAATAACAGCAACTTCGAGGAAGAAGAACAGTGTGAAGAGATCAAGTGATATGAAGAAACCGTAAGCGCCGGCACTCAATAATATCAATAAAAAGAAAAACTCTTTGCTCAGTTTTTCTGTGGCCCATGAAACCAGTACACCTGCGATCACCACAAAAGCAGTTAGCAATATCATCGCTATAGAAATACCATCTACTCCTATATGATAATTTATGCCGAGTGGTTTAAACCAGGTGTAATTGCTTTCAAACAACATCTGTGATGTATTGCCGGCTGTCCGCTCTTTCCAATATTCCGTCAATAGAAAGAATGAAAGACCTAGCTGTGCAACAGACCCAATCAATGAAACCGTTCTCACCTGCTTCAATCCTTTTACAAGTAGAATAGCCACTGCTGTTACAATTGGTAACACAATTAATAATGACAAACTCATAATATTATCATTTTAGCTCCGTAGGAGCATCCTGTTTATAACCACCGAGACTACTATCTTGGCGCAGCTCCGTAGGAGCTCTCTTCACTTCCACATATAAATAAACAACACCGCCAGAGCGATCACACCACCAAAAAAGTATAATGCATAACTCTGTACTCGTCCCGACTGAATGCCTTTAACCGATTCTGACACTACAGTAGTGCCGAAGCCCATTACATTCATAAGTCCATCTACAACATGCTTATCGATCCACGCGGCAGGCCGGCCGATCATATTGAACAATATTCTTTTTGTTATGAAGAGATATAATTCATCTATGTAAAACTTCTTCGTGGCAGCTTTATACAATCCGCCAAAGGCAGCAGCAACCTTTGCAGGCTTTTCATTGGCTGTTTTGTACATACCCATAGCGATGAGAATAGCTATCACCGATAACACAACCGGTGCAACCGAGAATATTATATGCAACTCGCTATGTGCCGGGATAAGGCTTGGTGTAACATATTCAGCAAACGGAATGAAACCTGCCCCAACAGCACAAGCAGTCAATATTACAAGTGGAAGTTTCATCGAAAGAGTTCCTTCTCCGTGATGACTTTCAAGCCCCGCTCCTTTGGAAAGTGTTTGGGGTGAGGTCTTGCTCCAGAATATATTAAAGTACAACCTGAACATATAAAACGAAGTCAGTGCAGCTGTAAACAATGCAATACCATACACCACTTTATCTGAATTATACGCAGCTAACAATATCTCTTCCTTACTGAAGAACCCGGAGAAAGGAGGGATACCTGCAATAGCCAAACATGCCACTAAGAAAGCGAGGTGCGTTATTGGCATCAGCTTTCTTAATCCGCCCATATCTTTCATCTCGTTGCTGTGCACCATATGTATCACAGCGCCTGCACCTAAAAAGAGCAATGATTTAAAAAAAGCGTGCGTAAACAAATGGAACATGGAACCGGTATAACCCAATCCATCTTCACCATTATAACCGGAAACACCTAAGGCAAACATCATGTACCCGATCTGGCTCATAGTTGAATAAGCCAATACTCTTTTGATATCTGTTTGGGTACAGGCGATCACTGCGGCTATCAAAGCGGAGAATGCTCCCACCCATGTAATAATATCCATTACAGCAATATCCAATGAGAATACCGGGAATAACCTCGCAACTAAATAAACACCGGCTACCACCATTGTTGCTGCATGTATCAATGCTGATACAGGCGTAGGGCCTTCCATCGCATCTGGTAACCATATATGCAAAGGGAACATGGCTGATTTACCAGCACCGCCAATGAATACTAAGGTCAGGCCCCATGTTAAAGCGGTGATGCCAATAAAGGAACCAGTGGTAATGGCTAAGAATTCAGGAGACGTGGTATTGGTTAATCTTTCTATCAATACTCCAAAATCCAGTGTACCGCTGTAAAACCCAAGGATCAATATCCCTACTAAAAAACCCAGGTCTGCAAACCGGGTTACGATAAACGCTTTTTTAGATGCGGCAACGGCTGACGGCTTATCAAAATAATAACCGATCAATAAGAAAGAGGAAACTCCTACCAATTCCCAGAAGATATATATCTGGAAGATGTTAGAGGATAATACCAATCCGAGCATAGAGAATGTAAACAAACCCAGGAATGCGTAGTAAGTGGCAAACCGCTCCTCGCCTTTCATATAACCCAGGCTGAAGATGTGCACCATAAGTGATACGAAGGTCACTACCACGATCATCATCATCGATATGGGATCAATGATCGCACCCATATCAATTGAAACGCTCGGGCTAAATTCCAGCCAGGTATATTTAAACGCAGTGATCCTTTGATATACACCATCTACCTTTCCATCTACAAAAAAATAATTATAAGCTGCATATACACTCAAGACGGTTGAAGCAAGTAAAGCAGTCGTACCGACCAATCCGGCTGAAGTTTTAAAATATTTCCTTCCAAACAATCCCAGTAATACGAACGCTGCCAGCGGAAGTAATGGTATCAGAAAAACATATTGGTAGTTCATAACTTCTTTTTAATACTAACATTTCAATTTTCCTCGCAGATCAAAACACCGAACATAAACTCAGAACTTCAATTCAGTCGCATCTTCTACATCTATCGACTTATGGCTTCTATATAGATTAATAATTATAGCGATCGCCACTGCAGCCTCGGCGGCAGCAATAGTAATGATGAACAAAGTGAAGAACAAGCCGTCTAACTTATCAGGATATAGATACTTGTTGAAAGCAACGAAGTTGATGTTCACGCTGTTCAATATCAGTTCAACAGACATAAGCAATGTGATCATGTTTCGTCTGGTGAACAATCCATACATCCCTATGAAGAACAATGCCGTGCTTACAAATAATATATGTTCGAGTGGTACTACCATATTACACCTCCACGCTTTCAGGTTTAGAAATAATTGTTACTGTTCCCTTTCTTTCAGTTGATGTATCGTCTGTAGCTGTTTTATTTTCTGCAGGTGCTTTCATCGCTATCACGATACAACCGATCATTGCTGCCAGTAGTAAAAAGCTCACTACTTCAAAAGGAAGTATGAAGCCATGTTCTGTAGTACTCAGCATCTGCGTACCGATTTGATCCACTGTTGGAGTGAATACCTTCGGCGTAGTAGAGAATCCATATTCATTGATAAGATTGAATGTAAAACCCAATCCAAACAAAGCAGCCAAGGCAGAGAATAATGTCTTTGTCCATTTCTGTTTCGGCATCTTTTCACCGCTTTGCTGTGTAAGAAAAATGGAAAAGATGATGAGTACTACGATACCTCCCACATATACGATGATCTGTACCGCGGCAACAAATTCAACCGCCATCCAGAAATACAATGCCGCAATTCCAACTAAAGAAAATAACAACCAGATCGCTGATCGGAATATCTTTCTCGAAGTAACGGCCAGCAATCCAGTGCCAAGCAGGAAAGCAGAGATCGCATAGAATATAATTGCAGATGCTTCCATTATTCAATTCCCTCCCTGATTTTAGATCCCGGATTATTTAATGTCTTCAATAACCTGCTCCTGTCAAACACACTATGTTCAAAGTCCTGTCCCATCTTGATCGCATCGGTCGGACAGGCCTGCACACATAAATTACACATCGTACATAATTCAAGATGATAAACGAAAGTGTCCAATGCTTTTTTCTTTTTTCCTTCCGGGGTGATATCGAACTTCGTGATGATCTTGATAGTTGCATTCGGACAGGCGAGTTCACATGCAGTACATCCTGTACATGCGTGTTCATTGTTTTCATCATGCGGCATGATCACTTCACCCCGAAAACGTTCATGCATCTTCAATGTATCCCTGTTGTCTGGATATTGTTCTGTGATCACTTCCTTCGGACGAACAAAATAGTAACCTGTTCTACGCATTCCTGTCCACAATGATTTCGTCGCTTGAAAAATGTCCGATATGTATTCCTTAATAAACATTAGCTGTATATTTTAAAAATGCCATCCGAGAATAGCGATCACTGTCATTAGTAAAAGATTGAACAAACTGATCGGCAATAAATATTTCCATTCTAAATTCAATAGCTGATCACCTCTTAGTCTCGGGAAAGTCCACCTGAACCACATGATCAAAAAGATGAGGAAAAACGTTTTGCCAAAAAACCACACCACTCCCGGGAACCAATCCATCACCCGGTTGAAACCTTCCCAATTACCAATATGCAATGGCATCCATCCGCCTAAGAATAACGTAGCACCGATCGCACATACAATAAATATGTTAATGTATTCAGCCAGGAAGAACAAAGCGAACTTCATTCCTGAATACTCTGTATGAAAGCCTGCAGTAAGTTCACTCTCCGCTTCGGCCAGGTCGAATGGTGCCCTGTTGGTCTCGGCAGTCACAGCAATAATGAAAATGATGAAAGCAATGATCGCCGGTATATGTCCTTTGAACAACCACCAGCCATCAGCCTGCGATGCTACGATCTCGCTGATCTGCAGACTGCCCGTTAATACAATGATGGAAAGAATAGATAGCCCTGCGCTCAACTCATAGCTTACGATCTGTGCGCCACTTCTCATTGCGCCCAGCAAAGAGTATTTATTATTGCTTGCCCATCCCGCCATAAGTATTCCGATAACCCCCAATGATGAAATAGCGGTAACGTATAATACACCGATGTTCACGTCCCAGATTTGAAAACCATCTGCAAAAGCAATAGGCGCTAACAATAACATAGATACTATGATCACAATAATGGGCGCTACATTAAAAAGAAACTTATCTGCCCCATCAGGTGTAAAGCCTTCTTTAATGATCAACTTCAGCGTATCAGCAGAAGTTTGAAATATCCCCATCGGCCCTACCCTGTTTGGGCCCACCCTTATCTGCATAGCCGCCGCTACTTTTCTTTCCATGTATACAAGCACTAATCCCAGTACAGCGAACAATGTAATGGCAAGCAATATCACGATCACGCATTGAAAGATCAAAGCCCATGTGGGAGTAAATGTGCTATAAAGCCATTCCTGTATTGCGTTCGTTATGCCTTTTAAACTAAACATGTCAGTTGGTAGTTTATGGTTCCGGGTTTTGCGTTCGTTCAACTATACACTACGAACTCAAAACTTTGAACTCCGTTATCTATCAATGTCCGGTATCACCAGGTCCAGCGTTCCCATCGTTGCCATAAGGTCTCCGATCTTGCTGCCTCTCACCATATGATCTAATGCAGAAAGGTTAGAGAAACCGGGCGAACGAAATTTTATCCTGTATGGCGTAGTTCCGCCTTCACTCACTATGTACACACCTAACTCTCCTCTTGCCGTTTCCACTCTCGAATAGAACTCTCCTTTGGGTGGTTTCAATACGGCTTTTGTTTTCGCCTGGAAATCACCATCAGGAATGTTATCGATCAGTTGCTCTAATATCTTAACTGACTCCTTCATCTCTCTCATTCGCACCATATACCTGGCGAAAGAGTCTCCGGCTGTTTCCAGCACTTCATCAAATTGTATTTGATCGTATAGCTCATAGGGAACATGCTTCCTGATATCGCAACTGAATCCACTGGCTCTTCCTGAAGGACCTGTTACACCATAAGAGATGGCATCTTCTTTTGAGAGCACACCCACTCGTTTCATCCGGTTCTGGAAAATGATATTACCTGTCACCAGTTCGTCATACTCATGTATCTTTCTTTTGAACAGCGAAATGAATTCTTTTACTTTCTGCTGAAAATTGGGTTGTACATCTGCTACTACACCGCCCGGGCAGATATAATTCATCGTGAGCCGTGTACCACAATTCTCTTCCATGATATCGGTAATGAATTCCCGTTCTCTGAAAGCATGGAAAAATGGAGTAAAGGCACCAATATCCATTGCCATTGCTCCCCACCATAATTCGTGTGATGCAATTCTCGTTAACTCATCCATGATCACACGGATATATTGTGCTCTTAGCGGAACTTCTACCTGCATCGCCTTCTCTACCGTTAATGCGCATGCATGATTATTAATATGCGCAGAGAGGTAGTCCATTCTGCTGGTCACATAAATGAACTGGCGATAGGTTAAGCTCTCACACATTTTCTCTATCGAACGATGGATGTATCCAAGGTGCGGTTCTACCTTTTGGATCGTCTCACCATTTAATGTGATCACCAGGTGAAGCACGCCATGCGTAGCAGGGTGTTGTGGACCTACATTGATCACCAGTTGCCCTTCACCGTCGATCGCTTTTTCCGATCTTTCTAATATTGCAGTCTCTGTGTACATTGCTTACTTCCTTATTACATATTTTCTCATCATCACTTCTACTTATAATTTGATCATATTAACCGGGTCTTCAAAATCCTTCCGCAGAGGATAACCTTCAAAATCATCTGTTAGTATCAATCTTCGCAGGTCAGGATGATGCAGGAATGTTACACCAAACATCTCGTACACCTCTCTCTCATGAAATTCAGCCGTTCTCCAGATATCCGATACTGTTTCAATTTTCGGCGTCTCCTTACTTAATTGAACTTTCACAACGATGGTATTATCACGGTTTGCAGATGAAGTGAGATGATATACTACAAACAATTCTGTTTTCCAGTCGATGCAGGTTAGACAAAATAAAAAATCGAAATTGAACCTGCCATGCCTAAGCTGCTCTATTAATGATCTAAACTCAGAAGGTTGAATAAATACATTCACCCACTCAAACGTAGCATCATCTATTCTTGCGTTCGGCTGTACCTGCGTGATGTAATCTTTTATCTCTTCTTTGAACATATTCAGGTTTTGAGTTTTGTGTTTAATGTTCCAGGTTGCGGAAACATAAACTCAAAACATTAACTTTCAATATTATAACTCTACACTTTAAACTCTAAACTCTCTTGGCGTATCTGCTCTCTCGTCCATCCTAATTTGATCTTCTCCTGCAATGCGATCAACGCATGTAACAACGCTTCTGGTCTTGGAGGGCACCCCGGTATGTATACATCCACCGGTATCACGTGGTCTGCTCCTTTTACTACTGAATAAGTATTATAGAAAAACGGGCCACCGCTTATAGCACAGGCACCCATCGCAATTACATACTTCGGATCAGGCATCTGGTCATACAATCTTTTTAACACAGGTGCCATTTTGTTTACGATCGTTCCTGCAATAATGATCACATCAGCCTGTCGTGGTGTAGCCCTTGCCACTTCGAAACCAAACCGTGAGAAATCATATTTAGCGGATGCCGTACTCATCATTTCAATGCCACAACAACTTGTAGCAAATGTGAGAGGCCAGAGAGAATTAGACCTGGCCCAGTTCATTATATCCTGTATAGATGAAGCTATAATACCACCACCCGGGGTCGGGATGATATTGCCGGGAAAATCTTTGTTATTATCAACTATCTGTTTCCTTACATCCATTTCAGGGCTCCTTTTTTGTGGGCGTATAAAAAGCCCATGAATAAGATGAATATGAAAATGAATATTTCAACTAATGCAATCAGCCCAACCTTCTTCACTACAACAGCCCAGGGATACATGAAGATGAGCTCTACATCAAAAATGAGAAACAACAATGCGAATAAATAGTAACCTACATTGAATTGGTTCCAGGGAGTGGTATTCGTTGGAATGCCGCATTCGTATGGCTGGCCCTTTTGCGGATTCGTAGATCGTTTAGTGAATAACTTTCCTGCCAGTATGCCGCCTACAGCAAATGCTACGCCGGCAACGATCAATGCAATCAAAGAAACGGCACCCATAGTATCGGTTTTGATGAATGTTACTCGGAAAAAAAGTAACTGACTAAATATACTAACTAAATATTCAAGTCAGCAACGGAATAAAAGTACTTGTGGATACCATATTGATAACTGATATTCCTCAACTGTAAAGATGTTCGATATCATCTATACATGATAATTGAGAATAAACATCTTTCCTGCTGACAACCATCATCTTTATACGCTTCGCTCCAGGATACATTCGTCTCGTTATTCTAGCCAATCATTCAACGAGACTAACATGAATACAGTACCAGGCCCCGAAGTTTTACCAAAACCCGTATCTGCAAAATCTCCCGACACGGTCATAATGGATGGTAATGAAGCTGCCGCATACATTGCCTATAAAACAAACGAAGTGGCTGCCATCTATCCCATTACTCCTTCTTCTACGATGGGCGAATGGGCAGATGAATGGAGTGCAGCAGGCATTAAGAATATATTCAGTACCGTTCCAAGAGTTATAGAAATGCAATCCGAAGCTGGTGCAGCAGGTACATTGCACGGTGCGCTGCAGGGCGGAACTTTAGCTACCACATTTACTGCATCACAAGGTTTGCTATTAATGGTACCTAACATGTATAAGATAGCAGGTGAACTTACACCCTGCGTTATACATGTGGCAGCAAGAGCGCTGGCAACACATGCATTGTCCATCTTTGGTGATCACTCAGATGTGATGAGTGTTCGTTCTACAGGGTTCGCACAACTATACGGTAATAATGCACAGGAGGTAATGGATATGGCAATGGTCTGTCACTCCGCCACACTTAATGCAAGAATTCCTTTTTTAAATGTGTTTGATGGCTTTCGCACGTCGCATGAATTGAGTGAAGTGGAAGTACTGAACGATGAAGTGATCGAAGCCATGATCGATTTTGATGCAGTGAACCAACATAGGGATAGAGCCTTATCTCCCAACAACCCTTTCATTCGTGGTACTGCTCAAAACCCTGACGTTTATTTTCAGAACAGGGAAGCTTCTAATATCTATTATGATAAAGTGCCTTCTATTGTACAGGAAAAAATGGATCAACTCGCTGAACTCACCGGAAGACAATATAAACTATACGAATACTATGGTCATCCGCAACCTGAACGTATCATCATCATCATGGGTTCGGGTGCCGGCGCTGTTAAAGAAACAGTTGACTTCCTCAAGTCTGATGAAAGAGTAGGTGTGATCATTATAAGACTGTATCGGCCATTTTCTATTAAAGCGTTTCTCGATGCAATTCCAGCATCAGTACGAAGCATTGCAGTGCTCGATCGCTCTAAAGAACCCAATGGTTTAGGCGAACCATTGTACATGGACGTAGTGAACGCATTTCAGCAATACGGCAGAACCAATGTAAAGATCATCGGTGGACGATACGGTCTATCTTCAAAAGAGTTCACACCTGCAATGGTGAAAGCGATATTCGACGAACTCAATAAGAGTTTTCCTACCAATCATTTTACCGTAGGTATTAAAGATGACCTCACTTATTCAAGCCTTGATTACGATAAAGGTTTTACACTGGATGCACAACATCTCTTCAGGGGATTATTTTTTGGATTAGGTGCAGATGGTACAGTCAGTGCTAATAAAAACTCAATAAAGATCATTGGTAAAAAGACCGACAACTATATACAAGGCTACTTTGTATATGATTCAAAGAAGTCCGGTTCACTCACTGTATCCCATTTAAGATTTGGTAAGAGGCCCATTCAATCAACCTATCTCATCAGCTCGGCAAACTTCGTCGCCTGCCATCACTTCAATTACTTAAGCAAGTTTGATATACTGAAAGATGCTGAGCATGGCGCCACCTTCTTACTTAACGCCCCTTACAACAAAGAGGAAGTGTGGGATCATCTTCCGAAGAAGATACAGGAAGAGATCATTGAAAAAGAATTGAAGTTCTATACCATCAATGCCTACGCTGTCGCCAAAGAGACAGGCATGGGCAACCGCATCAACACCATTCTCCAAACCTGCTTCTTTGCGATCAGCAATATTCTTCCCAAAGAAGAGGCAATCGCTAAGATCAAAGAAGCGATCTATGATACGTACTGGAAGAAAGGTGATGCGGTAGTTCAGAAGAATTATGTGGCAGTTGATAAATCTTTGGAAGGACTATATGAAATTGACTACTCTCAATATAAGATAGGCAATAAGCCCCTCGAGGATACCGTTCCGGCTGGAGCGCCGGACTTTGTGAAGAACGTTTTGGCAAAGATCATAGCTGGTGAAGGAGATGATCTTCCTGTCAGTGCTTTTCCTGCAGACGGAACGTATCCTTCGGGCACAACTAAATGGGAAAAGAGAAACATCGCTGATGCAGTTCCTGTGTGGGATACTTCACTTTGTACGCAGTGCGGTAAATGTTATCTCATCTGTCCCCATGCAGCGATTCGTCCGAAAGTGTATGATAAAGAATTATTGAAAGATGCACCTGCTACTTTCAAATACGTTGACCCGATCGGAAAAGAATGGGATAAAACAACACAGGCTTACACTTTACAGGTGTCAACAGAAGATTGTACAGGATGTAATTTATGTGTTGAATATTGTCCGATTGCAAGTAAGACAGATGCGTATCACAAAGCCATCAATCTCTACGATAAAACACCTTTCCAGGAAGAAGAGAAAAAGAACTGGGATTTCTTCTTATCACTTCCGGAAGTTGACAGAACAAAAGTGAACAAGAATACTGTAAAAGGTTCTCAGTTCTTACAACCACTGTTCGAGTTCAGCGGCGCATGCAGTGGTTGTGGTGAAACGCCTTACATCAAACTAATCACACAATTGTTCGGTGAAAAGATGGTAGTGGCAAATGCAACAGGTTGTTCGTCGATCTTCGGTGGTAACTTACCCACTACTCCATGGACGAAGAATGCAGATGGCATAGGACCAGCATGGGCTAACTCTCTTTTTGAAGACAATGCAGAGTTTGGCTTGGGATTACGATTAGCCAATCAAAAGAAAAGGGAAACAGCCGAAAGATTGCTCACCGTGTTAAGCACTGAGATAGGTGAAGACTTAGCAACATCCATCATCAATGCCGCAGAGAATACTGAAGCAGAAGTGAAGATCAAACGGGAGTATGTAAAAGAACTGAAACACCGTTTAGAGCAACTGAATACTGTAGCTGCAAACAACCTTTTGCATATCGCAGACTTCCTCACAGATAAATCTGTCTGGATCATCGGTGGTGACGGCTGGGCGTATGATATCGGTTATGGCGGATTGGATCACATCTTATCTACCGGCGAAAACATCAACATACTTGTACTGGATACAGAAGTGTACAGTAATACCGGCGGACAAAAATCCAAATCAACTCCAATAGGTGCAAGTGCCAAGTTCTCCGTTAATGGAAAAACGACTGGCAAAAAAGATCTTGCACTTCAAGCGATCGCACACGGTACAGCTTACGTTGCACAGATCGCCATGGGTGCCAATGATGCCCATACGTTAAGAACAATATTAGAAGCAGAAGCATATCCTGGTCCTTCACTCATCATCGCATACAGCCATTGCATTGCACATGGTATCGATATCAGCAAGGGAGCCATGGAGCAGGACTTCGCAGTAAAAAGTGGTTACTGGCCTTTGTTCCACTACAATCCAACAAAGCCGCAGGGACAAAGATTTGTGATCGATTCAAAAGATCCTTCTATCCCGCTCAGTGAGTTCATGTATCACGAGAACAGGTTCAAAGTAATTCAGCAAAAAGATCCTATTCTGGCAGAAGACTTCCTTACACAAGCCGAAGAAATGAAAGCAGTGCGCTGGAACCGGTTGAACACACTGAAGAATCTTTAGATAGCTAGTACGTTTTCTCATATGTACGGAGCCTGTTTCTACAGGCTCTTTTTTATTTTTCGCAAAGACGCAAAGAGAACATAACTAAAATACACGTCTAATGATTCAGTCATGCTTCCTTACGTCCTTTCGAGAAACTTATATCTCTATTCACTTTTCAAATTAGTTACCGGCTTCATCACTGCTACTCTTATTGCCTGGTAACTCACTGTGCTCAATGCAATCACCATGGCCAGTAGTAATGAACCTACAAACACCCACCATTCTATCCTGATACGATATTCATATTCTGCGAGCCAGTCACTCATCACCCACCATGCAATTGGGAAACCGATGATGCACGACAGCAGCACCAACCGGAGGAAATCCTTTGACAGCAGCGATGCCAGTTGCGGCATAGATGCGCCCATCACTTTTCGTATCGCCATTTCTTTGGTGCGTTGCTCGGCAGTGTATGCTGCAAGACCAAACAAGCCTAAACAGGAAATGATGATAGCCAGCGAAGCGAATATGAGTGATAATCTCCCGATGAGTGTTTCCAGTTTAAAAACACTATCAAAATCATCATCCAGGTATTTATACTCTACAGGATAACCGGGATTATGTGTGCTGATGATCTGCTGCATCTTCTCGATCGCTGCATTTTCATTCGCCTGCTTATTGAGCCTAACACTCAAAAAGTTGTTGTACGAAGTATCACTGAAAACGATCATCGGTGCAGGCTCGCTGTACATATTGTTGTAATAGAAATTCTTCATCACACCAATTACTGTGTACTTGCCATCGCCTTGCGTTACCTGCGAGCCGATTATATCTTTACTGCCAATGATATCGGCCAAAGATTCATTGATGAGAATGTTATTACTGTCAGCAGGGATGTTGTTCCCAAAGTTTCTTCCCTCTTTCAATTTCACTTCAAAAGTGTTCACATATTCCGGGCTCACTCTTTCCACTGTGATCAGTACCTGCTTCTGCGGATCTTTTCCCGGCCATGAGAAGTTTCCTGTGTTACTACCGAAGTTCACCATGTTACTGGTGCTGAGCGTAGCGTTCTTCGCAACCCCGGTATTCAACAGTTCGTTTTTGATCGCAAAGAATTTCTTCTTCATATCACCTCGCAGAGGCATATATACCATTCCTTCTTTGTTATAACCGATCTCCCTGTTCTGCACGTGCTTTATCTGCTGGTAAACGAGTATCGTTGAAATGATGAGCACAACAGATATTGCAAACTGGAACACCACCAATCCCTTCCTGAGATTAGAAGCGCCGCCTGTTTTTATCTTCAGCCCTTTTAATACATTGATCGGGTTAAAGGAGGATAAATAGAACGCAGGATAACTTCCTGCAACAATTCCACAAATCAAACATATCGCAAGCAGCACCAGCCAATGCGACGGATCGGCCAGGCCGAGCGACATAGTTTTCTCTACCATGGTGTTGAACGGTCCCAGCACACACGCCATGATAATAATCGCAATAATACTGGCAAGCGCTGCAATAAGAAATGATTCTGCAATGAACTGCGGTATTAAATTTCTTTTCCTTGCTCCTAACGTTTTTCGTACACCTACTTCTCTTGCCCGCTTCTCCGATCGTGCAGTAGCAAGGTTCATAAAGTTGATACAAGCGATCACGAGAATGATACAGGCGATCCAGAAAAACAATCGAACATACTTTATCCTTCCCTCTTCTTCTTTTCCATTCACGAATTTGTTGTACAATCTCCATCGCTCCATCGGGTAAACAGACAACCTCGCCACCGCTTCGCTTTCTTTATTCTTGATGAAGTTGTAAATAGATGTATTCACTTTCGATACATCTGCACTTGGATCCATCTCTGCATAAGTGATGATACCATTGTTACCCCAGTTGCGCAGCCATGTGTTCTGCTCTTCATATATGGTGAACGGAGCGAGCCAGTCGAATGCCATGCTCACATTCTTCGGAAGATCCCTGAACACACCTTTTATATAATATTCCTGTTCGTTATCTACTTTGATCTTCTGCCCCACTACTTCTGTTGTCTTGAAGAACTTCTTCGCCATCGATTCAGAGATCAGCAGTGAATGCACTTGTGAGAATGTATCGTTTAAAGGGGGCTTTATAAAACGCAGGTCGAAAATATTCAGGAAGCTCTGATCAACATATCGTCCATTCTCATAGATGTTCTTATCCTGTATGGTGAATAACTTCTTCGACGTCCACGATGATCTTGCTGTGTGTTTAAATCCCGGCACTTCGGCCTTTAATGCAGGAGCCAGCACACCCGGCGTTGCATCGAAAGTGAACGTAACACCTTCATAGGTCTGGTGGTTCTTTACACTATAAATGTGTTCTTTGTTCTTGAAGTAATCATTATAACTTCTCTCATCTTCAACCCACAGAAAGATCAGTCCTGCTGCAGCGATACCCACCGCAAGCCCTACGATATTCAGCAAGCTGAAAGATTTAGTCTTCCATAAATACCTGCTGCCCGTTTTGAAATAATTCTTTAGCATATGTCAGATTTCGATTTCAACAATTGCGTCCGTTCCAGACAATGCCACCGCAGCTTGTCTTTTCATTACGGCGCCTTTATCTTCATAATCTACCTGGTACACGAGGTAAGTCTCTTTGCGAATTCCCCGTAAAGGCAATTTCTGCGTGATAGCTTTGTCTTTATGCGGCACTTTACTCAAGGTATCATTGTAGATATTGAACTCCCACGATACTTTAGGCTGACCGTCCATCACCTGCACCAGTTTCACCTCTACGCTCACTTTTGTAGTATCATAGACCGGTCTCGAATAATCAGAAAGCGTAAAAAAGTACAGCAGCAACGTTTTATTGTACAGCTTTGCCTTCACTTCACCGCTCAGTGTAAATGATAACAGGATGGCACTACAAAAAAGTACGAGTAAGGTTCGCATGTACGATCATTTAAGCGTAGAAAACTCAGTGCAAGAGATGAACAAAGCCAAATCGTGATATATCCTTAACCAATACTGTAATACGGAATTTGCTTACGAAAGTTACTGTAGCCCGACAAACTAATGCTCCCGCTCATGTAATAACCGGTTTAATGGGTCAGCAGGCATCGAATTTTTTGCATAGAAACAGGACTTGGTAGAAAACAAATCTACCCCACCTTCCTTTTCCATGAGAACATAATGTTATAAAACAATTCACCTTACATGCTTGTTCCGTAGGAATATATGTTGGTAGAAAAAATCATGTGGTTCTATCGTTCCATAGGAACGTTTTGTAATTCTAAACCGGGTCTATGAAAATATATTTATCATCGAATTCTATCTCTGCACTGATCAGCATTTGTATATATTCTTCTTTGAACCCTTTTTTCCTGTGATGGGCTTCCTGGTTGATGATATATGAGATCACCCGAGGGAGCTGACTTTTGCTATAACTAAATGCCCCATAGCCCTCCTGCCATGCAAATGATCCTGCACAAAACTTCTTCTGCCTGATCCATTTGGTGCTCTCCGACTTCACAACTTGCATTAGCGCTGAAAGCGATTGATTCGGTCGCATGCCAATGAGCATATGCACATGATCAGGCATGCTGTTAATCTGCACCATCTTATGATTATTGTTTTGAACTATGGCGGTGATGTATTTATGAAGCTGGTCCTTCCAGGAAGAATGAATAGAAGCATCTCTGAACTGGGTAGCAAAGACAATATGCAAATGTAATTGGGTGTAGGTATTAGCCATCACATTAAGAGTTTAAGGGTTTATAAAACGTTCCTACGGAACGAAAGATAATTTGAATTTCACATTCTACCTACAATTGTCCTTACAGGACATAATCGTTTGGATTTGTCCATTACTGTTCGTTCCGATGAATACAATGCTGGCAGAATTTGATAACCTTTTCAGAAAGAACGATGATGGTGTCGTTCGGGGGGAACACAATGTCGATAGAAATCATTAAACGATTAGAAAGAATTGTGTTTGAATGTTCCGAAAGAACACAATGTGTAGAAAAACCATTGATCAATTGTAGAAAAGTTGTGTTCGAATGGTTCCGGAGGAACACAATATCGGTAGAAAATTGATCAGCGTTCTCTCCCCGTTCCGTAGGAACGCTTTGTATTCATTGCATAAAAATGGCTCAACACCCCGCTGAGCCATCTGGTTTTCCGGATATCACACTATAAATCATTCACGTCTTCTCTCCCGGAATATCTTATTCGCAAAGGCGCCAAGAAGCAACACCGCCACGAAACACTGATCATTGAAAATTGAATATTGAGCATTGAACATTCTGCAATATTCTTTACGACTTGTCAACTTTGCGCCTTTGCGTGAAAACTCTTCACTACAAAATCGTCCACGTCTTCTCTCCCGACAGTATCTTATTTAAAGACTGTTTTCCCTTCCTTATATACAGGTCATACGCCTGCGTTGTATAATCACTTTCATACACCGGTCTTTCATCCGCATAAATAACTCCGAACGGACGCGGGAAATGATCACCACCGAAATCTGTATCAAAGAATCGCGATAACAAATTCGCTTTCGTCTTATCTCTTTCATCATGCACCCACAGATCATTCACACCCTCTTCATTAATATTTACAACACGAGGTGTTAATCCATCTAAGTGAATGCCTTTGTCATTATTGTTACCGAAGATCAACGGCTTTCCTTGTTCAAGATATAATGCTTCCTCTTTCTTCGTTTCTTTTTCAGAGAACGCAAAGAAGGCTCCGTCATTAAACACAGGACAGTTTTGATATATCTCCACAAATGAAGTCCCGTTGTGTTCATGCGCTCTCTTCAACATCTGTTGCATGTGCTTCGGATCACGATCAAGTGTTCTCGCTACGAAAGTAGCTTTAGCACCCAGCGCCAGTTCTGAAGGATTGAACGGTTCTTCTATCGTTCCGAACGGTGATGTCTTCGTTACTTTTCCTTTCTCTGATGTAGGTGAATATTGTCCTTTCGTTAAACTGTATATCTGGTTATTGAACAGCAGATAGTTTATGTTCAAATTCTTACGCATGAGATGAATGAAGTGGTTACCACCAATACTCAACGCGTCACCATCACCACTCACTACCCAAACACTTAAGTCCGGATTGGCGAGCTTAACTCCACTTGCGATCGCTCCTGCCCTGCCGTGAATACTGTGCATGCCATACACATCCATATAATACGTGAAGCGGGATGAACAACCGATGCCGGAGATGAAAACGAAATTCTCCTTCGGTATACCGAGGTCAGGGAACACAGTTTGTACTTGCTTCAATATCGAATAATCACCGCAACCGGGACACCATTTCACCTCGGCCGGTGATGCAAAATCTTTGGGGGCTAATTTGCCGTTTCCGTTTACAATTAAGTTTTCCATACATCAGGCTTTGAGGAATTCAACAATTTTGTTCCGGATCTCTGCAGTGGTGAACGGTTGTCCCTGTACTTTGGATAATCCTTTTGCAGGCACTAAATATTTTGCACGGATCAACTGCAGCAATTGTCCACTGTTCATTTCAGGAATGAGTATTTGATCATAATTGTGCAACAACTCGCCAAGGTTCTTCGGAAATGGATTGATGTATCTCAAATGCACATGCGCCACATCGTAACCTTCAGCTAACAATTCTTTCATCGCAGCTTTAATAGAACCATATGTTGATCCCCATCCCAACACCAACAACTTCGCTTTCTCATTTCCTGAATCAGGCTTCGCTAATGGAATAAAGCTCTCAATACTCCTCACCTTATCTTCTCTCAGCCTCACCATCAGTTCGTGGTTCATCGGTTCGTAACACACTGCACCGATATCGATTTGTTTTTCCAGACCGCCAATGCGATGCTCTAAACCTTTTGTGCCCGGCTTCACCCACGGACGAACAGAATATTCGTTCCTCAAATAAGGAAACAGTTTTCCATCATCACCATTCGGTTGGTTAAGGAACTCCACTTTTATATTTTGTAATTCATCTGCTGTTGGAAACTTCCACGGCTCCGATCCATTCGCTATATATCCATCACTTAGGAAGATCACAGGTGTCATATGCTCTACTGCGATCTTCGCAGCTTCAAATACTGTTTCAAAACAATCACTCGGTGATGTGGCAGCGAGTACAGGCAACGGTGCTTCCCCATGTCGGCCATGCATCGCCATTAAAAGATCAGCCTGTTCTGTTTTAGTAGGCAATCCTGTTGACGGACCACCTCTCTGCACATTCACTACTACCAACGGCAACTCTAACATCGTTGCCAGTCCGAGTGCTTCTGTTTTTAAACTCATGCCCGGACCTGATGTTGTAGTGACTGCCATCTGTCCTGCATAAGCAGCACCGATCGCTGAGCAAATACCCGCAATTTCATCTTCTGCCTGGAAGGTTTTTACACCGTTGGTCTTGTACCTGGCAAGCTCATGGAGAATGTCGGTAGCAGGAGTGATTGGGTAGGAACCTAAGAAAAGCGGTAGAGAAGCTTTTTCTGCAGCAGCGATCAGCCCGATCGCGGTTGCATGATTACCTGTTATGTTTCTGTACACACCAGGAGGAAGCTTGGCGGGAGCAACCTTGAATTGTGTCGTAAATACTTCCGTATTATCTCCATAATTCCAGCCAGCTTGTAAAACCCGGGTATTTGCATCAGCTATTTCGGGCTTCTTGGAAAATTTTTGTTGTATGAAGTCTAACGTATTCGTTAGCGGTTTATCGAATATCCAGAAGAGTAATCCCAACACGAACATGTTCTTGCAACGCTCGATGTCTTTCATGCCTAGGCCACTATCTACAAGACATTCTTTTGTGTGCTTGGTTACATCAACTTTTAAGACAGTATAATTATCAAGCGATCCATCTTCCAAAGGATTCACACCTTCAGGATGATTGGACAGTTTTAAATTCTTCGCATCAAATCCCTGTGTATTGGCGATGATGATCCCTCCTCTCTTCAGCTTCGGAAGATCCACTTTCAACGCAGCCGCGTTCATTGCAACGAGCACATCATAATTATCGCCCGGCGTATATATCTCAGTACTGCCGAAGTGCACCTGGAAGCCAGACACACCCGCCACCGTTCCTATCGGGGCACGTATCTCGGAGGGATAATCAGGAAAAGTACTCAGGTCATTGCCAAACAACGCAGCCGTATCGGTGAACTGCATACCGGTGAGTTGCATACCATCACCGCTGTCGCCACTGAAGCGAACCACGATCTTGTCCACGACTTTTATCTCGGGCTGTGGTTTGAGTGTTGTTGTATCGTTAGTATTCATGCTGAAGTTTATTTAAATGAGAAAATAATTAATAAGAAATAAAAAATTAAAAAGTGTAGCAGTTCGATCGTGCTGTGTTTGTACTTACTTTCTCATTCCTCATTATTATTTCTTATTTCTAATTATCCACGAATGAGAAATAATTAATATGAAATAAAAAATTAGAAAGTGTACCAGTTCGATCGTGCTGCGTTTGTATTTACTTCCTCATTCCACATTTATTATTTCTTATTTCTAATTATCCACGAATGAGAAATAATTAATAAGAATAAAAAATTAGAAAGTGTACCAGTTCGATCGTGCTGTGTTTGTA
>JAEZDC010000073.1 GCA_023429825.1 Bacteroidota bacterium | reverse complement strand
GCAGCACACTGATCATTCAAAAAAATCCACGCCATCAAAAAAAGAACAAAGCTTCCACGCTTTGTCGTTGCCCTAACCTTAACGATCACCATTCACAATTGACAATTGTACCTGTTGAGTCGATGTTGTAACAGCCCGTCATCACTGGCGGAAGATATCCGAAATCATTTCGGACGACCGTCACGACTGGTGTAAGGCATGCGAAACATTTTCGGATGACCATCACAACTGGTGTAAGACATGCGAAACATTTTCGGATGGCCATCACGACTGGTGTAAGACATGCGAAACGTTTTCGGATGACCGACACAACTGGTGTAAGACATGCGAAACATTTTCGGATGACCGTCACGACCGGTGTGACGTATCCGAAACGTTTTCAGATGACCAACACCACCGATGATGCAGGTACAGTGAACAAACGTGGATCATTTATTAACCTTTTAAAACAAGAACTATGGATGCAGAATCTGTATTCGGCAACATGTTCGCCAGCCGCAACATCATTAACGCAAGGCTGTCGGCATTTGCCAATGATTGTTCGAACCGTATGACGGAAAACAATGGAGACGGTTCGCTCAATCCCGTTATTAACTGGCTCACTGCACCGCTGGCTGCGCTGAAGCAAGAGCTGGGCGATGTAGCCACCGCCCTCAGCACCCGTAAGTCGAAGACCCAAAAGGTGGACGACTACATGGCGATCTTCCGGGAGCGTATGAGCAAACTGTACATCGGTATCGCTTACAAGCTTGGCGGCGAGGATGTGCCTGCCATGCTGGAATTTTATCCCGGTGGTATGACGGAATATACCCGCATTTCCAAAGCGAAAATGCCCGAGGTATTGAATCGCTTAAACCAGGCCGCCACTACCCACGCCGGTACGCTGGGTGTTGACATCGCCACCGAATTGCAGGGTTTTCAAGCAGGCTGGGACACGGCGAAGAATGAACAGGAACAAAAGAAAGGTAACCTGAGCAACAACCGCCATGACCGCACCAATGCCCGCAAACAGGTGGAGATCGCCTTGCTGAAGATCGTTCACCATTTCGCCTTTGAATATCCGGGCGACGTAGAGGCCTGTGGAAAGTATTTTGATTTTAGTTTGCTGTATGCGAAACGGAGGGGAAAAGGTGGAGATGGTGAAGGGGAGAAGAAGTAAAAGAAAAACCCGCTGATGATGCGGGTTTTTTGTTTGAATTTGCCGGGGTTACACCGGCACGCTATAATGCTGTCATTCTACCCAACCGCATGTCCACCGATTATCAGGGATCGTGGGAAATACAAGAAAATATTTATTGGGCCTATCGATCTTAGTGGCTTCGCCTTTGTCTAAATATCCTCCTGTAAAATGAAGGTTCCCTTTTTCATCTATAGTATATGTACCGGTACTGGGTTCTTTAAATCCTGCATACGAGTAAGTACCTTCTTTAGTGAGGGTGATAAAACCTCTTGGCTGGTACTCTACAGAACCGTTATTATACCTGGATACCGTGCAACCGTATTTTCCGAATTTAATATCGGCGGTGATGACGCTGGTAGTTTGCGTTTCCTTTTGAGGTGCTGTTGCGGTGGTGTCAGTAGTTTGAGTGTTGGCATTACTGTTATCTGTACAGCTTGTCATTGAACCGAAAAAAAGCAGGAAGCTGAGTTTCTGCAGAAGCACTGTGAATTTCATGGTTAGTTATTTTGAAGCCGGTAAAGTTATAGGTGAAAAGAGAATAAGCAATACAAAACTGTTGCATTAGCAGAGACATCTTTCTCATCGATATTCATCAAAAGACCTGCTTAATAAAGCTTGTCTACGTGTATTTGGGGAGTAGATCAAAAAGAAAGCGTAAATGCCGTTCCATTCTCCATCTTCGAATGCACCTGGATATTTCCTTTATGCAACAACATGATCTGCTTGCATAAACTCAGTCCTATACCACTCCCGCTTTTCTTCGTGCTGAAGAAAGGAATGAAGATCTTGTCAAGCAGTTCTTCTTCAATACCATGGCCGTTATCGGCAACTTTAATGACTGTTTTGTTATTCTCTGATTGATATGCGGAGAGAAAGATCTTCGGTGATTCTACATCCTTCACTGCTTCGATCGCATTCACAATAAGATTGATGAGCATTTGTTCAACCAATGCGGTGTCTGCTTCTAAGGTGATGTTTGGGTCTTTAAGGATCACTTCCAGCTCAATATTCTTTTGCTCAAGTGTGGGCAGCATCAATTGATGCAGGTTGGCAAACAGCTCTCTTACATGCACCTTCTTTAAATTAGGGGAAGTGATCTTATTGAGGTTACGATAGGTTTGCGCAAACTTCAGCAGGCCTTCACTTCTTCTTTTGATGGTTTCAATTCCCAACTCAAGATCTTCAAGACTGCCATTCGCATCGGTGATCGTCTTTGCAGTTTCATGTAAACGGTTCTTCAATGTTTCCGCTAAAGAAGAAATAGGTGCAACAGAATTCATGATCTCATGCGTCATCACACTCAGCAATTTTTGCCATGCCTTTGCTTCGGTTTCATCTAATGCCTCGTTGATGTTTTGAAAAGCCACGAGCTTGAATACATGTCCTTCTGTTTGAAATGCAGTTGCGGTGAGTAATATTTTAAAGGTATTCTTTTCAAGATGTGCATTGGCCACAAGATGTTCTCCCGGTTTAAGATCTAATATCTTTTTATATAGATCCGGGTCTCTTCTCTCTAATGAGTGAATTGTTTTGAGATAGGGAACCTGCAACAATTTCTTCAGCGCCTCGTTCATCCATGCAATATCACCTGTATCTATCTGGTAAGAAAGAATACCTGTATCTACCAACTCCAATATTTTCTGCAAATACTGGAACTGTGTTTCTTTCTCCCTCGATATTACTTTAAAGGTAGTGTTGATCTCGTTGAATCCCTGCCGTAACGGCTGCAACTCCAAAGGCGCTTGTTTTACATTGAAGTACCTTGAGAAATCCCTGTAGTGTACAGACTCAACAAACTGCTCCACCTCTTCCTGAGCCTTTTTATGAAAGCGGAAGAAGTCAACTAGCTGGTAAATGATCACAGGCGCTAAGATGATCAGGTATGCATACCATTCTCTCACTAACAAAAATGCAGTACCGCAAATGGTAATGAACATCAGCATCACCTTTAGCAAAATGCTCCACTCGTAACGTTTAAATTTCATACTTATTCAGTCTTCTGTACAGTGCAGTTCGTGTTAGTCCTAATTCTTTGGCAGCTTTGGTAATGTTGCCATTATGTTTTTCGATCACACGTAATATGGCATTCTTTTCCAGGTTGCCGAGATTGAAATCTTTGGGCTCATCAACTTGTGCAGTAGCGCTTTCTATTGGTGAAAAGATCAGGTCATTTTCTTTCAACACACTTTCATCGCTCATGATGATCGCTCTTTCTATTGTGTACTGCAACTCCCGTACATTACCGGGGTAATGATAGCTCTTTAGTTTCTCCAACGCCGCTCTGTTGAACTCAATGCCCGGCTTAAAATATTTTTCTGTGTACACTTTCGCATAATGATTTGCAAGCATTACAATATCATCTGGTCTTTTTCTTAGCGGAGGAATCGTGATCTCCACTGTATTTATCCGATAGATGAGATCTTTTCTGAACCGTTGTTCATTTGCCAGTTCATGTAAAGGAACGTTCGTTGCACAGATCAGTCGTATATCAATTGGTGTAGATTGATTAGAACCCAATCTTGTCACCTGCCTGTTTTGCAAAACCGTCAACAATTTTGCCTGTTGTTGAAGACTGATGTTGCCGATCTCATCTAAAAAAAGCGTTCCACCGTTCGCACTTTCAAATCTTCCTTCCCTGTCTTCTCTTGCATCAGTAAAAGCGCCTTTCTTATGACCAAACAATTCGCTCTCAAACAAACTTTCTGTAAGCGCACCTACATCTACTTTTACAAAAGGCTTCGATGCTCTTAACGATCTTTCGTGAAGCGCTTTTGCAATGAGGTCTTTACCCGTTCCATTTTCACCAAGAATCAAAATATTAGCATCGGTTGGCGCCACTTTCTCTATCTTATAAAATATATCCTGCATCACTTCACTTTCACCAAGTAATTCTTTACCAATAATGCCTTCTGTTATTTTCCTCGGGGCTTCTGTTTTGTTACCGTTCTTTCGAAGCGCTTCCTGGATGGTTGCCAGCATCTTCTCATTCTGCCACGGCTTTACAACAAAATCACTCGCACCTTCTTTCACTGAACGAACGGCCAGGTCGATATCTCCGTAGGCAGTGATCATTATTACCGCAACAGATGGTTGCAGTTGTTTAATGCGCTTAAGCCAGTAAATACCTTCGTTACCTGTATTGATGGAACTGTTGAAATTCATGTCAAGCAACACCACATCAAACACAGGCTTCGACAAAAGCGATGGAATATTCTCAGGATTCTTTTCAGTTATTACTTCAGCCACCTCCGTCTTTAACAGCAAACGCATGGCGGTGAGTACATCCGTATCATCATCAATAACCAGTATGGAACTTTTCTTCAGGTTCATATGTGTAGTTAGGGGTGAGCTGATAGCTGATAGCTGATCTCCCGCAAGTTAACGATAAGCGTACCATTAGGATGGAGGATTGAGTCTGAATGGTTTAGAGCTTTAGCAAGCAGCGCTAGTTGTATCAAAAGCGAACACTGAGTGTTCGGTAACGAGCGGTTTCGTAGATGAAGGGTTTTGTAAGTAGCTGCTTTTCAAATGTTTTGTTTTTGGCACTAAACTGCATTATAAGAAAACGTTTAGAAATCTCATGTGCATTATCTGGTGTGTCTACACCGGATGTTTTTTAAAAATCAAAACGTCAAAACCCCTAAAATGGACAGAGTTGTTGCAAAAAAGAAATGGAGCCGTAAAAGACTAATGACAATTGGCGGCATTGCTGCGGTGATACTGCTGATATGTGCCAGTGTGTATTTCACGTCGGGCAAATCAAGACTGAATGTTGAGACTGAGCGCATCACTATCAGTGAAATTAAAAAAGGAGCTTTCCAGGAATTTATACCGGTGAATGGAGTGGTGCTACCTCAAACCACTATTTACCTTGATGCAATTGAAGGCGGAAGCGTAGAAGAAAAACTGGTAGAAGATGGAGCAATGGTTGCCAAAGGCCAGCCTATACTTCGTTTGAGTAATACAGATCTCGAATTGAGTTTAGCGAACCAGGAGACTGCGGTGTTTGATGTATTGACTCAAATGCAGAACACAAGAAATAACTCGGATCAGAATACGATTCGTCAACTTAACCAAATGGCAGAAGTTGATAATGCCTATGTTGAAGCAGAACGTTTATACAAGTTGAACAAATACCTCTACGAGAACAAGGCAATAGGCTCACAGGAATTCAAAGCTTCTGAAAATAATTATAACTACCAGGTAAAGCGGAAATCATTAACAGAAGAGACGCTTCGTAAAGATTCTTCGTCCAATAAACAACAGATCAGCCAGATGGGGCAATCGTATGGAAGAATGATGAATGCGTTGCAATTGATGAGAAGAAAAGTTGGTGACCTGATCGTAAGAGCACCTGTTGCAGGACAGTTGACTTCACTGGATGCTGAAATTGGTCAGAGCAAAAACAAAGGACAAAGACTTGCGCAGATAGATGTATTGAGTGGCTATAAAGTAAGAGTGGATGTTGATGAGCATTACATCTCCAGGATATTCGCAGGCCTGAAAGGACAGGCTACTGTTGCAGGTAAAGACTTCCAATTAGAGATCAAAAAAGTTTTCACCCAGGTAACTAATGGAAGATTCCAGGTAGATATGGAGTTTGTTGGTGAAGTGCCACAGGGTATTCGCAGAGGACAAACATTACAGATACGCCTGGCTTTGAGTGATGAAACACAAGCGGTGTTATTACCTAAAGGTGGATTTTACCAACAAACAGGTGGTAACTGGATATTCAAAGTAAACGACAACGGAACGCTTGCATATAAGGTTGATGTAAGATTAGGAAGACAAAATCCTGATTACTATGAAGTGATCGAAGGATTGAAGCCGGGTGATAAGGTGGTTACATCAAGCTATGAGAATTATGGAAATATGCAGGAGCTGGTGTTGAAGAAGTAGGTGTGAGCCGTAAGCCATAAGCAGTCAGCTATCAGCTATCAGGTGTCAGCTTGGTTGAGGTTTAAAGTAACATAAGTGAATCAGGAGCGTTCCAGTTTTTGAGAGAAAGCGAAGATCATTTTCCTGATTTCTATTGTTTCAATATAAAGTTCATTGAAGAGATTTTCATTTAGGTAGCCGAGGTCTTTTGCTAAGATCAATTGGTATTGTAATTCTGAAGTAGAACCAGCGGCGATGGCACGAAAGCGATTCAATTCACGAAGCGTTTTTCTTCCGCATCCTTCAGCGATGTTTGTTGGGATAGAGTAAGCAGAACGACGCATTTGTGAAGTAAGACTGTACAATTCAGCAGAAGGAAACACTTTTGTGCAGTTGTAAATTTTTAAAGTGATTTCATGACTGCGTTGCCAGATAAAGAGCTTTTGAAAATCTCTCATATTAAAGGTTTAGGTATTTCAAATTTAATAAACACAGGCTGATAGCTGATCGGCTGAACGCTTAAAAACATTGTTATGAAACTGCTTTTGATCTCGCTCATCATATTGTGCTCTCAAGCAACGACCGTAACAGTTACTTATATTAAAAAACATCCAAAGCAAAAACATCATGGAGACGTTATCTATCCCAACTACATCCCTACAAAATTTTACTAATCTAAAATCCGGACTGATGATCAAGATCACTAATCTCGAAAAAGTATATCGTACTGAAGAAGTAGAAACTGTTGCGCTCAACAAACTTACAATGGAAGTGAAAGAAGGTGAGTTCGTTGCGGTGATGGGCCCTTCAGGATGTGGTAAATCAACCTTATTAAATATCCTTGGTTTGTTGGATGATCCTGATGCAGGTAGTTTCATCTTCAATGGAATTGAAGTAGCTGATTTCAACGAAAGAAAAAGAGCTGATCTCAGGAAAAGAAATATCGGTTTCGTTTTCCAGTCATTCAACCTGATTGATGAACTCACTGTTTTTGAGAACGTAGAACTTCCGCTTATCTATAATAACGTTTCCTCTGCTGAAAGAAAGAAGAAAGTTGAAGAGGTATTAGACAAGATGCAGATCATGCACAGGAGAAATCACTATCCACAGCAGTTGAGTGGTGGTCAACAGCAGAGGGTTGCTGTTGCAAGAGCTGTAGTAAATAATCCAAAGCTGATACTCGCCGATGAACCTACAGGAAACCTCGATTCATCTAACGGTAACGACGTTATGCAGTTGCTTACAGATCTGAATGAGCAAGGCACAACGATCGTGATGGTTACGCACTCTGAGCATGATGCAAGGTATAGTCACCGCATCATCAGGATGCTGGATGGACAGACTGTTACAGAGAACATACTCGTATAGAATTTTTGATGCTGCATGAGATTGATTATTCAATCTAAAACTACTTGTACATGATCCGCAACTATTTGAAGATCGCTTTCAGAAATATGCTGAAGCATAAGTTCACGTTTTTTATCAACCTGTTTGGGTTGACTGTAGGGCTTGCGTGTTGCCTCTTAATATTATCATATATCCTGCATGAGGTTAGCTATGATAAATTTCAACCGCAGGCAGAAAGAACTTATCGTTTCTCCAGAAGTTTTAATAATGCTGAAGGTGTGCAATCTCTCCACCTTGGAGCGATAGCGCCACCGTTCGGTCCATTGTTGCAGCACGAGTTTCCGGAGATACAAAAGATGACAAGGATATTATCGAATGGTAATACATCTTTTGTGTATGAAGACAAACGCTTTTATGAAAACAGGGTGTTCTTTGCTGATGAAAATTTGACCGACATCTTTAAGGTTGATGTAGTAAAAGGTAATGTAAAGAAGGCTTTAGAAGCGCCGTTCAGCATCATGATCACGGAGGAAATTGCGAAAAAATATTTTGGCAATGAAGATCCGATGGATAAGCTGGTGAAGCTTGATAACATCATGCCTGTAAAAGTTGCAGGAATATTCAAGCCCTTCCCTTCTAACACACATATTCATCCGGATGTGCTAATTTCTTTCAATACGCTGAACGATACGGTTGTTTATGGTGAGAATAACCTGAAGACCAATTGGGGCAATAATTCATTTATGACTTATGCGGTCCTGGCCCCGGGAACTGATGCTAAAAAGCTTGAAGCGAGAATGCCTGCTTTTATTGATAAATACTGGCATTTCCCAGGAGAACCTCCCGGCTTCGTTGGCTCTAAGTTTACCAAGTTGTTCCTTACTCCAATGACAGACATTCACCTTCGCTCTCATTTAGATTATGAAGTAGAGCCGAATGGTGATATTAAGCGTGTCTATATCTTTTCCATCATCGCGTTGTTCATACTGCTGATCGCTTGTATCAACTATATGAATCTCTCTACTGCACGATCTGTATTGAGAGCAAAAGAAATCGGTATCAGGAAAGCTGTTGGTGCAGAGAAAAAAGAGATCATAACACAGTTTTTAAGCGAATCAGTTTTGATCACATGGTTGTCTATCATTCTTGCATTTGGATTAACGGCGTTGTTGCTTCCATGGTTGAGTAAACTTTCAGGAGTTGCATTGTCATTAGATGTTTTGTTTAATGTACCTGTTTTGCTGGGATTGGTATTAGCTCCTTTTATCGTAGGAATTTTGTCAGGCCTTTATCCTGCCCTGTTTATGTCTTCTTTCCAGCCTGTAAAAGTGTTGAAAGGATTATTCAAGATCAAGGGAAATCTTTCCTTACGAAAAGCATTAGTAGTAACGCAATTCGCTGTATCAATCATACTTATTATCAGCACGGCGGTCGTGTTCCTGCAAATGCAGTTCATGCAGAATAAATCACTTGGATTAAGTAAAGACCAGGTGATCACAATGACCGGAGCAAACTTCAACGGTAAGTTTGAAAGTTTTAGAAACGAACTGTTACAAGTTCCGGGAGTAAAGAACATTACTCGTTCTTCAAGAGTACCTACGATCAGGTTGCTCGATGCTATGGGGCTGGGTATACCAGAAAAGGATACCGTAATGCCATCTAACGTAAACCTGAAGTACCTGGCAATTGATTATAATTTCCTTCCATCTTATAACATACAACTCGCAGCCGGAAGAAACTACTCTGCAGATTTTGTAACAGACAGTTCTGCGTATATAGTGAATGAAACGGCAAGTAAAGCGATGGGTTATAAAACACCTGACGAAGCAATAGATAAGGAAATAGTATATGGGGGGACTAAAGGAAAGATCATAGGTGTAGCCAAAGATTTTCATTTTGAGTCTCTTCATCAGGAAATACCATCCCTGATATTATTGGTAAGAGCTAACTTCTTAGGCAGTATATCAGTGAAGTTGTCTGGCAATAACATCCAAACCACTCTTGCAGGGATTGAATCTACCTGGAAAAAGTTTCTTCCCGAAACACCGTTTGCTTCCAGCTTTCTTGATGAAAGATTTTCAAGAGTGTATGAAGCCGAGCAGAAACAAAGAACATTGTATACTACGTTCGCCTGCATTGCCATCTTCATTGCTTGTTTAGGATTGTTTGGCCTTTCTGCTTTCACGATTTCCCAAAGAATAAAAGAGATCGGGATAAGAAAAGTGCTGGGCGCTAACGTAGGAATGATCGTTACATTATTGTCCAAAGACTTTCTGAAGCTTGTGGTTATCGCCGCACTTATTGCTTTCCCTGTTGCGTGGTATGCGATGAATAAATGGTTACAGGACTTTGCCTACAGGATTGACATTCCCTGGCTCACATTCATATTCGCCGGAGTTATCGCCGCATTGATCGCATTTGCTACCATCAGTTTCCAGGCGATAAAAGCTGCTAGAGCCAACCCGGTGAAGAGTTTAAGAACGGAGTAGTTGAGCTGTCAGTGTCAGCGAAGTAGCCAGAGATAGATCCCGCTGATAGCTGTTCGGCTGATCGCTGTATTAAATCATCAGTTGTCTAAAACAGAATTTATGCTGAGAACTTATTTTAAAATAGCATGGAGAAATCTTAAAAGCAATAAGACATTTTCCTTCATCAATATTTTCGGGTTAGCAGTAGGGTTGACCTGTTGCATGCTCATCTCTATATACATATATAATGAGCTGAGCTATGATACATTTCATAAAGATGCAGATCGTGTGTATCAGATTGGCTCTATATCGATGGATGGCGACCAGGAAAGACGTGGATCTAATTCATCGGCTCCTGTAGGTGTAACCATGCAGAAGGATTTTGCAGAGGTAGAAGCCACTGCAAGATTGTTAAGATTGTTTCGGGATGATAAAACTTTATTCCAGGTAAAAGATGAACAAGGCACGAGATCATTCTATGAAACGCAGGGTTATCTCGCAGATTCAAGCTTTTTCAACGTCCTTACTTATTATTTCAAAGAAGGAAACCCTCAAACGGCTCTGCACGAGCCACACTCAGTGGTTCTATCTGAAGAGCTTGCAACAAAATTTTTTGGAAAAGAATCTGCACTTAACAAAGTAGTGCAGATCAGCAGCAGCACTAATGGCGACCATGAATTCAAAGTGAGTGGTGTATATAAAGATCCGCCCGCACCTTCTCATATCGATGCCCGTTTCCTTTTATCATTCGGTGGAGGTAACATGTATCCGTTGATCAATGACAACCCAAGCATGATCAATAACAATATGTTCTATACTTATGTGAAACTTAAGCCGGGAACCGATGCAGAAAAGCTGCAGTCTAAATTTCCAGCTTTCGTTGAAAAATACATTGGAGAAGATCTACGGAAGTCCGGAAGAAAAAGAGCATACTTCCTTGCCAATATAAAAGATATACACGTAAGAGCTGGTATTGAAAACAACGTCACACCGGGAGCTAATAAGACCACGTTGTTTGTTTTAGCTTCCATCGCAGTGCTCACCTTACTTATAGCCTGCATCAACTTTATGAATCTCTCCACTTCAGGTTCTGCAAAGCGTGCTGCTGAGGTAGGAGTAAGAAAAGTATTAGGTGCTCAAAAAAATTCCCTGCTAAAACAATTCCTCGGTGAATCATTGCTGATGACAGGCATAGCACTTGTGTTTGCTATAGCGCTCACTTTTTTATTGCTGCCTTTGTTTGAGCAGGTATCAGGAAAGACCATGACCATTGGCGGTCAAAATTATCTACTCTTGTTTGGCGGTTTCTTACTCCTGGCAGTGCTGACCGGCTTACTTGCCGGAAGTTATCCTGCATTTTATTTATCGTCTTTTAAACCGATCAAAGTTTTAAAAGGAAAGTTTTCTAACTCTTTAGCTGCGGTTTCATTACGGAAAGGAATGGTGGTATTTCAATTTGTGATATCCATCGTACTGATCGTAGCGTCTGTGGTTATAGCTAACCAGATGAGTTTTATGCGATCGAAGGATCTTGGATTTTCAAAAGATCAGCAGATCGTTATTCCATTGAGAACACAACCTTCAAAGGCAACTATCCCGGCTTTCAGAGCAGAGGTTGCAGGCAACCCGATGATCAGCTCAATGGGTGCATCCATGTCGTACCCCGGTATTTTTCATCCGCAAGACTGGCTGATGTATAAGCAGGGAGAAACTCCTGATAACAATAAAAAGGTTTACATCAATATGGTTGATGATAATTTTCTTCAAACACTGGAAATGAAACCGGTAGCTGGAAGATTATTTTCACCGCAATTTCCGGCTGATACTTTCATGAATATTATAGTCAATGAACAGGCTGTAAAAGATTTTGGTTTTAAATCAACCGATGACGCAATAGGAAAATCGCTGAATATAAATTTCAATGGAGAACAACATGCATTTCCAATTGTTGGTGTAGTGAAGAATTTTCATTTCAAAGATCTTCATGCAGAAGTTGAACCGTTTGCATTCAGATTGTATAACGATGCGAGTTTTAATTACCTCGTCGCCCATTCAAAGAGCGGAAAATTGGAAGATGCAGTTGCTTCACTTGAGAAAACATGGAAAAAGCTTAATCCGAATGAACCATTTGAGTACAGTTTTCTTGATCTTGATTTTCAAAAGAATTATGAAGCAGAGAGCATGCAGGCCAGTCTTATAAATTACTTCACCATTATCGCAATCATTATTTCTTGTTTGGGGCTCTTCGGACTTGTCACTTTTAGTGCAGAACAAAGAACGAAGGAGATCGGCATCAGGAAAGTACTGGGAGCAAACGTTGCAGGGCTTGTTGCGCTTATCTCAAAAGACTTTTTAAAGCTCGTTGGTATTGCCGTGATCGTTGCTTCACCGGTTGCATGGTATGCAATGAACAAGTGGCTTGAAAATTTTGCGTACAGAACCACCATAGGATGGGAAGTGGTTGCCTTAACCACAGTACTAGCCATCATGATAGCATTTGCCACTATTAGCTTCCAGGCAGTAAAAGCGGCGCTGGCCAACCCAGTAAAAAATCTCAGAACAGAATAAATCATTTTCAATGCTCAAGAATTATTTCAAAATAGCTGTCAGGAATCTTCTTCGTTATAAAGGATTTTCATTCATCAACATTATTGGTTTGGCAATTGGTATCACCGGTTGCCTAGTAATCGGTGTTTTTGTGTGGGATGAGTTGCAGTATGATAAAAACATCCCGGGAGGAGAGAATGTTTACCGTGTATACGAACAGCGAAATGATAAAGGAAATATCACATATGCTCCTTGTGTACCACCGGCCTTCGCTCCATTTTTGAAAAGTGAATACCCTGAAGTAGATACTACAGTGAGAGTAATGATGCTTGGCGACAAGTATTTTGTTGAGAGTGAAACTAATAAAGGTTACGAGGAGAAAGGTTGGTTTACTGAAACTTCTTTCTTCAAGGTATTTCCGATGAAGGTTGTGAAAGGTGATGCGAACACTGCTCTAAGAGATCCAAATTCTATTGTAATAACTACTGATGTGGCTGAAAGATATTTCGGGAAGCAGGATCCTATCGGTAAGACTTTAAAGGTTAACAAAGGTGATCTTGCAGTAAGAGCAGTTGTTGAAAAGCCTGACCACTTTCATTTCGATTTCAATTACCTGATGCCTTTGCCTTTAGTGCAGGTGCCTGCTCAAAGAATGCAGAGTTGGGGATGGCACCAGTTCTATACTTACATAAAGCTGAAGCCTGGTACCAATGCTGATCAACTGCATCAAAAGTTTTTTACTTATGTAAAGAACAAAGCCAGCGATGCGCAGTCAGGTGCTGAATCGAGCTTCCTTCCCTATTTCCAGAAGTTGGAAGACATACATCTAAAA
>JAEZDC010000059.1 GCA_023429825.1 Bacteroidota bacterium | reverse complement strand
AAGCAATATTGTTTGGGAAGCTTTAGGTGAACCAGAACGGCTAACACCATCACCCTTGCAGAAAGCCAAAGTGGAAGCAGGTGAATTAGGAAGGAAAACAGGGAAAGGATTTTATCAATACTAACATGATACTTGTAACAGGCGCAACAGGATTAGTAGGGTCGCATTTATCTACGGCTTTGATCAAAGAAGGTAAACAGGTGAAAGCTTTGTACCGTACTGCGATACCTGTTTTTGAGGCCGCTGATAAGATCGAATGGGTAAAGGGAGATATACTGGATATTCTTGCTCTCGAAGATGCTCTTGAAGATGTGGAGCAGGTATATCATTGTGCTGCGGTGGTTTCCTTCTCGCCTAAAAAACTGGAACTTCTCAACAAAACGAACATTGAAGGAACCGTTAACATTGTAAATGCATGCCTTACTGCAAGCGTAAAAAAATTATTATTTGTTAGTTCTGTTGCTGCACTTGGTAGGATCAGGAAGAATACAATGGTAAATGAAACGATGAACTGGAGTAAGGAAACCAGTAATAGCGAATATGGCAGAACTAAATACTTGGCAGAGATGGAAGTGTGGAGAGGAATCGGTGAAGGACTAAATGCAGTGATTGTAAATCCAAGTATTATTTTAGGAGAAACAGACTGGAATAGCGGATCGACCAAGATCTTTCAGTCTGTATATAATGAGTTCCCGTGGTACACAGATGGTGTGAGTGGTTTTGTAGACGTGAAAGATGTGGTAAAAGCGATGCTGTTGCTGATGGATAGCGATATCTCAGGACAGCGTTATATTTTGAACGGAGCAAATCTTCCTTACAAAGGATTGTTTGATGAAATAGCAAATTGCTTTGGCAAAAAACTTCCACACAAAAAAGTAACTCCTTTTATGGCTTCCGTAGTTTGGAGAATGGAAGCTTTGAAAGGAACGTTCTCGGGGAATGATCCTTTGCTTACCAAAGAAACAGCGAATACAGCCCAGGCAAAAGTATATTTTGATAATAGTAAATTGCTAAAAGCGTTTCCTGCGTTTAATTATACTCCAGTATCTGAAACCGTTTCAAGAATATGTTCTTACTTGAAGAAAAGGTATAACTTGTAGCTTGTTGAAATACTTCATTGCCATATTGCTCTCTCTTTCTTTGTATGCACCAGATGTAGCAAAACTCGTAGCGTACGCTGACTATGTAGTTGATGTAGCTACTAACACCAAGGTGAACATTTGTAATTGCGAACCCATCCTTGAAAAGAATAAAACTGCTGATCACACCGATCATCACGTTGTAGTTAAGGCTGATTGGATCTACCTGGTAACCCAGGTTGTTTCTGTTGTTTCTTATCATACATCGCCCGCTAAAGTTCATTGCGTCTACACAGAAGCTGATCTTTCTCAATTTTCAAATACAATATTCCAGCCTCCAAAAGTTTAGGTACTATCTACACTTTTTATTTAATAACCTAAACTGATTATCATGAAAAATTTAATCATGGCCATCGCCGTGGTATTGGCGTTTGCCTGTAATAATAATATTGCTCCATCTAACACTCCATATCTAAACAAAGAAATAATCAATAAAAAAGGATCAACTATTCTCATTGGTCATACTGCTCCATATATGTTTAAGCAGGGCTCAAATGCTGAATGGTTTTACAAGTACTATAATGAGCATTTTGTAGACAGTAGTTCCATTGCTGCGTTGCAAAAGCTTCTTTCCAATACAACAATGGAGATATTTCTTGGCTCATGGTGTGGCGATAGTAAGAGAGAAGTTCCCAGGATGCTTAAGATTCTCGATTCTCTTCATTACGACACCAGCAGGATCAAACTTATCCTTGTAGATTTTACAGTGGAACATTATAAACAAAGTCCGCAACACGAAGAAAGAAACAAGAATATTCATCATGTCCCTACTTTCATCGTTTATGAGAATAATAAAGAAATGGGACGTATCGTGGAGTCTCCTGTTGTTTCACTGGAAAAGGACCTGTTATCAATTGTAACGAAAGAAAAATATATTCCAAAGTACGGTGCCATCCTTGAGTGGCAAAAGATAATCAACAGGAATAAGCTTCGTTCGGAAAAAGAAATACAGTCTATCGCTGCAAACCTGAAACCGTTGTGCGCTTCTGCCGGCGAGTTTAACGCGTTAGGTTATATGTTGTATGCGCAGGAAAGAAAAGCTGAGGCCGGTAATGTGTTCCTGCTTAATACATATCTTTTTCCGGAGAGAGCCGGTACACACGATAGCCTTGGAGAATATTATTTTCTTACAGGGGATAAAGTGGCGGCAAGAAAATGCTATGAAAGAGTCTTGCAACTAAAGCCCAATGATGCCAATGCAAAAAAGATGCTCGAGCAATTGTAAAGAGAAGGGCGATCACTCATCGCCCTTTCTCATGTTCAGTTACTTTCTTCCATAATTCAGGAATACGTTTAATCCAGACAAATTCCTTTTTCTTAGTTAGTGCATCTTCAACAGGTGAACCAAAATATTTTTTCCCGCCATCAATGGAATCTTTCACGCCACTTTGTGCGTATACTTCAGCGCCTGCACCAATTGTGAGAGTTTTACTTACGCCTACTTGCCCCCATAGAATTACACCGTCTTCAATCGTTGTAGCACCAGCTATCCCCACCTGTCCTGCAAAGAGACAATTCTTACCAACGATTGTATCATGACCTATATGCACAAGGTTATCCATTTTCGTTCCCTTTCCAATTCTTGTCTCAGAACTCACACCCCGATCAATTGCACAATTAGCACCAATCTCCACATCATCTTCTATCACTACCTTACCTCCGCTCAGCATTTTCTTGTACCATACTTCTCTATTCTTTTTAGTATTGTAATAGAATGCATCGCTGCCGATCACCGTTCCCGATTGAATGATACAGTTGTTGCCGATCTCGGTATCATCCAGAATAGAAACATTCGGATGGATGATGCAGTTGCTCCCGATGGTTACATTGTTACCAACAAAAACATTAGGCATTAACACAGTGCCTTCTCCGATTGCAGCGGAATCACTAATAAGTTTATATGCTGGAAGAAATGGTTTGAAGTGCCTAACGATTTTTTGATAAGCTTCGAAAGGTTCATCACTCACAAGGATAGATTTTCCTTCGGGTAATTCAACATCTCCCGAATTGATAATAATGAATGAAGCTTCACTGTTCAGGCACTTACTATAATATTTTGGATGATCGACAAATACAAGATCTCCTTTCTCAACCTTATGTATCTCGTTTATTCCTGTTGCTTCTGCATTAGCATCGCCTATCAGTTGCGCATTGATCAGTGATGCGACCCACTGAAGTTTGACGGGAGAAGGAAACTTCATAAGTAAAAATTTAAGTCAAAGGTAATAGGATGAATGTAGAGAAATCGGTTAAGTACATAATGTAAATCCATATGAGAATTCCTGGTTGAAGATGATTCACAAAAAGAATGAAAACATATTCGGCTGTATTACCATTCTTCTGAAACCTTTATTTTATCAGTGTTTCAGAAGATTCAAATGCTACATTCATATCAAATGAAATCATCTTTTGCAAGAGCCATGAACAATCAGAATGTGAGAATCAGGTAAGCGCAATCCACATTCATAAAAAAAATGTGAATAAAAAAGATTGAAATTTTTTTTGTGCGAGAAAAAATCCTTTTTAATATTGTGTAGGGAAATTTAATTCCCGGTACTTACTAACCCATCCATATAACAAAGTCCCGATTTCTATCGGGACTTTTTCTTTTATATATCCTTCATCTTTCACTCATCATCATGAAACAATTTACCAAAGGAGATTATACTATCATAACAGATAAAACATTCATGCAGGTAGATGTAATTCATCAGTATCTCTCAGGAGAATCTTATTGGGCGAATAACATTCCGTTAGAAACGGTGCAACGTTCGATAGACGGTTCGTTGTGCTTTGGTGTTTTTCATAAAACAGAACAGGTAGGGTTTGCAAGATTGATAACAGATAAAGCAACGTTTGCTTACCTGGCGGATGTATTTATTTTACCTGCGCATCGTGGAAAAGGTTTAAGTAAATGGTTGATGCAAGTGATACAGGATTATGATGAAGTGAAAGGCTTAAGAAGATGGATGCTTGCAACAAGAGATGCGCATAAGTTATATGAACAGTTTGGGTGGAAGTCTTTCGGACCGGAACTGCAGAACAGGTTTATGCAACGTCATTTTCCTGAAGTGTACAAAGAAGCGTCTAATAATAAATAAGCTTTTTTTGAACGGTACCATCTGTGTAAAGATCGATGATGGCATATGCCGGCGGGAATTCATCGAGCTTGCCCTGCCACCAATTACCGGCAACAGATCCATTGCACATATACTTCACACCTAAGTATTCCACTTCATCAATGTAGTGAACGTGGCCACTTAAACAGAGCTTCACATTTTTGTTTTGAAAGAACAGGTCCTTCAGTTTCTTAACATCGCTGTGCTGATCTCTTTTTGGAAAGCCAACTCTGGTCATATTCTTTCTTTCCAATTCATACATTAATGCTGCTGCCGAAATAATAGGTACATGAGAGAAAATACAAACCGGGTTGTCAGTTGAGCTGATCTCACGATGCAACCAGGCAAACTGGTCGTCATCTAATGAATAGTCTTTTTCATTGTTACTATCCAATGCAATGAACTTCCATCCGTTTTCTTCGAAAGAATAATAGCGGTCTGTTAAACCCAGGTTATTCAAAGCCCATTTCTTCCCTTCAAACTTTCTTTGATGTTCCTGTATATCTTTTGAAATCCAGATATCGTGATTGCCGATACAACTATATATAGGTAATGAAGCGTACGTGATCGCTTCCTGCCAAACATGCCAGCAATTATCTACATAAGTTGCCTCAGTATAATTGGCCTCCAAAACAGTGTCACCTGTATTAACGATAAAATCAGGGCGGTCCACCATATTGCTGATCTGCTTTACAACAGTCTTCAACGCTTTTTCTGTTTTAATTGTAGGCTGAGTGTGGCAATCTGTAATGTGCGCAATGCGCAATGCTCTTTGTTTCGGAGTGGCAATATCACTATCGCTCGTTGCCGCAAATGAAGTTTTTCCAAAAGCCAATGCTCCAATGCTTCCTAAAAATCCGCTCCGTAAAAAAGACCTCCTGTCTATCATCTGATACCTCCCACTGTGTAATTCTCCGCAAATTGTAAAACCAACGCTATGCCATTATTAAGACAATGTGTTTTTTATATACACGATGGTAGGGTTTGCTTAGGGTCTCGTTCGGGTCTCGTTCGGTCATCCTTCGTTTTTTTATTAGCGAAGCAGAAGGGATGCAGAGGCGACCCAGACCCTAACCAGGTCCGAATGATATCTATATATTATTATGCCTTTCACTACTTTTGATGAAAAAATTGAGGCTATTTAAAATTTAAGTCAATTTTTATATTGATTATCAGCCTGATTTTGGTCTTGTTTATAAAATACTTCCCTTTTTTCTTTGTAAAACCATTGCATCCCCGCACCTTTGCCACCCGTTTAAAAAGAACGGGCTGTGTGTTTGGATAGGAACCCACAGTATTCTAAATAATCGGCCTGAAGGCCAAAATATCTCAAAATGAGCAAATTACATTTCACAACCAAGCATGCGAACGAGGCTACCGTACAGCGTAACTGGTACGTTGTGGACGGTACTAATCAAACCGTTGGTCGTATGTCTTCAAGAATTGCTTCTGTTCTTCGTGGTAAGAACAAAGCGTATTACACTCCACACGTTGATTGTGGTGACTACGTAGTTATTATTAACGCTGATAAGATCCAGTTCAGCGGAAACAAGATGGAAGAGAAAGTATACATCAACTTCTCTGGTTATCCTGGTGGTAAAAAAGAAGAGATCGCTAAAGATCTTTTAAAGCGTCGTCCCGAAGTGATTCTCGAAAGAGCGATAAAAGGCATGCTCCCTAAGAACCGCCTGGGTAGAAAAATGTACAAGAAGTTGTTTGTATATGCTGGTAACGAGCATCCACACACAGCTCAACAACCTAAAGAACTTAAATTCTAAAACTAATTCCAAACTCACCCTCAAGTATCGCAGGGTGACAAAACATATATAATGGAAAAGCAAAAAAATGCAGTTGGTCGCCGTAAAGAAGCTGTTACCCGTGTGTTCATCAGCAAGGGTGACGGTAAGATCACTGTAAACGACAAAGATTACAAAGAATATTTTTCACTGGCTTATTTACAGAACCAGGTTGAATCTCCTTTAAAAGCTGCTGAAGTGAATGGCAAATTCGATGTAGTTGTAAATGCAACAGGTGGTGGTATGAAAGGCCAGGCTGAAGCTACTAAACTTGCGATCGCAAGAGCGTTGCTTGAAGTGAACCCTGATTTTCGTCCTGCGTTGAAAGCGGCAGGATTGCTGAAAAGAGATCCAAGAAGTGTTGAGCGTAAGAAATTCGGTCATAAGAAAGCGAGAAGAAGCTTCCAGTTCAGCAAGCGTTAACCTGGTTACTGGATACCAGATACTGGATTTGCAAATTGCCTTGCTCCAGCATCAAGAATCCAGCATCTAGTATAAATATTCAAAACACATTAATAATAAGTACAAATGGAAAATAGTCCTTCACTTCAACAACAACTACTCGAAGCAGGTGTTCACTTTGGTCACCTCAAGAAGAAGTGGAATCCTAAGATGTTGCCTTACATCTTCGCTGAGAAGAAAGGTATTCACATCATTGACCTTAACAAAACAGCCGACGGTCTCCAGGAAGCTGCTGCTGCAATGAAACAAATTGCAAAAAGCGGTAAGAAGATCATGTTCGTTGCCACTAAGAAACAAGCGAAAGAAATTGTTACTGAGTGCGCAAAGAGAGTGAACATGCCTTTTGCTACTGAAAGATGGTTAGGTGGAATGCTCACTAACTTCAATACCGTTCGTAAGAGCGTGAAGAAGATGCAGAGCATTGAGAAAATGCTTGCTGATGGAAGCGCTGAGAACCTTACAAAGAAAGAGCGTCTTACATTAGGAAGAGACAAAGACAAAATGGAAAAAGTATTAGGTGGTATCGCTCAATTAGGTCGTTTACCAGCTGCTTTATTTCTTGTTGATATCGGTCATGAGCACATTGCTTTGGCTGAAGCAAAAAGATTAGGCATCCAGACTTTTGGAATGGTTGATACCAACAGCGATCCTAACAAAGTTGATTTTGCAATTCCTGCAAACGACGATGCTACGAAATCAATCGCTATCATCACTAACTACATCACAGCTGCGATCGCCGAAGGTTTAAGCGAGAGACAAGCTGCGAAAGATGATGAGACTGAAGAGGTAGATAACGAAGCTGAAAAGAAAGCAGCTCGTTTGCAAGCTGAAGCTGAAGCTGAGGGTGGCGGACGTGGAAGAGGAAGAGGTCGTAGCGAAGGTGGAAACACCGGCGGTCCTGGTGGGGCTCCAAAAAGAAGAGTGCCTAACAGCAGAAGACCTGCTGGTGGCGGTGGAAGATAATTAGTCATTAAGTCAATGGGTCATTAATCATTGATCTTGATGATGAATGATTATTGGCCCATCTTAATATCCACTATTTAACTTTTGTTGCGTCGCACACTTCAACTGCAACAATTCTGCTGAACAGGATTCCGAACGTACAAGTGAGTGACACAACAAGCGATGACTATAGATAAGAAAGCTGGTCAACCTAAAAAATTCAAAACATAAAATCTTAAACTAGATATGTCAACAGCAACTATAACAGCAGCAGACATCAACAAACTTCGCCAGGCTACCGGTGCAGGTATGATGGATTGCCGTAAAGCATTAACAGAAACCAATGGTGATTTTGAAGCAGCGATCGATTGGTTAAGAAAGCAGGGACAAAAAGTGGCTGCCAAGAGAAGTGATCGTGAAGCGAAGGAAGGTGTTGTTATTGCACAAACTACTGCAGATAATAAAGCCGGGATCATTGTAACGATCAGTTGCGAAACTGACTTTGTTTCTAAAAATACTGACTTCGTGGCCTTTGCTAAAAGCATTGCTGATGCAGCAATCGCCAACAATGTAAAATCTGCTGAAGAACTAAATGAAGCAACAGTTAACGGTGCTAAAGTTTCTGATCTTATAAACGATAAACTTGCATCTATTGGTGAAAAGATCGGTGTGGCAAAATTTGAAAGAATTGAAGCGCCTTACGTAGCATCTTATATTCACGGTGCAAACAGGATGGGTGTATTGGTTGGGTTGAACAAAGAAGCTGCTGAAGCTGGTAAAGATGTGGCGATGCAGATCGCTGCAATGAATCCTTTAGCAGTGGATGCAGATAGCGTACCAGCTGAGACTATCGAAAGAGAAAGAGCTATCGTTGTAGATACTATGAAAGCTGATCCTAAAATGGCGGGCAAAACTGATGAGATGATCGCAAAGATCGCTGAGGGTAAGCTGAATGCATTTTTTAAAGAGAATACACTCGCTGCACAACCATTTGTTAAAGACGGTGGAAAAAGCGTGGCTGATTACTTAAAGAGTGTAGATAGCGATTTGAAAGTATTAAGCTTTAAGAGAGTAGCTTTAGGATAATTTATTCAAAATGTTATAAATGAAAAGCGGAGCCCAAAAACTCCGCTTTTTTAATTTTCTCTAAAGGCAGCATGCTATTGAGTATCATTATCTTTAGTGCTCATCTCATACCATCTGAACTTTATGCATCGCTATCTGTTATTAGCTCCCCTGCTATTGCTGTGTTGTACCTTGAAAGCCCAGGATCTTTCTAATAAGGGAAGAGAGTTTTGGTTAGGCTATGGCCACAATCAACTTTTTAATGCATCAGGAGGAGGGCAGGAACTTGTTTTATATTTAAGTGCAGAACAACCCGCAACAGTAACGGTTTCGATCAATGGTACAAGTTATTCAGAAACATATTCGGTTCCGGCTAACACTGCCATACAAACAAATCCAATTCCGAAGACCGGTATCAATAATGCCAGAATAGAAACTGAAGGCATTAGTTCAAAAGGCATACATATACAAAGTGATGTTCCTATTGTAGCTTATGCTCACCAGTATGGAAGCTCTTCATCAGGAGCAACGATGTTAATGCCTGTTGAGACTTTCGGCTACACTTATTATTCACTTAACTATACTCAATTAACCAATGCCACACCAGCGTATTCGTGGTTTTTTATTGTGGCAAGTGAAAATAATACGAGGTTACAAATCACTCCTTCAGGTAATACGCAAGGTGGATGGACCGCTGGTAATACTTACACAGTGGAATTAAGCAAAGGACAGATATATAATGTTTTTGGACAACCTTCTGGCACTTCAGGTGTTGATCTGTCTGGAAGTAAAATCGCGTCGGTAGCAGGCAGTGACGGAAAGTGTCACCCTGTTGGTGTGTTTTCAGGTGCAAGCCGAATGGTGATATGTTCTGGAAGCGGTGGCGATTTCATGCAACAACAAATATTTCCTGCAAGCGCCTGGGGTACCAAGTATCTAACATATCCTACTATGCGGGCGGGTACTACGTCATCTACGTATCTTAACTTTTTTAGGATCGCAGTAAGAGACCCGTCGACTGTAGTTAAAAGAAACGGAGTTGTTTTAACAGGTTTAATAAATAATTTTTATTATGAATATTCCAGTGCGGCTGGTGATTATATTGAATCTGATAAACCTGTGTTGGTTTCACAGTATATACCGTCACAGGCAGCGTGTAATGGATATTCAACCGGTGACGGCGATCCGGAAATGTTTTATTTAAGTCCGCTGGAGCAGGCTATCAAAAAGGCAACCTTTTATGTTACCGGGCTTCAAAATATCAATCAGAATTATGTCTGCATCATTGTCCCAACCTCTGCGATGAATTCGCTGCGCATTGACGGATCAAATGCATTTGACTTTGTTGGATTACATCCACAAAATACCAGTTACAGGGTGGTTATCAAAAGGTGGACGCAAACACCCACTCAACCCGGAGGGCAACATACAATCGAGTGCGACTCTACTTTTACCGCCATCGCTTATGGCATGGGAGGACCGGAAAGTTATGGGTATAACGCAGGAACGATGATCAACAACCTAGATGCACAACCAACCATTGCAAATACTTTAAATACAACTACAGCTGCAAATACTTTTACCTGTAAGAACACGCCATTTCAATTTTCGATCAAGCTGTCATTTAAGCCTACGCAGATGCAATGGAAGTTCAGCCAGGTTAATAATCTATCGCCCAATACCGATACTACTCTTAATAACCCGGTGGCAGTGGATTCACAAACAATCGGTAGCCGTAAGTATTACATCTATAAGATCAATAAAGATTATAAGTTTAGTGATACCGGCACCTATACAATCCCTATAACGGTTACAGCGCCTAATATCGATAACTGTAATAACACCATGAACATTTCCAATTATACTGTTCGTGTTGAAAAAGGACCCGGCGCTGATTTTTCCTGGGTCTATTCAGGTTGTGTTAGTGACACGGCTCGTTTTTCAGGTATCGCTATTCCAGGAACTTTTACAGGAGTGAACAGGTACCGCTGGACATTCGATGATGGTAGCATAGATAGTATTCAGAATCCTAAAAAATTATTTAACGGATTAGGAAACCATCCAACCTTATTACAGGTGATAGCAGATAATGGATGTATAGGTGATACTACGAAAATAGTTGTCACTACTACAGGCCCTGTGGCAACGTTTGGTATGAGTACAAGGGAAGCTTGCGGAAGTGCCACAGTAACTTTCACTGATACGTCTTCTTTCGCGGGGGGCTCTTCGCTTGACGAATTCTATTGGGATTTCGGTAATGGCATAACGCTTACAAGTACTTCCCCTAATCCGCAAACACAAACGTATAGTTCTCCCGGAGAATATATTATCCGGCACTGGGCTGGCGTTCAAGGTGGATGTAAAAGTGCTGTAAAGGTAGATACCGTTAAGATCTATGCTTTCCCTGCTACAGATTTCTCTTCAACTACAGGTTGTTTGCAGGATAGCACTGTTCAATTTACCGACCAAACACCTGCATTAGCAAATCAAACATTCATATATAGTTGGGATTTTGGTGAGCCTTCATCCGGTGCAAATAATTTATCTTCTTTACAAAACCCAACGCACAGGTATGCGTCTTATGGTCCTTTCAATGTGCAGCTGAAAGTAACTACTAATAAAGGATGCTCAACTGTAGTTACTAAGCCTTACACAGTACAGGGATTCGGAGCCTCTATCAATTTCACGGTAGCCAACGAAAATAATCTTTGTGTACAAAAGCTTGTGCAGGTAACAAATAACATGAATGTAGTTGCCGATTCTGTGTATAGAATTGATATGTATTGGGATGCTGCTAATCAGCCTACAATTTTTACAACTGATAACACTCCTACCATAAATGAGATCCACACCAATCTTTATCCGGATTTTACGTCACCTGCTTCCAAAACCATAACTATTAAATGGGTGGTGTATGGTAAAGGCGGATGTATAAGTGAAAAAACAAAAACGATCACTTTACATGCAACCCCTGCATTAAGTGTAAGTTTTGTTCCTGGTAAATGTGTGAATGCGCCTGTAAGTAATCTCGCTTTTGGAACTATCACTAATGGATTAACAGGTAATGCAACTTATTATGGAACGGGAATGAGCAGTAATGGAGATTTTAATCCGGCTAACCCAGGATCAGGAACTGCAACTGTTGGATATACTTTTACTTCAGCTGCGGGATGTGTGGATTCTATCCCTAATACAGTTAGAGTGTTTCCTAAACCAGTGGCTGCATTTAATGTTAGCGGGGACATTTGCCTGAGTGATTCAGTTCTGATCACCAATGCATCTACTATTTGCTGCGGTTCAATCAAAGAATGGAGATGGAATTATGGTGATGCGATAAGTGATGATGTGAAATTGAATGGCAATCCGTTTTATAAATCCTATACTTCCGCAGGTAATTACAATATCAGGTTGGTTGCGGTAAGTGATAGCGCTTGTACAAGTGATACTACAATCCATCCCGTAAATGTTTTGGCAGCACCAACTTCGGCATTTACAGTTTCTGGTAAACAATGCGGCGACAGCACCATTACTATCACTTCAACATCTTCTTTTGGAACAGGTGCTATTCAAAGATGGCATTGGAATATTAACGGAACAGTTATCAATGCAACGAACAACAATCCTATTGTAAGAACATTTGCGCCAGGCAATTATATAGTAAAACATGTGGTAGAAGCCTCAGGTGGTTGTTTAAGTGATACGCTAACTCAAACGCTGACGATCTATGCTAATCCTGTTGCAGACTTTAATTCTAATTCAGCAACTTGTTTAATCGATAGCACATCAACGTTTACCGATCTCACCAATGTACCAGATGGCCAAAGCCTTTCATGGAACTGGAACTTCGGAGAACCATTTTCAGGTACAAACACCTCGTCACTTCAAAATCCAGCACATAAATATGCGGGATACGGCACATTCCCTGTAACGCTTTCTGTTACTACTGCTAATGGATGTTCGCATACAATTGTAAAGAATTATACTGTAGGAGGTTTCTTGCCTGCAGTGAATTTTGCTGTGCTGAATGATAGCGTCTGCTCAAGCCAGGCAATCAATATTCAAAACAACACTAACCTTGTTAGTGATTCTATCTATCGCGTGGATATTTATTGGGATGCTGTAGGTCAGCCTACAACTTTTATAACTGATAATAACCCTGCGGCCGGAGAAAGCTATACTCACATCTATAATTCTTTCAGCTCGCCTTCATCACAAATATTTACAATTAAGCTGGTGATGTATTCTAAGGGTGGATGTACAACAGAGAAAACAAAAACGATCACACTATTCGCCGTGCCGCAGGTAACATTTGCAACGCTTACAGGAAGATGTGTGAATGCAGGCATTTCCTCTGTTGCATTGGCTTCTGCTACGAATGTACCGGGAAGCGGTTACTATATTGGTACAGGTACAGATGCCGCCGGGAACTTTGATCCTGCTGTTGCAGGCGTTGGGCAGCACCAGATCAAATATGTATTCCAGGCTATTGGGGGATGTGTTGATACGGCCAGGCGATACATCAATGTGTTTCCTAAACCAACAGCAAGCTTTGCAGTTACGCCTGTTATTTGTTTAGGTGATTCAGTTTTATTAACTGATAACTCATCCATTAGCCAGGGCGCATTAGGAACTCGCCATTGGGATTTTGGGAATGGCAACACTTCAATCGCTGCTGCAGGTGATCCGTTTCATTATACTTATCCTGCTTATGGCAATTTCAACGTTAAGATGTATGTGCAGAGTGATAGTGCATGTTTGAGTGATACTGTTTCACAACCTGTAATTGTTCATGCCATTCCTGAGCCTGACTTTATTTGGCCCGCTGCAATATGTATGTCTGCAGCAGGAGGTACAGTTCAGTTCACCAACAACACTAACATGCCCGGAGGTTCTGCTACTGCATTGAACTATACCTGGAATTTTGGTGATCTTTCAACATCAGGTAATCGCAACCCTTTGCATACTTATGCTGTTAAAGGCTCATACAATGTGACATTGACAGCTTCAACAAGCAATGGCTGCTCAAAAGATATCACTAAAACAGTAGCCAATTTCTTTGATAAGCCGATAGCAGATTTTGATATTGATAGAACTGAATTATGCCAGGGCCAGGAAAATGTATTTACTGATCAGAGTACAGCACCCGGCAGTACTGTAACCGCATGGTTATGGAATTATAATAACGGAGCTACCGATTCTGCCCGTAATCCTAAATACACATTTGTAACTCCCGGCACATACAATGTATCATTAGTTGTTACAAGTGCGGAAGGTTGCATCTCTGATGCGAGTAATACTATTGTGAAAGTGAACCTGCAACCGATCGTGAATACAGGCGCACGTACCTTATATGTTCCTGATGGAGCTACTGTACAGGTATTGACTACTGCAAATGATCCCAACCTGAAATTCAAATGGACGCCGAGCATTTATTTCTTAACAAGTGATACGATCCTCCGCCCATCGATAAAACCTAACTTAAACCAGTTATATTATGTAACGGCAACAGGTGATGGCGGCTGTACAGCTTATGATAGTGTGTTTGTAAAAGTGATGAAGTATGTGAAGATACCTAATGCTTTTTCGCCTAACAATGATGGCATCAATGATAAATGGCAGGTTTTCAACCTGGAGAATTATCCCGATGCGAGGATAGAAATATATAACCGATATGGCCATAAAGTATTCAGCTCAAGAGGGTTTGTAACGCCATGGGATGGAAAGTTAAACGGAAAAGATCTCCCGATCGGTACATACTATTACATTATTGAACCAAACGATAATGGCTATGGTAAGCTAACAGGATCAATAACTTTATTACGCTGATTACACAAAGCAGCTCAAAAAAGGAGGACATATTGTTCTCCTTTTTTGTTTGGGTTGAATTGCATTTCACAGCTTATCTTGCAGCCCGAATTAAATTCCTCGCATGTTACCTAAATACAAACGTATTCTTCTCAAACTCTCCGGTGAAGCTTTAGTAGGAACAAAAAAAAATAGCTTCGATCCTTTTGACCATACGATCATCGAACAATATGCACAAGACATTAAGACCATAACTGATCTTGGTGTGCAGGTAGCGATCGTTATTGGTGGGGGAAATATCTACCGGGGAATGAATGAAGCTGAAACGGGAATAGAAAGAGCTCATGGTGATTATATGGGAATGCTTGCTACAATGATCAATGGGATGGCGATGCAGGCAATGCTGGAAAAGATCGGGGTGTATACAAGGCTGCAAAGCGCTATTCAGATGGAGCAGGTAGCAGAACCTTACATAAGAAGAAGGGCAATACGTCACTTAGAAAAAGGAAGGGTTGTGATCTTTGCTGCAGGTACGGGTAATCCATATTTTACTACTGATACGGCAGGTTCTTTAAGAGCGATCGAGATAAAGGCGGATGTGATTTTAAAAGGAACACGTGTAGACGGTATCTATACAGCAGATCCTGAAAAGGATGCTTCTGCAACACGCTATGAAAAGATCTCTTTCAGAGAGTGTATTGACAGAAATCTAAAAGTGATGGATATGACTGCATTTACTTTATGCATGGAGAATAAGCTTCCGATCATTGTATTTGATATGAATAAACCCGGGAACCTGATGCAGGTTGTTCAGGGTTCTAATGTAGGAACGCTCGTAAGTTGATAAGAAAAAACATCAATAAGAAGTTAAGCGGCTCCCGGAGAGTCGCTTTTTTTGTTGATGAGTGTCAGGAAAAGAAAGCTGAAGTTGAATACTTTTGAGTAGCGAACAATCAGCTGAAGAGTGCGACGCAAGAGAAGTAAAATAGTAGCACTTTAGCTGGGTAAATAATAATTACATGAATGCGGGTATAGCTAATCTTAGAAATGATTATAAACTCAAAGCGCTGAATGAGGCTGAGGTAAAAGATGATGCCATAGAACAATTCACTATTTGGTGGGATGAGGCTTTGCAAAGTGAGATTTACGACGTGAATGCTATGACATTAGCAACAGCTGATGCAGCAGGAAACCCGCTTGCCCGAATAGTATTACTGAAAGATTATACTAACGAAGGATTTGTTTTTTTTACTAATTACAACAGTCGAAAAGGGAAGGAACTGTCAGAAAACCCTAGAGGGTGTTTGCTATTTTTCTGGAAAGAATTAGAACGGCAGGTACGTATTGAAGGTACTATTGAAAAAGTTGATGCAAGTGAAAGTGATGCCTACTTTCATTCGAGACCGGAAGGAAGCAGAATAGGCGCATGGACATCTCCGCAGAGTTCAGCTATTCCTGACAGAGAGTTTTTAGAAAATAAATATTTAGAGTTGAGTGAGTCGTATAGGGATCAGCCAATACCTCGTCCTGACCATTGGGGCGGCTACATTGTAAAGCCTGCAAAAATTGAATTTTGGCAGGGAAGACCGAGCCGTTTACACGATAGGATCTTATATACTAAACAAGAAAGTGGATGGAAAATTGAGCGGCTTGCTCCATAGCTATTAATTAAGTTACCAGGTTATGATGTACCTGGTAAACTCAATTAATCAATAGCATTTAACTTGTTTTCTTTGCTGCAGCCTTTTTAACTGGCGTTGTTTTAGCCGGGCGGCTTTTTCCAAAAGATCCTTTGAATCTTTTTCCTTTTGCAGTTTTTTTATCTCCTCTTCCCATTGTGATTTGATTTTATGAATTGCGAAAATAAAAAAATCCCATCGTAATGACGGGACTTTTAAAAAGTTGTGTCTTCGAGGTTAGATCTTTGCACTTAACTCTTTACCAGCTTTGAAGCGGGCAACTTTCTTTGCTTTGATCTTAATAGCTTCACCTGTTTGAGGGTTACGACCTGTACGAGCCGCTCTTTTAGAAACAGTGAAAGTACCGAAACCTACCAGCGTTACTTTGTCACCCTTTTTCAATGTTTTTGTAACTGAGTCAACAAAAGAATCTAAGGCAGCATTTGCTTGTGTTTTGGTGATTCCAGCTTCTTCAGAGATCTGTGCAACCAATTCAGCTTTGTTCATAATCTTGATTTTATTTTTATTCGGGAGACAAATTTATCTGCTTTTGCATTCCATCAAAATAATTTTTGATCTGCAAAAAATTATTAACATCATCTGAGATATCTATGTGGAAAGGATTTGACAAATCAATGAACTATTCAATTACTTCCATCAGTGTTCTGAAGGCAATGAATTTATTTCCCCATTTATCTATCGCAGCCTGCCTTAGTTTTGGAGCATACAGATCAATATACCGGTTATACTGTGCTTTGCTTATAGCATAGTATTGTGCAGCGTAAGTGGGGCCTTCGCTTTCGTCGATATCCAACAACCGAACAAACTGGGTTTTCTCAAAGCAACCGGTTTTCGCTACATCCGGTATGTGGACCACTTTCATCCAGCTTACCCATTCGTCATTGATGCTATGATCGATCTTTATTGTTACATTATATATGAACATGTATTTTGATTTTTTTGAAGCTACATTAACTAACTTCTGCTTTTACAAATTTGAAGGTATCTCCATCGAATAACCCCAGGTCACTCAACTTCAAATGCGGTATCACAAGTAAAGCCATAAAGCTTAAGGTCATGAATGGTGAAGTTAAAGTAGAACCCAATACTTCTTTTGTCATCCTATCAATGTTAGTATAGGCTTCTGCAACTTTATAGCCATCATCAGTACTCATAAGCCCGGCAACGGGTAATCCAAGCACCATATCTATCTCATCGCTTACTGCACTGATACCGCCTTTTTCTTTGATCACAAGATTGATGGCGCTTTTTATGCTTTCATCATCCACACCTACTGCAACGATATTATGGCTGTCATGTGCAACAGTGGAGGCTAATGCTCCTTTCTTTAATCCAAAGTTCTTAATAAAGCATTTTGCTATTGGTGCATTTGCATATCGGTTAACAACCACCATTTTCAAAATATCATTTTCGGTATCACCTAAGAATTCGCCGTTCTGCTCTTTAACCGCAAGCATGAGTTTGGTGGTGATGAGTTGTCCATCTAAAGCTTCTATTACAGGTACAATCCCGTTGTCTGATGGATATTCTCCTGCCTTTATCTTTAAAGACTCCGAGGTTATTTCGTTACAGTCAAATTGGTTGATCGCTTTTTCTTCTACACTTTCAATGAAAGTTTTGCCACCTTCTGCTACTAATCTTCCATTAATATATGTTTGCCTTATTTTGAAATGTTTCAGATCGTCCACCAGGATAAAGTCTGCATCATCTCCTTCTCTTAATAGACCCACATCCATTTTATAATGCAGTACCGGGTTTACACAGGCAGCCTGCAACACTTTAAATATATCTATATCTTTTTCTATCGCTCTTTCACAAAGCTGATTGATGTGCCCTTCTAATAAACTATCCGGATGTTTATCATCGCTACAGAACATCATCATCGTGTAATGCTCATTCATTAAGCCTATCAAAGCTTCGAAATTCTTTGCTGCACTTCCCTCCCTGATAAGAATTTTCATTCCGTACTTCAACTTGTCAATCGCTTCTTCTGCTGTAAAACACTCATGGTCTGTTGAGATGCCTTCACCGATGTATTGCTTTGCCTGATCTCCCATCAAACCAGGTGCATGGCCATCAACAGGCTTTCCAAGCTTTTGTGCAATCTGAATTTTCTTCATCACCTCCGAATCTTTAAGTAACACCCCCGGAAAGTTCATCATCTCGCTTAAATACTTCACATCATCTCTTTGCAATAATTTTTCTACATCACCTGCATCAATTGTAGCACCTGCAGTTTCAAATGTTGTTGCAGGAACACAGCTGGGAGCACCGAAATGAAATTTGAATGGTACTTTTTTTCCGTTATCTATCATAAACTCAATGCCCTTCATTCCACATACATTAGCGATCTCATGTGGATCGCTGATAGTGGCTACTGTTCCATGAACCACCGCAAGCCTCGCAAATTCACTTGGAATAAGCATACTACTTTCAACATGCACATGGCTATCCACAAAGCCCGGCAGTATGTATGGAAGCGGTTGAATTATTTCTTTATGAAGATCCTTGATCGATTCAATCTTCCCGTTTTTAACAGTGACCTCTGCTGCATATATCTTTTTATTCCAGACATCTACTAGGTTGCCCATTACAGCAAACGAATTATTACTCATATGCGGCTATTAAATTGATGATAAAATATTGCCAAAAGCATAAGGATACGTTTTGACGAGGTAAATTTGGTGGAAATTTTCAGAATCATGAAAAGAGTTATATGGATCCTCGCAGCTGTATTTTCATTTGTTGCAGCAAGCGCTCAAACTACTGATGAAGTAATTAATAAATACTTATCTGCTGCAGGGGGAAAAGAAAAATTACAGGCGATTAACACACTTCAGTATACAGAAACTTTAAGCCTGAATACTCCAATGGGAGCAATGGAATTTTCTATTCAGAATATCAAAGAACGAGGAAAATTACTGAGAAGGCAAACCACGAACGAAATAACAGGCGAGTCATTTATGCTGATTACTGACACAGCAGGCTACTTGCTAATGCCTTCAAACCCTATGTTTGGGTTAGAAGGTGGATTAGAAAAAATGAAAACTGACCAATTGAAAGCGATGTCTACCGAAATGGATTGCTCTGGCTATTTTATACAACTGGTTGATCATGCTACAAAAGGTTTTACAGCTTCACTAGCTGGAGAAGAAAAAATTGATGGCAGGGTTTCTTACAAACTTGAACTGAAGAAAGATGATAATATCCTTACCTATATGGTTGATAAGGAGACGGGGCTAATCAATGCACTTGTTGCTAAAGGCGCTGCTGCGGCCGCATTAAGTGGATTAACTGCAATGGGACTAGGTGACTCGGGTGGTAAAGCAAGTAAAGCAGAACTCACTTTTAAATATGCTGATTATAAAGAAGTAAATGGAGTTAAGATGCCGGGTACAATTAAAATGGACACGCCTTTCGGCGTTCTTGAAACAAAGATCTCCGATATAAAGATCAATGAGCAGGTCGATGCTAAATGGTACAAAGCTCAATAAGCAATAGCACACAATATTGAAAGAAGTTCTGCAAAGTGGCAGAACTTTTTTTATGGCTTTTGCTTAGCTTGGCTCTTTAAATAATTTTCATGAGGCTACTTGTGTTTTTCATACTGTCCTTTGTATTTATTCAATACGCTTCCGGGCAAACTAATATTTACAAAACTTCGAAAGAAAAATACACTATCAGCTACTTTGATGATAACATCATCAAGTTGACCTATCAGCCAGATAACTACTTCAAAAACGAGAATGTAAGTGATGCTGTTATCTTAAAACCAACATCAAAAAATAAAATTCATCTTGAAGTAAAAAATGGTTCTGCCAATATCGGTAACCGGGCTGCACTGATCTCTGTTGACACATCACAAGAATTCCATTGCTTCAATTTTGTGCTGAGAGATGATGAAATGATCTTTGGTGGTGGCGAAAGAGCTTTGCCATTGAACCGGAGAGGGTATCGCTTCAACCTATATAACAATCCGTGGTATGGTTACGGAGAAGGCGCTGATAATTTAAATTACTCTGTCCCTTTTTTTACCAGCAGCAAAGGTTATGGATTGTTCTTCGATAATCCTTCCAAAGGCTTTGCTGATATTGGAAAAACTGAACACAATATTCTCAAAATAGGATTTTCAAGCGGTGAACTGAATGTGTATGTGATTCTCGGAGCAAGCTATGCTGATATTCTTCAATCTTACCATAAACTCACCGGTACACAGCCTTTACCACCACGCTGGGCTTTCGGAAATCTCATGAGTCGTTTTGGTTACACGAGTGAGGCACAGGTAAGAGATATTCTTGGCAGGATGAAGAAAGAAAACATTCCTGTCGATGCAGTGATATTCGACCTGTTCTGGTTTGGAGATAGCATTAAAGGAACACTTGGCAATCTAGATTGGGTGAATCAAAAGAAATGGCCCGATCCGAAAAAGATGATCAGCGATTTTAAGAAAGATGGCATCAGTACAATTCTTGTTACGGAACCTTTTTTTGTGGAAACTTCTAAGAACTACCCGGCATCCAAAAAGTATTTAGCAGTTGACAGTAATAGAAATCCTTATTATCTAATCGATTTTTATTTTGGTAAAGGCGGACTGATAGACATTTTTCGCAAAGATTCTAAAGACTGGTTCTGGCAGTTCTACAAAAAACAGATGGACATTGGCGTTGAAGCATGGTGGGGAGATTTGGGAGAACCTGAAAGACATCCTTCTGATTTATATCACAACTTAAAAGACTTAGGACATAAAAGATTATTTGCTGCAGATGAGGTACATAACATTTACGGGCACAACTGGACAAAGATGCTCTATGATAAATATGCAAAAGAATACCCGAATAAAAGATTGTTCAGCTTAAATCGCAGCGGTTTTGCAGGTAGTCAACGCTATAGCATTTTCCCTTGGACAGGTGATGTAAGTCGCACCTGGAGTGGATTAAGGGCACAGCTACCAATTCTTCTGGGCATGAGTATGAGTGGTGTGCCTTATGTGCATAGCGATGCAGGTGGCTTTGCAGGCGGTGAAGGTGATAATGAATTATATGTTCGTTGGTTGCAGTTTGCAGCATTCACTCCGATATTTCGTCCGCATGGAACTGCTTTGTATGAAGTAGATAAACAAGCATTTAGTTTTCCAAGTGAAGCTGCGTTAATCGATACGCCCTGGAGAGAATATGCGAAGCAGGCGATCAATCTACGTTACTCTATGTTGCCATATAACTACAGTTTAGCTTACCAGCATACAAAATATGGTAAGCCACTGATGGCTCCTTTATATTATTATTTCCAGGATGATACAACTGCGGTAAAAATCCAGGATCAGTATATGTGGGGAGAGGATGTTTTGATAACACCAGTGCTGGAAAAAGGGATGAACAAAAGAAATATTTATTTGCCAGAAGGATACTGGTATAGAAATAAAACATTTTATAAAGGAGGGAAATGGTTTGAAGTTGACGTAGATCTGAAATCGATACCTTTCTTTTATAGAGCTGGGAGCTTTACTTTTTTTAATATTGATTCTGCAAATAACACGACTAAAGCAAAAGATTCACTTGAGGTGAGGTATGTAATATCAGAAGCGCCATCTCAATGTGAACTTTTTTTAGATGACGGCATCACTTCTACAAATATTAAGACCAGCAAATACACGCTGATCAGGTTTTCTTCAAATGGAAAGCAAAAAGGAATTACTACGATAAAAATTCATCCCGTAAAAAAGTCTCCATCTTTCAAGGATAAAGAGATAATCGTTCGTATTGTAAAAGAAGATAAAATAGCTGGCCTCGCTGTCAACGGCGTTTTTTACCGGGAGGTTAGCGGAAGTGAAAAACAAAATGAGTTTACTCAGACAGATGAAAGAGTGGTATTGAGAGTTAAAATTTCGTCCAAACCACAGGAAATAAAACTTTACTGGTAATAGTTCATCAATTCCATTTTTCTCTCTCCTCATAGCATTGTAACTTATGCCCTCAATTTTTACTGCTATGAGAAAAATCTTTCTTGCTATTGCATGCATTATCTCCTTTGCTGCAATCGCTCAAACCAAAAAGAAAAATGCTGAGCAACCGCAGGTTGATAATGATTCCGTTTTCTTTTCTAAAGTGAAATATCGTTTGGTAGGTCCATGGCGTGGCGGACGAAGTGCTGCTGTTGCAGGGAGCTACAAGAACAAGAACACTTTTTATTTCGGCGCAACCGGTGGTGGTGTGTGGAAAACAACAGATGGTGGTAGTAACTGGAAAAATATTTCAGATAAATATTTTGGCAGCAGCATTGGTGCTGTTGCTGTAGCGCCGAGTGATGAAGCCGTTCTCTATGTTGGTGAAGGAGAGAACACAATGAGAGGTAACGTTAGTGAAGGTCTTGGTGGCATGTGGCGAAGCGATGATGGCGGCAGAAGCTGGAAGAATATTGGCTTGAAAGACTCAAGGCATATCATTCGCATAGTGATTCATCCCAAAGATCCAAATACAGTTTGGGTAGCATCTATGGGGCATTTGTTCGGGCCAAATACAGAACGCGGCGTTTTCAAAACTACTGATGGCGGAAAAACATGGAAACGTACTTTATATGTGAATGACCAAACAGGTGCTTCTGACCTGGTAATGGAGCCAAACAATCCGAATGTTTTTTATGCAGGTACATGGCGAGTGATTCGTACGCCATATAGTTTAGAAAGCGGTGGCGAAGGAAGTGGTTTATGGAAAAGTATTGATGGCGGAGAAACATGGACCAACATCTCTTCAAAAAAAGGTTTACCTAAAAGCACATGGGGAATCGTTGGCGTAGCTGTGTCTGCTTCTAATCCAGACAAAGTGTACTCCATTCTTGAAAATGCAAATGGCGGAATGTACATGAGTAACGATGGAGGAGAAACATGGTCGCTCACTTCAAGTGATAATAACATTCGTCAGAGAGCATGGTACTACACGAAAGTGTTTGTTGATCCCAAAAACGAAAATTTGGTCTATGCACCTAACGTAGGTTTTATGCGTAGCCGTGATGGTGGCAGAACTTTCCAGGGTGTAAGAACACCACATGGAGATCATCATGACCTTTGGATCGATCCGGATGATGGTAACAGGATGATCGTAGCTGATGATGGCGGCGCACAAGTTTCATTTGATGGTGGTGAGAACTGGAGCACTTATCAAAATCAACCAACGGCTCAATTCTATCGTGTATCAACAGATAATTCTTTCCCTTACCGGATTCTTGGCGCCCAGCAAGACAACTCTACAGTTCGCATCAAGAGCAGAACTTACAGCGGAAGTATCTCTACCGATGATTGGCAACCTACTGCAGGCTCTGAAAGCGGATATGTAGTTGCAGATCCTTTAAACCCGGATATCGTATATGGTGGAAACTATGGTGGTTACATTTCAAGGCTTGATCACAAAACCGGTGAAGACAGGGCAATAAGTGTATGGCCAGATAACCCGATGGGTGCCGGAGCGGATGTACTCAAGTATCGTTTTCAATGGAACTTCCCGATCTTTTTCTCTCCACATAATCCAAAGAAATTATACACTGCAGGCAACCATCTCTTCTCTACCGAAGATGAAGGACAAAGCTGGAAAGAGTTAAGTCCCGACCTTACAACAAATGACAAAAGCAAACAGGCTTCAAGTGGCGGGCCTATAACAAAAGACAATACCTCGGTTGAATATTATTGTACCATTTTTACTGCGATGGAATCACCTGTTGAAAAAGATCTGTTGTGGACGGGAAGTGATGACGGGCTAATTCACGTAAGTAAAGATGGTGGAAAGAGCTGGGAGAACGTTACTCCGAAAGATGCACCTAAATGGATGATGTGGAATTGTGTCGAAGCAGATCCTTTCAAAAAAGGCGCAGCTTATTTTGTTGGAACAAGATATAAGCTAGATGATTACACCCCGTATATCTACAAAACTGAAGATTATGGTAAATCGTGGAAGCTGATCACGAATGGAATTGATAAAATGCATTTTACAAGAGCAATGAGGGCTGATCAAAAAAGAAGCGGCTTACTCTATGCAGGAACTGAATTTGGAATGTACATCAGCTATGATGACGGCGCTAGTTGGAAAAAGTTTCAATTAAACTTACCGGTAGTACCTATCACCGATCTTACGATAAAAAATAATGATCTTGTTGTCGCCACACAGGGAAGAGCATTTTGGGTGATTGACGATTTGAGCCCATTACAGCAAAAAGATAATTCAGTTCTGGATAAAAACATTCACGTATTGAATGTATCGCCTGCATATAGGATGGCAGGATTTTCAAATCCAAATGTGCGTAATGCAGGAATGAACCCGGCGAATGGAGTAGTGTTTAATTACTATCTGAAAGATGTTGCAGATTCTTCTAAGCTCTCTATTACAGTATATGATAAAACAGGCAATCCGATCAGAGCGTTTTCAAAAGATGCCAAAGAAGCTGCAGACAAAATTGAATTCACGAAAGGAATGAACCAGTTTGTTTGGGATATGCAATATCCTTCTGTAGAAAGAATAGATGGGATGATATTGTGGAATGGCAATCCCTCGAATCTGAAAGTTGCTCCGGGTAACTACAAAGCAAGGTTCCGCTTTGGCAAAGATTCGGTGGATGTCCCGTTCACTGTACTTGCGGATCCTAACTATAAAATGAATGAAGCAGATTATGATGCACAGGTTAAATTCCTCCAGCAGGTTAAAGACAAATTTGTAGAAGTACAGAAAGCGGTAAAAAATATCAGGACGCTTAGAAGTCAGATAAACGATTTTGCCTCTAAAACAAAAGACAAAGACATTAAGCAGTTGGGAGATAGCATCAACAAACAGATCACTGCTATTGAAGAGGCTTTACATCAAACCAAAGCAAAGAGTGGCCAGGATGTTCTCAATTATCCCATCCGTTTAAATGATAAGCTCTCTGGTTTGTATGATTATGCGAACAGTGGTTACAATGTACCAACCAAACAGGTACAGGAAACATTCAATGTTTTAGCTGCCCAGGCTGATGAGCAGTTGAATAAATTGAAAAGGATAATGAGCAATGACGTAGTGCAATTAAACAAATTGGTGCACGAAAAATCAATACCGGTCATCGGAAACCTTAACTAATAAAAAGTCCCGGAAAACCGGGACTTTTTATTTAAAACTGTTTACACTGTTCATTAGTAAATAAAGGATGGTGCTTTTCATAAGTGGCAACAGCCAGCCGTACAAATGTTAGAACAATAATTAGAAATAGCTGCTCTTGTAAGTTTGCGATATGCTCCAATCAGACAAACTAAAATCCCGCCTGTTAACAGCGGGATTTTAATGGTTTTGTTTTTAGGTTAGTCCCTTTTACGGGCCGGTATTTCATATAATATTGGATACTATTGGATATTGGACTTAACTGTGTACCATTCAATAATGTAAAGATATTGCCGCTCCAGAGCCAATAGCAAATCTGAAAGTTTTTCAAATACTCATATCAGACAAAAACTACCTTATTCAGTCATGCCATTGTCATGGAAAAGATCAGGGCGCTTTTTAGAAGTAACAGCAAGAGATTGTTCGTGTCGCCAGTCTTCGATTTTTTTAGGATCTCCGCTTAAAAGAATTTTAGGCACTTCCCAATCTTTAAATTTTTCTGGTCGGGTATAAACGGGCGGAGCCAATAAATTATCCTGGAATGAATCAAACAGTGCAGAGGTTTCATCATTCAAAACACCTGGCAACAATCTTCCTATTGCATCTACCACGATTGCAGCAGGCAACTCACCGCCACTCAAAACGAAATCACCGATTGAAATTTCTTTAGTTATATAATGATCTCTTATTCTTTGATCAATCCCTTTATAATGCCCACATATAATAAGTAAATTTTCTTTTAGTGAAAGTTGATTAGCAGTTTTCTGATCAAACCTGTCTCCATCGGGTGTCATGTAAATGATCTCATCAAACTTTCTTTCCTGCTGCAATTCATCAATCGCATTGGCAAGCGGTTCACACATCATCACCATCCCCGCGCCGCCGCCATACTGGTAATCGTCCACCTGCCCGTGTTTATTGATCGCCCATTTACGAAGATTGTGTGTTCTTACTGTCAGTAATTTTTTTTCATGAGCCCGCTTCATTATGCTGTGTTGAAAAGGACTTTGCAGTAACTCCGGCACTACAGTAATGATATCGATATGCATAGGACAAAGATAGATTATGAAGCAAGGTTTTGTTCCGAACGTTCGTAACTCCGGTTTACCTTCCGTTGCGTCGCACTCTTGTACGTTCTTACCATTATTCAGCTTGAAACCGGGCTGCTTCAACTTTAAGCAGCCATTAGAACAGTTAATTGAACACCTCACCTCAAAATAATTACCTTTGGCCCCCGAAAATCCGGGATCAAAAATCGCTGCCATTTTGGCTAAAAGCATTCAATAGCAGGGTTTTTGACAAACTGAATGTTCATTTTTATACCGAAGCTGGTGTCTGCACACTTGCAAAGTGTCTGGCACCTGTTGTTCACTCGTCCGCAAAGATGAATAGACAACAGAACGTACAAGTGAGTGACACAACAGGTGATGCCACGAAGTACCGGAGCCGGTCTCATACTTATTATAACTTTTATATGCTAGGTTTTTTAGGAAAATTATTTGGTGGCAGTAAGTCTGAAAAGGATGTAAAGCAGATTCAGCCTATCGTTGGAGAGATCAATCAACATTTCCAGCAATACCAATCTTTATCGAATGATGATCTGAGAGCGAAAACGCAGGAGTTTAAGCAACGCATTCAAGCGCATTTAACTGAAATCAATGCAGAGATCGAAGCGAGGAAGCAGTCTGCTGAAGAATTAGATGCGACAGATATCCAAGGCAGAGATGCGATCTACCAGGAAGTTGATAAACTGAAAAAGGATCGTGATGCACAAATTGAAGAAGCGTTAAAAGAGATACATGCTGAAGCTTTTGCAGTGGTAAAAGAAACTGCCAGGCGTTTTAGCAGTAATAGAGAGTTGGTTTCTACAGCAACCGAATTAGATAGAAATCTATCTGTAAAAAAAGATTACATACGAATAGAAGGCGATAAAGCTATCTATAAAAACACATGGACAGCTGCAGGCGGACTAGTAACATGGAACATGGTTCATTATGATGTGCAGTTGATCGGTGGTAGTGTGTTACATAGTGGAAAGATCGCTGAGATGGCTACGGGTGAAGGTAAAACGCTTGTGTCTACTTTGCCTGCTTACTTAAATGCTTTGGCAGGTGAAGGTGTTCATATTGTAACGGTGAACGATTACCTGGCTCGTCGTGATAGTGAATGGAACGGAACCATTTTTGAATGGCTGGGATTAAGAGTTGATTGTATCGATAAGCATCAACCAAATACTGAGGCCAGGAGAAATGCATATTTAGCAGATATCACCTACGGAACGAATAATGAATTTGGTTTCGATTACCTGCGAGACAACATGGTACATTCACCGGAAGAGATGGTGCAACGAAAGCATCATTTTGCAATGGTGGATGAGGTGGATAGTGTATTGATCGATGATGCAAGAACGCCGTTGATCATTTCTGGTCCTGTAGGAAGAGATGATACCACCCAGCAATTCTTTGAGCTGAAGCCAAGAATTGAGAAATTAGTGGAGGCGCAAAAGAGAGCGGTGAATCAATTTCTGACTGAAGCAAAGAAGAAGATCGCTGAAGGAAATGATGATCCAAAGGATGGTGGATTGGCTTTGTTCAGAGCACAAAGAGGTTTACCTAAGAACAGTGCATTGATCAAATTTTTAAGTGAGCCCGGTATAAGAGTAAAGTTGCAAAAAGCCGAGAATCACTACCTCGCAGATCAGCAAAGAGAAATGCCTAAAGCTGATGCTGAATTGTATTTCTATATTGATGAGAAAAACAATTCAGTTGAATTAACGGATAAAGGAATTCAACTCATTACAAGAAGCGGAGAAGATCAAAATTTCTTCATCTTACCTGATATTAGTGTTTCATTGAATGCGGTAGACACTGATGCGGCACTTTCCGCAGAAGAGAAGCTGCACAGGAAAGAAGCGATCATCAACGAATATTCAGTCAAGGCAGATAGAATTCACACCGTTCAGCAACTATTGAAGGCTTATACGCTATTCGATAAAGATGTTGAGTATGTGGTGATGGAAGGCGCTATCAAAATTGTTGATGAGCAAACAGGTCGTATCCTTGAAGGCCGTCGATACAGTGATGGCTTGCACCAGGCTATCGAAGCAAAAGAAAATGTAAAGATCGAAGCTGCCACTCAAACATATGCTACGGTAACACTGCAGAATTACTTTAGAATGTATCACAAGCTGGCTGGTATGACGGGTACAGCTGAAACAGAAGCTGCAGAATTGTGGAGTATTTACAAATTAGATGTAGTTACAATCCCTACAAACATTCCTGCAATAAGAAAAGATGAGCAGGATAAAGTATACAAAACGAAGAGAGAAAAATATAAGGCGGTTATTGACGAGATAGAAGAGTTACGCAATGCAGGAAGACCTTGTCTTGTTGGTACTACTTCTGTTGAGATCAGTGAATTGATCAGCAGAATGCTGCGTCAAAAACAAATTCCGCATAATGTACTTAACGCCAAACAGCACCAGAGAGAAGCACAGGTTGTTGCTGAAGCTGGTTTGGCAGGAGCTGTAACGATCGCAACAAACATGGCTGGTCGTGGTACTGATATCAAACTCGGACCTGGCGTTAAAGAAGCTGGCGGTTTGGCGATCATCGGTACAGAAAGACATGAATCCCGCCGTGTAGATAGGCAGTTAAGAGGTCGTGCAGGTAGACAAGGTGATCCGGGTTCAACACAATTCTTCGTTTCGTTAGAAGATGACTTAATGAGAATGTTCGGCTCTGAAAGAATTGCGAAGGTGATGGACTTTGCCGGTTACAAAGAAGGTGAAGTAATCCAGCACAGCATGATCACTAAATCAATTGAAAGAGCACAGCGCAAAGTGGAGGAAAACAACTTTGGCATACGTAAGCGTTTGCTTGAGTACGATGATGTGATGAACAAGCAACGTACTGTGATCTATGCAAGAAGAAGCCATGCGTTATTTGGAGAGCGGTTAGCATTGGATCTTGACACAGCTTTTTATGATGTTGCGGAAGCAATTGTAATGTCCACAAAAGAGCAGAACGATTATGAAGGTTTCAGGTTTGATGCAATTATGAATTTTGGAATCGAGACTGCAATAACTGCAGATGAATTCTCAAAACTCAATGAACAGCAGATCGCCGAGAGATTGTATAATGAAGCTTCGCAAAATTACCAGAGAAGAAAACAGGAAATTGGACAGCAAGCGATACCGGTGTTTAAGAATATCAGGCTTACCCAAGGAAATCATATTGAAAACGTGATAGTTCCTTTCACTGATGGAAAGAGAGGTGTACAAGCTTTAGCTAATCTGAATAAGACGCTTGAGAGTAATGGAATTGAAATGTCCAATTCTCTAGAAAGGACTGTTACACTTGCCTTAATAGATGATGCGTGGAAAGAGCACTTAAGAGCAATGGATGATTTGAAGCAAAGTGTGCAGACTGCTACTTACGAACAGAAAGACCCCTTGGTCATTTATAAAGTGGAAGCATTCAACTTGTTTAGCCGAATGAATGGTGAAGTGAATAAGAACATTGTTTCTTTCTTAGCCCATGCGAATATTGCTGTAGAGCAACAAGGCCCTGTAAGAGAAGGACGTCAGCAGAAAACAGATCTTTCTAACTTAAGAGCAAACAAAGAAGATATTGATAACGCTGGACAAGATTATGGAGCAAATGAAAATGATTATTATGATCCATCTGCAGCTGTTAAGCAAGAGCCGGTGAAAGTAGGTCCTAAGATCGGCAGAAATGATCCTTGTCCTTGTGGCAGCGGAAAGAAATTCAAGAATTGCCACGGCAAAGATGCATAGCAGCAAAGATTTAATCTCAAGAAAAAAGCATCCATTATCGGATGCTTTTTTCTTTATACGTACAATGAAAAAATCATTCAGCCTCAGCAACTACTTCTTTTACTTCAGGTATCATACGTTTCATCATTCCTTCAATGCCAGCCTTTAAAGTTATCATCGAGGATGGGCAGCCGCTACAACTTCCCTGTAGCATCAGGCTCACTATACCATCCTGGTAACTTTTAAATTGAATAGCGCCACCATCCATCTCAACTGCAGGCTTCACGTAGTTCTCCAATAACTCTTTTACTCTTTTCACCACATCGTCATCGTCAGCAGATACTTCATTACTGCTTTGAGGTTTCATCGCAGCTACTTCTTCTTCATTCACAACAGCTTTTCCTTCTTCAAGATATTCTTTCAAAAATTGCTTGATAGTAGGAATTACATCATGCCAATCATCGGTATCAGCGGTTTTGGTAAGGGTAACAAAATTGCTGGCGATGAATACACTTTTGATAAATGGAAAGCTGAACAGTTCTTTAGCTAAAGGAGAAGGGCCTGCAAATGTTTCATCAGGAAAGTCAATGCTCTTTCCCGGATACAACAGCTTGTTCGCAACAAACTTCATTGTCTCTGGGTTAGGCGTCATCTCTGTATATATACTTATCACCGGGTTTCCTGTCTTTATCATAGCACAAAATTTACCACGCAAAAATAACCCAAATGCTGGGTTGATACGCTTTAGCGACTGTTAAGAGATGAGATATTTCGTTTATCGAAAGGTCATATATGAAAGAAAAGCCCTGAGAAACAGGGCCTTTGAACTAACATTCAATAGAGAACGGATTAAAAGCAATAACGATTTTCTTCTATCATCTTATCTGCAATTCTTCTCCTCGCATCTTTGGTATTGAAAGGTTCTACTTTGGTAAAGCGCTTAATACCTATGTGCATCATTCGCAACTCATCACCTTCTGCAAAACTGTTTAGCGCATCTTTCGCAGATTTATTGATCCTGTCTGCAGCATCATAGATATATGTTTTTACTATGTCTATTAATAAACCATTTGCTTCTTCCCCTTTTTGTTCCACCAGTTTAGCAAGTCGTAATAAAGCACTTTCACAATGAAAAGTTTCTATCGCCATATCAGCGATATTCATTAACACTTCTTGCTCCTTATCCAGCTTCATCATCAGCTTTTGAACAGCTGCGCCAGCCGCCATCAAAATCGCTTTTTTGAAATTGCTGATATATTTAAATTCTTTTACAAATATCCCTTCATCATCACTACTAAAATCAGGGATACTCATGAGCTCTTTCTGAACAGCCATAGCAGGAGTCATCAGGTCCAGCTTCCCTTTCATCGCTCTTTTCAAAGTCATATCCAGCGTAAGCAAACGATTGATCTCATTCGTTCCTTCATAGATCCTATTGATCCTGCTATCACGGTAGGCTTTCGAAATTTCATATTCATCACTAAACCCGTTTCCACCATGCACCTGCACCCCCTCATCCACCACGAAATCCAACACTTCACTTCCGAATACTTTCAGCATTGCACATTCGATAGCGTATTCCTCAGCACCTCCAAGCAAAGCTTCATTGAAAGGCTTACTGCTCAATAATTCTTTTTCTTTCTCATCTATCCAGCTTGCTGTTCTATATAACCCGCTTTCTCCAACCCAAATGCGTATGGCCATTTCTGCAAGCTTGTGCTTGATGGCACCAAACCTGGAAATAGAAATATTGAATTGCTCTCTTGTCTTTGCGTATTGTACAGATGAGGTTAAAGCTCTTTTACTTCCGCCTAAACAGGCAGCACATAATTTCAACCTGCCTATATTCAAAATATTGAAAGCAATGATGTGGCCTCTTCCTATCTCGCCTAAAACATTTTCAACAGGCACTTTGCAATCCTGGAAATACAATTGAACAGTCGATGAACCTTTAATTCCCATCTTATGTTCTTCAGGCCCCTGGGTAAACCCTTCAAAGCCTCTTTCCACTATAAATGCTGTGAATTTGTCTCCATCGATCTTTGCAAAAACAGTATAGACATCTGCAAAACCTCCATTAGTGATCCAGCATTTTTGTCCATTCAAAACATAATACTTTCCATCACTGCTTAACACCGCTGAAGTCTTTGCACCCAACGCATCGCTTCCACTATTTGGTTCGGTTAAGCCATATGCACCGATCCACTCTCCACTTGCCAGTTTTGGAATGTATTTCTGTTTCTGTTCATCCGTTCCGAAATATAAAATAGGCAAGGTACCGATGCCTGTATGCGCAGCCAGGGCAACAGAAAAAGAATGACCTCCACCCAACGCTTCATTCACGGTTGTGGAGGTTATAAAGTCTTTCGCCAGTCCACCATACTCTTCAGGAAATGCAGTGGCTAATAACCCTTGTTCGCCAGCTCTTTTCATTAATGAAGGCATCAAGCCAGGTTCAAGTGATTCGATCCGGTCGTACACCGGCACAACCTCGCTGTCGAGGAACTGTGTACACATGTCCATGATCATTCGCTGCTCTTCAGTAAAATCTTCGGGAATGAAAGTTTCAGCTGGTGTACTTTCTTTAATAAGCCATTCACCACCTTTTAAAACAGTGCCTGTTGTAGTACTCATGCAAGTTCTTTTTTGAGGTTAATTATGTAGCCAGCTTTCTATCTACAATGAGCTCCGGTTGCGTCGCACACTTGTACTGTATATGTTCTTTCAGCAAAACACAGTCCTCATTTCAGGTTATCGTACACTTTTGCTAATACGTCTTTTACAATATCTACATCTTCCCGTGAAATGTTCACCAATGCCTCATCCATTGTTTCGTTAGCAAGATTCCAAGTTATATCCTGCAGATCTCTCCCGGTCTCGGTTAAGCAAACCTGGTTGATGCGTTTGTCTTCTTTAGAGCTTACGCGTTTTACCAGTTTCTGCTTTTCCAGGTTATCGATCAACCTTGTAATGCTCGGCTTGTCTCTGAACGTTCTATTACACAACTCTTGCTGGCTTAAACAATCGTCCTTCCACAAATGATACAGCACACTCCATTGTTCAATAGTAATTTCAAGCCCCGCACTTTTGAATTTTTTTTGTAATCGCCTGGCAATGGCAATAGCTGCCATACCATTAATTACACTGTATAATTCTCCTTTCTTAAAATAACTGCTACCCATGAAAATGGTTGTTTATGCAACTATTTCAAAGTAAGTTTGTTTTTACGACAACGCCAAAAAATTTGTTGATAGATTAGGTGATCGAAAGTCATTTTATTTCATACGGTAATTCGCAGGTACATTATCTCAAATTTGGTAGTGGTACTCGGTTTATTATTTGCCTGCACGGTTATGGTGAAGACGCATCCTCCTTTACATTTCTCCAAAAATGGCTTGAGAAAGATTATACGTTCATCGCGTTGGATCTTCCTTACCATGGAAAGACTGTCTGGAATGAAGGATTAGCGATGGAACCTTTCGCCCTCGTTGAGATAATAGAAAAAATCATTCCACTGGAATTTCAAACCATCAACTTTCTTGGTTATAGCATGGGAGGAAGAGTGGCTTTGCAAATGATTCAGCAAATTCCAACCAGGGTTGAGCGAGCAGTATTGATTGCCCCGGATGGATTACACAAAAATTTCTGGTATTGGTTTTCCACCCAAACCGGTTTTGGAAATAAACTGTTTAGCAGAACGATGAAAAATCCCAAGTGGATGTTTGGCTTAATGCGCTTCGGCAGAAACATAGGACTATTGAATAAAAGCATCTTCAAATTCGCTCATGCTTATTTAGACGACGAGACTGAAAGGGATGTATTGTATAAAAGATGGACAACAATGCGATTGTTCACGCCTAAACTTTCGGTGATTTCACTTTTATTGAAACTACATTCTATACAGGTGAGAATGCTCTTTGGAAGTTACGACAGAGTAATACTGAGCAAACGATCTGCAAGCCTTAAGAAAGCAGATGACCATGTCAAAATAAAAGTCATCAAGGCAGGCCATCAATTATTGAAAGAAAAACATGCAAAAGATATCGCTGCGCTTTTCGTTGAATAAATAAGTTTCTTTGCCTGATGTGGTGGTATACTTCTGTGGCTATTATGGTGATATTATCGGTCTGCTATCTTAGCCTGATCCTTTATTACCGCAACAAGTTTCTCAAACTTAAAGAATACCCACCTGCACGACATACTCCAACAACCAAATTTTCAATCATTATTCCTGCTAGAAATGAAGAAGAGAATATCAGGGTATGTCTTCAATCTATTTATCAAAACGATTACCCTCCAGAATTATTCGAGGTATTAGTTATTGATGATCATTCCACAGATAGTACTTCTGAAGTAATAAAAAGCTTTTCGCTAAACTATAGCTCGCTCAAACTAATCACCCTCGCTGATGAGTTGGATACTAAAAGATTAAACGCTTACAAGAAAAAAGCAATTGAAATTGCGATAGGAAAATCTTCAGGAGATTGGATAATTACAACAGATGCAGACTGTATTGTTCCTGTAAAGTGGTTGATTAATTTAGATAATTTTATACAGGATAAAAAACCAGTTTTGATCGCAGGTCCTGTCAAGTTCATTAATACAGGGTCTTTTGTGTCTATTTTTCAATGCCTGGATTTTTTAGGTTTGCAAGGCATAACCGCAGCATCTGTCTCGTCCGGAATGCATAGCATGTGCAATGGTGCAAATCTCGCTTATGCTAAAGAGGCCTTCTATGCTGTAAATGGCTTTAAAGGAATAGATAATGTAGCCAGTGGTGACGATATGTTACTAATGCATAAGATCGGCAAAAACTTTCCCGGAAGAATTGAGTATATTTTTTCAAAGGAAAATATAGTAAGCACCGATCCTATGCCGGATTGGAAAAGTTTAATTAATCAAAGAATCCGTTGGGCAAGCAAATCTGAAAACTATGATGATAAAAGTATCCTTTGGGTTTTAGTAATTGTATATCTATACAATGTAATGTTAACCGTTTTACCTGTACTGGGACTTTGGAATATTTTTTTTCTTCATGCTGTGATTGTGCTTGTATTATTTAAAATCATTGCTGAACTTTTGTTGCTCTTTCCTGTGGCGGCCTTCTATAATGAGAAAAAAATGCTGGGGTGGTTCCCTATAATGCAGCCCCTTCATATTGTGTACTCCGTTACTGTTGGATGGTTAGGCAAATTTGGAAGTTACCAGTGGAAGGGCAGAAAAGTTATTTAGTCCGGAAAAATTCTTTCTTTCGACTTCTTACTAAGTATGATCAATATTCCAAAGCACAGCCAGAACAGGCTTCCGATCTTGTCAGTTTCAATCATATCGCTCATAGAGTTCACAACAGTGATCATTACTAAAATAACACCGATCAAGAGTGCAGCTATTTTATAAAAAGTATCAACAATAGCATGATACAATTTCTGAGCTTGTAATAACATAAAAGAAAGCAATAGCATAAAAATAATCATCCCTGGTAAGCCTTGCTCCAAAGCAAGTAGTAAAAAATAATTGTGAACAGATGAATGCTCGGGATTGCCACTAACGTAAGTTCTGAACTGTTCAACAGTATAAAAACGATAGTTGCTATAAAATGTGTTCGGACCAAACCCTGTAACAGGTTTATCTGCAAACATTCTCGCACCGGCTATCCACCTGTAAAATCTTTCAGCATTAGAAAGGTCTTTCATTTCAACTGTAGCTCCCAAATGTTCAGAAAAATTTTTATGAAAGATAGTTTGTTCATAATTGGGCCTGAACCGCAAATAGTTGTTATCAGTTATCAGCCAAGCTACAGAGACACTGATAATTATACAGGCTGCCAGTAAAGACTGCAGCATCAGCTTACGCTTAATTACGAATACTGTTACAATGCCCATTAATAAAGCAAGCCATGCCCCTCGGGAATAAGCAAAAAACAAGGCGATGATTGATAGCCACAAAGCGATCTTTATATTGCCTTTCCATTTTCCTGTAGCAAATTTATCAGCATACCAAAGAATCGGAATACAACAGGCCAGGAAAGCAGAATAGTTAACATGGTTTCTGAAGAAAGGGTACAACACATCTTTCACTCCTTCAAAAGAAAAATTATAAATGCCATGTCTCACTAAAGATTGAATCACTACGAACATCATAGGAATAATAAGACAAAAAAGTGCCTTCCTGATGTTCTCTTTATTATTCAGGAACAACTGTGGCAAAAACACGAAAGGAATAATGAACCAGGTTTTTGCCAGGAAATATTTAAAAGATAAAGCTGCATCTACAGAATAAATACAGGTTACAAATATCCAGAGAATATGAAGCGATAAAAAAGAGAAAAGGCGTGTTTTGTAAATATCTATTGAAATAAAATTTTTATTGCAAATCCATTTGATCATAACAAAGCCGGTAAGCAACATCATCAGCAATTCGTCTGGCAGATCCATTCCCAATGAAGGTGTAAAGTTTACTTCGGTTGATAACGGCAAGGTGATCAGTAGAAGCCAGAAAAGATTTTCTGTTCTGAACACAGCCTGTTGAATAAGAAACGGGATAATGAGTACGGCAAATGGAATAATCAGCAATAAAGGTTCTTCAAAAGAAACCAAAGCGATAATGCAAATGAGAAATATCGCTATAGTTGCTCCTAGAAATTTATGGCTATACAAATTACGCCACATGCATTGTTGGCTTTTTATTTCGGATCAATGCTATGATGCATGCAAACACTAAGCTTGCTAAAGCCACAGTGAACAAAACATTTACTTTTTTAGGCTTATCTGCTTTAGCTGAAGGATAGGCTCGCTCAATTGTATATAATGCCGGGGGATCGTTTGCAATTGCTAATCGAAATTCATTAATAGACTTATAATACTCTTTGACCTGTTCTATCAACGCCGAACGTTTGTTCATTACCAGTTCAGATTGCTGAGGTGTCATGATAGAAACCATCATTAACCTGTTAATGCTATCTACTTCGTGTTCTAATTCCGCAACACCAGCGGTTAATTTATTCAGTGAGTTCTGGTAAGAATCTTTCCAAATACCTTTTTCCATTTCATGAATGATCTCCACCATACGATTTGCAACCTTAGAAGAAAGTTCCGCATCTTTTGTATGAACAATTATTTTTAATTGGTTCAGTTCCGTTTTACTGAGATCAATATCGTCTTTCAAATTCAAGACCGCCTTTCTATAATTCAATGCTACATTATCACCATTGATCTTATAATATTTAATCAGTCCGAATTCTTTAACCAATAGTTTATAAGTAGTATCAAGGTTTGCCATTCCAAACAACCTGTCCAGGTCATCTGAACTTCCGAAATTTGAATATAGGCCCTCGATATTAGAATTAAATAACCTGGCTTTATCAGCCAATGCAGGATTAGCGGCCACAATCACCGCCGTTGACTTATAATATTTCGGAACAAGAAAAAGAGTAATGGTTGCCAGAATGAGGCTCAGCAGTGTAAAACCTGTAATGAACTTCCATCTTTGTTGTAAAACATTCCAAACATCCACTAAATTAAACTCAGTTGTTTGCATAAGGCTAATGTACAATATCATTCCGAAGTTACTGCCACGTTACGTTTGAAGCTTTCTTCAAGAGAGATGAATGTTTCTGTTCGCTCAATACCTTTTATCTTTTGTAATTCATCATGCAAAACAACTTTCAACTGGTTTATATCTTTGCAAACGATCTCCGCGAACATGCTATAGTTACCTGTAGTGTAATTCACTCTTATGATCTGTGGGATCTTCCTCAACTCCTTTGCTACTGCATCATACAAAGAACTCTTTTCTAAATAAATTCCAATAAAGGCAATCACATCGTACCCCAAAGCTTTAAGATCAACTTTCAGCTTCGTTCCCTTAACGATGCCCATTTCCTGTAATTTTTTTATACGAACGTGAATCGTCCCACCACTTACAAAAAGTTTTTTACCTAAATCAGCATAAGATATCTCCGCACTTTCCAACATCGCAGCAATGATCTGGTGGTCCAATTTGTCAAGATTTAATTTACCGGCCATTTTTTAGATAGTTTTTAGAAAATTATCATCTATTCAAAGATAAATTGAAAATATTCTAAATCTTCAAAATTAGTATTGAAAAACTTCAAACAAATACGCCAAAGTATTTAATATTGTGTCAACAAACGCTCTTTATATTGTGGGGTGATGAAATTTCCGGCAGACATGCCCTCTCGTCTCGGGGGTGGGGATGACAGGATAAACGAAAGATAGAGCCGGTCTCGGCGTCGGGGGGCCCGA
>JAEZDC010000017.1 GCA_023429825.1 Bacteroidota bacterium | reverse complement strand
CCATTGAGGAGGGTAAGTATGAGGAAGAAGGATGGAGGTTGAAAAAGGATGGTAGCCGTTTTTGGGCTAATGTAGTTATCACCGCCGTTTTTCATACTAATGGCACCTTGATCGGATTCTCAAAAGTCACACGAGATCTTACCGAACGAAAAGAATCGGAAAGAGCTTTACGGGAAGCTTATGATCGTTATCGGTTACTCGCACAAGAATTAAAGATCACGAACCAGGAACTTTCTTTGGCTAATGAAGAACTGGAGCAGTTTACATCAATAGTATCGCACGACTTACAAGAACCCATTCGGACGATCAAGAGTTTTTTGCAACTGATCGATAACAAGCTGGAAACCCACCAATCAACTGATGTAAAAAGTTATATTTCAAAAGCGATCACTGCTGCTACCAGAATGAGAGAGCTTATTCATAGCCTGTTGCATTATTCCCAGTTGAGTAAAGGTGAAATGGTCAAGGAAAAGGTGAACGTGCAGGAGCTGGTGAGCCAGGCGTTACAAAACCTGAGGAGTTCCATTGAATATAGTAAAGCGAAGATCATTGTACATAATGAGATCGATATTTTATACGGAGACAGAATTCAGTTAGTGCAGTTAATTCAGAATCTTGTAAGCAATGCTTTAAAGTTCACGGATACTGATGAACCTATCGTTAAAATAACTTCGGTGCAGGAGAACGGACACGTTAAATTTGCAGTATCCGATAATGGTATAGGCATTGCGAAAGAAGATATTAATAAAGTGTTTGAGATCTTCAGAAGATTGAATACAAAGAAAACTTACCCTGGCACCGGGATCGGTCTTGCGATCTGCAAGAAGATCGTTGACAGGCACCATGGCAGGATATGGCCTGAATCAGAGCAGGGAAAAGGCACCACGTTTTATTTCACGCTCAATGAAAATTAATACAACGCACATTGAATGGTACAGTATAACATTGTAGTTGTGGAGAATGATGAAGATGAACAGTTCTTCATCCGGGAAGGCTTTGAGAGCAACAATAAATTCAAGGTGCTTGATATAGTTAAGAACGGCGATGTTTTATTTGAAAAGCTAAGGAGCGGGAACGAGGTGCCTGATGTTATACTTTCTGATCTAAATATGCCGGGTAAAAATGGTTATGATATTCTAAGTGAAATAAAACAAACCGCTGAATTTTCCAATATACCTGTAGTAATAACTTCTACATCTTCTACCAGGAGCACTATGGATAAGTGTTTTTCATTAGGAGCTGCTGCCTTTCTTGTTAAGCCCGAAACTTTTATTGATTATGGCCCTTTCATTGAAAGGCTTTATGATGTTCTACAGGAAAAGCAAATTGTAAAGTGATCGCTTATTGGTTGGTGGCAAATGTTTATGTTGCAGCCTATTCTTTCTAAATGGTATTAGAAATAAAAGAAGTTTCAAAGCATCATCACAGTGGTTATGTAGTTAGTAATGTGAGTTTTGAACTCGCAGCCACAAAAAAACTGGCTATTGTGGGTAGTACCGGCTCGGGAAAAACAACGCTGCTCAGGATGATTGCAGGATTATTACAACCTACATCAGGAGAAATATTTTTTCAAAATGAAAAAGTGAAGGGCCCTGATGAAAGATTGATCCCAGGGCATCCAAAGATCGCTTTCCTGTCGCAGCATTTTGAATTGAGGAATAATTATACAGTACAAAGCCTTCTGAATATCTCCAGTAAAGTTGAACCGAATGAAGCGGAGGTCATATACAAACTATGTAAGATCGACCATTTATTACACCGATGGACGAACCAGCTATCAGGTGGTGAAAGGCAGAGAGTGGCCATGGCTTCAGCGCTGATCACCTCGCCTTCACTATTATTATTGGATGAGCCTTATTCAAATTCAGATGCTATCCATAAAAGCCTTTTAAAGGAAGTGATCAGTGGAATATCAGAACAATTAAACATCACCACAATACTTGTTTCTCACGATGCACCTGATATACTGCCCTGGGCAGAAGAAGTGCTAGTGCTTGAGAATGGACAGATCATTCAACAAGATTCATCTTTTGAAGTTTATTACAATCCCTCAAACTTATATGCGGCTGCACTCTTTGGAAAATTTGTTGAGGTGACTCAGGGGTTAAAGCAACTTTTCCCTGATGTTTCTTTGGATAGAATGATTTTAAGACCTTCTCATTTCCAGATTACTGAAAATGGAATCAGCGGAACAGTGATCAGAAATGATTTTATGGGTGAATATTACCAGGCATTGGTAAGCGTTCAGGAGATTGAGCTGTTTGTAAACCATCACAGGATGGATTACAAGCCAGGAGACTCGGTATTTGTTTCTTTATTACAATAATGATTACTTTCTCATTGTATCTGTCCTGATTATCGGTGCCGCATTAGTGCTCGTCTTCAATTCAAAAATAAAATGACTGGTAGGATCACTGTATTGAAATTTACCATCACATATACTTGTTGCCGATGGTGGATTGCTTTTGATTGTGGCAATCAAGAGATCCCCCGTAACAACCTTACTACTATAAGCTTTATTAACAAGGTTGCTGATAAAACTTGCAGCAAAAGGTGAATGCTGCCCCGGTCTTCCATCCGGTACATACTCTTTTGCTCCCGATGAAATTCCTTTATAATATTTTTTACCACTTGAGTTTCTTTTCAAACGTTCAATATTTTCAGCGGTCGGTTCATCTCCACGTACTGTTGATTGATCGAAGAATGTGCCTGCAAAACATGCATCCAGTACCACAAATACTCTGTTGCAGTTGATATTTTTTAAATAAAGGTTTCCGAGGTCGCTGTAAGAGAGGTACGTTCTGAAATTGGGATCATTGCGTCTTGAATCCTTCGCAGCCAGGTAACCCATCTTTGCGTTTTCACTATATACGCCATGCC
>JAEZDC010000114.1 GCA_023429825.1 Bacteroidota bacterium | reverse complement strand
GTTAAAGACAAGGCAATCTTCTGCACCATCTAATGCAGCTAGTTTTTTTCTTAATATCTCAACAGTAGGATTTAAACCACGACTGTATAGCCATGTAGAATACTCATCTTCGAAGCTCTTTCTGAAGTCATCAACAGTCTTAAAAGCGAAGTTGCTGGTTTGGATAATGGGCGGAGCAATAGCACGGAAGTAATCTTCCCGGTCTTCTGCGTATTCATTAATGATGTAAGAAATATCCATCAGTTTGCGCCATTTATTAAACCCACGTGGTTGCCGAAAGGATCTTCCAGGGTAGCCACTTTGATCCCATCACCTACATCAGATATTTCCTGGGCTACTTTCGCTCCGAGAGATTTCAGTTTTTCGAAAGATGCCTGGATATCATCCACCGCCCAATAACTCGCAGTATGATTGCCTGCCTGGGTATGTTCATCAGATGGATGCAATCCAAGTTCAAAACCATTTATGTCGAAACCCACGTAATACGGAGTGTCATAATAAGGATCTTTCCCTGTTACTTGTTTATACCATTCCTTAGCTGCGTTTATGTCGTTTACATAATAAACAACCGTTCTTAGCTTATTGAACATTGATTTTCTTTTTCGAGTGGAATATAAAATAGATCACCATAAATGCTGCTAAAACGATCACACCCGTCAAAGCAGTTTTTGGTGTATCGATGGCAATGCTGATACCTACAAAACTATATGCAGCTATAAAGATCAAAGGCAATAATGGAAATAATTTCATTTTATAGATGCCTGTGTTATCAAGATGTTTTGTTTCTTTTCTTAGTTTGAAAATAGTAGCGCTGCTTGCGATCATTCCAAAACAATCGAGGAAAATGGTGAAGCTTAATATTTCATCAAAAGTTTGAGCGAAGAATAAGATCACAATACATAGCGCTGCGAAAACCGTTAATGAAACAGTAAGTACATTCTTTTTGTTCTGATAAGAAAACACCTTAGGCAATGATCCTTCTTCACCCATTGCGTACATCACTCGGGGATTGCTTAACAAAAGTGCATTTACATATGCCAGTACACCGAAGAACAGGAAGAACGAAAATATTTTGGCGCTATCTGGTCCGAACACTTTGTTCATTACTGCAAAAGCGATTTCTCTTTCACCTTTCATGTCATTAAAGCCAACGATGTTATAATAGCTGAGATTAACCAGTAAGTAAAGAGAAATGATGATGGCTATACCGAAGAATATACCTCGTGGAATATTTTTTTGAGGATTATCAACTTCACTACCGAAGTTGATGGTTTGTTGGTAACCACCATATGTGAATGAAACCGCGATCAAACTAAGTCCGAGGCTTTGTATCCAACTCATTGATGGCGCAGATTCTGCTGCAGCCGTTGCTGCTGCCGTTGAACCGATCTGGTCTATGCCAAAGATCAAAGCTGAGATAAGTACCAATATCATCGCGATCTTAATGAGCATAAGAATATTCTGTGCTCTTGCACTCATTCGTAAACCCATCAGGTTGATTCCGTAAAAAATAATGATCGCTACACAGCTTAGTAAAGCTTTATGAATATCTGTAGAAATGAATTGCGGAAATAATTTTCCGATGTATCCGCTACCGATCAAGGCTACTGCACTTAAACTTGCTGCATTGCTGATGAGGATAATAGAATTGATGGCGAATGCAACACTCGGATGGTACGCATATGAAAACACTTTATAGTAACCACCGGTTACCGGGTAACGACTACCTATCTCTGCATAGGTGAGTGCTCCGCATAGAGCAACAACTCCACCTAATATCCAGGCTGTAAAATATACTGAAGGTTCGATAGCTGAGGCTGCACTGGTGGCGGCGGCCCTGAAGATGCCCATACCGATCACCAATCCTACAACGATCATGGTGAAGCTGAAGAGATTGATCTTTTGTTTTCCCTGCATATGAGTTTATGTATGAGCTAAATGTAATAAGAATTACTGAACATGATTTGCACAGGTTGAAAACAAAATTTTGTAATGAAAAGCTGGAGATTAGTTTTGCAGATGATCTGGTGTTGAAAGTTGAGTTGTTCAGTAAAGTACTGGACGTTGAAGAGTGCGACGCAACATAAGCCTTATACTTATTCTGTCGCTGGCTCCATAAAAATTCTTCTTTCAACTAATAGGGAAATCCGGTGCAAATCCGGTGCTATACCCGTAGCTGTAAGCTTTATAAAAGCTGTTATCAGTGGCCACTGTCTCGCCCAAGGCGAGACGGGAAGGCGATAACAGTAAAGCAAGCCAGAAGACCTGCCAGGTTAATTTATTTTCTCACTGAGCTTTCGGGTGAAAAGCCGGAGATGACACCTCCCTTGTTCTCGTAAGGGACCGTTCATTTCTCTTTCCATTAGAAGGTTCATAAATTAATTGTTTATGAACAAAAACATTTTCACACTGGCACTGCTGGCAATAACTTTTGCAGCACATGCACAAAAAGACACATTGAGTGGAAAGCCACTCGATGAACTGACCGTTACCGCTAATAAGGTTGAACAAAAACAAAACACCACCGGTAAAGTGGTAACAGTAATTACGAAAGAACAAATTGAAAGAAGCGGTGGCAAAACTGTTTCGCAGCTTCTGAATGAGCAGGCTGGCGTTGTGATCAACGGCGCTTACAATGCACCGGGCAGCGTACAAACCGTGTATATGAGAGGTGCTTCGCCGGGAAGGGTTTTGATATTGATGGATGGTGTTCCTGTGAATGATCCGTCTTTCATCAATAATGAGTATGACATGAACTTTTTTTCTATTAACGAAGTAGAAAGAATTGAGGTTTGCCGTGGCGCACAATCTACTTTGTATGGAAGTGATGCTGTTGCAGGGGTGATCAATATTATCACGATCAATAACAACGTTAGTAAACCGTTTAATGTAAAAGCAACTACAGCGTACGGTAGCTTTAATACGTTCAAAGGAAATGTGCAGTTGTACGGAAAGAAAAATAAGTTGAGTTATAATCTTCGCTATGCACGATTGCAGACGAATGGATTTTCTTCTGCCTACGATAGTACAGCCAAGAATAACTTTGATAAGGATGCTTATGAAGGAAATGTTGCCAGTGTAACGTTACAATATCAACTAAGCAAAGGCATTTCGTTCAGGGCTTTCACGCAATACAGCGGATACAACTCTAATATTGATGGCGGTATTTTTGTTGACGACAGGGATTATACCATCGATAATTCTGTACAGACATCTGGATTCAATTTCAATTTTAAAAATGAAGTAGTGACGTTGCAGGCGAACTACCAGTACTCAGATTACAAAAGAACGTATCTTAATGACAGTGGACATGTTTCCGGCTTCAGCAAGTTTGAACGAAATGCGTTTAAGGGAAGAACACAGTTCGCAGAAGTGTTTGCAAGTATAAAATTGGGTGGTGGATTTACTTTATTGCACGGAGGAGATTACAGGTGGGGAACTATGTTCAATAAATATCTTTCTATAAGCGGTACTTTTCCCCCGTATGATCCACCTCCGTTCAAAGACACTTCCGTAAGCCAGGCTTCTTTATATTCTTCTTTACTATTTAGCAGTAAGAATAATCGGTTTCATGCTGAGGTGGGAGGCAGATTGAATGTACACAGCCGATATGGAAACAATCACACATACACGTTTAACCCAGTTTACAATTTCAATAATCATTATAGGATATTTGGCAGCATTACATCCGGATTTAAGGCGCCAACCTTGTACCAGTTATATGCCGATGGAGGAATAGGAAATAGAAATTTAAAGGCAGAAGAATCTGTTAACTATGAAATAGGTGTAAGCCAAAAACATTCTAAGATCAGCAATCGGGTGGTTTATTTCTATCGTAAAATAGACAATGGAACAGATTTTAACTACGTAAGCTATTCGTATTTCAATTTCGTGAAACAAATAGTTAGAGGCTTAGAATATGAAACTACATTCAAGCCCAAGGAAACACTAAGCTTAACAGCGAACTACACTTTCATTTCATCACAGGAAACCACACAAAGTCGTAAAACATTTAATGATACTGCTTATACTTACCTGCTTCGTCGCCCCAAACACAATATCAACTTCACAATTGGCTACCAGGCTACAGAATCTTTATTTGCAAGCATCGGTGGCAAATATGTGAGTGACAGGAAAGATGTGGGTGGATATATGGCAAATGATGTTGATCTAGATAGTTATTTTATCGCCAATGCTTATGCTGAGTATAAGCTGAAGAAATACTTTAAGTTCTTTGCAGACGCTCAAAACCTGACGGGCAAAAAATTCTTCGATATAAGAGGATATAACGCTATGCCCTTTGTATTTACAGGGGGAGTAACCTTTAACTGGTAAAAGAATTCCCGATAAACAAACAAATCCCGCTCATAAGGCGGGATTTTTGTTTCACCTTTGCATTGAAAACGATCACCTATGCAATTCGATATTGATCAGCTACTAACTGTTACATTCACATTATTTGCGATCATAGACATCGTTGGTTCTATTCCATTACTCATTTCGCTGAAAGAAAAGATGGGAAGCATCCGTTCATTACCTGCTACAGTACTTTCAGGTGCACTGATGATATTGTTCCTTTATTTAGGTGAGCCATTCTTAAGAATTTTCGGCGTTGATGTGAAGTCGTTTGCAGTAGGTGGTTCCATCGTTATCTTTTTGCTCGGGCTGGAAATGATATTAGGCCATGAAATATTTAAGAGCGATAAAGATGTAAGAGCAGGAACATTTGTACCTATTGCCTTCCCGATCATTGCAGGATCAGGCACACTCACCACCGTGATGTCACTCAAAGCAAATTATCACGCCACGTATATTTTATTAGGGATATTGATCAATCTCATTGGCGTATACCTCGTACTTATCTCTCTGAAGTGGATCCAAAAAGCGTTGGGCCCTGCAGGTATGATCGCATTGAGAAAATTTTTTGGAATAATCCTGATCGCCATAGCAGTGAAGATATTCAGCACAAACCTGCCAAGTTTTGGAAGGTAATTATGTATCCAGCTCTTATACTACTATTAAGCTTCTCTTGCGTCGCACTCTTGTACAAATATTTCTCTACTCAGCAAGGCTAGTTGCAGGCCGGAACATTTTTATCTATCACCTGCTTTATGTCCATGTAAAACTCTTTCTTCATTTCTTTATCAGCTTTATCGGCAAAGATCACCAGCGCATAACCACGGCAAATATCCACCATGGCCCAGTGACCATTTAGAGATGATGTTGCAAAAGCTGAAGGCCCTTTTGCATTCTTTTCTATGATCCACGAACCGAATGCATAATCCAACCCCTGCACTTCAGCAGGAACATTTTTTTGTTTATCAGAAGGTGCAGTTAAAGAAAGTAACGTTTTAATGGATTCTTCAGTAAGTATTTGCTTACCATTGAACATTCCTTTATTTAATATCATTCCAAGAAAGTTGGCATAATCGGCGGCAGTTGATATCCCCCCCATCGACGGATCGGGAGCATCATTACCAGATTCACTGGTGAATGTAGAACCTCTCATCATTAATGGTCGCAAGAGCTTTTCTGCAGCCAGCCTGTCAAATGCACGCTTACCAATGATCTCAATAACCCTTGCCGCAATCCTGCTCCCCATATTAGAATACTTAAATTCAGTACCCGGGTTAGTTTCAATTTCTCTTTTTGATGCGTAAGTATTTACCTCTTCTTCGAGCGTCGAAAAATTACCCTTTTGATAAAATTTTCCGGCTTCAATACCGGTGTTATGGGTAAGGCAATGACGAATAGTAATGTACGACTTACCATGTTTTGCAAACAATGGAATATACTTGCTCACCTTATCATCAAGTGATAATTTACCTTCCTGCACAAATATCATTACCACAGCTGCAGTTAACCATTGACTGGATGCGTTTATACTTTCCTGCTTTTTGATATTATAATCAGCGGATTCTTTCTTGTAAAAGATCTTGCCATCCTTATATAAAGCCACGGCAATATGTTTACCGAGTTTGGTTTTTGCCTGTTCCAGTTTAGCGCTTAATGCTGCCGTATCTATCTGGGCGAACGTATTGAAGGTTAAAATGATAAACACACTTGCAAGAAGAATTTTTCTCATTGACTTTTTATTATGGCGGGAAGTTATGTATTGCTTAACAATTTTTACTGAACCAGTGGCATCGCACTTGTTATTTTAACGAATATGAATTATCCAAAGAATTTCGCCATACAATATCGAAACCAGGCAATACCTGTTCACGTTGTTGGCGATATTCAGTATTTATGTTTTGTAGCAAGAATACCTAATGATGGGGATGTTCACATTTGTGTTGATTTTGAAGAGAATGGAAATCATCGCTGGCTTGAAATGCCCGATAAAGAAACAGAAAGAGCTTATGAGATCGGAAGGAATATTCAAAAACAATTAGAGAAAGAAGGATATAAATTCGAACGCACTAAGGTATAAGTGTAGAAAAAGTCAACACCCAGGTTCTTCTTCTAATTTTCCAACTCTTTTCCGGATAATTTTTAACAAATCTCCGTTTAAAAATTTTAGTTAAGTGTAAGCCTTATTTTTGCTGCGAGTCAACTCATTGGTCTCGTAGTACAATGGATAGTACGCAGGTCTCCGGAACCTGATATTCCAGTTCGATTCTGGACGAGACTACAATAAATAAGCGATTATACTTCTGTATAATGCTGTTGCCACCAACTATACATTTCTTTAAAAGCAATATGGAACCAGGCAGTGTACAAAGCAGGTTCAGTTTGCAATGAGTTCCTGACATCTTCAACAGCCATATATTTAACAGCGGCCACTTCATCAGGATTAAAATTAATAATGCCATCGTATCTCCCGGTAAACACATGATCAAACTCGTGTTCTGTTAACCCATTTTCAAAACTGGCTTTATAAGTAAAGGAAAATACTTCGTGTATAGGTGCTTCAAATCCCAACTCCTCCTTCAACCTCCTTTCTGCAGCAGCTAAGGTTGTTTCATTTGCCCTTGGATGGCTGCAACATGCATTTGTCCATAAACCTCCGCTGTGATATTTGGCAAAAGCTCTTTGCTGTAAAAGCATCTCACCTTTTTGATTAAAAATAAAAATGCTGAAAGCCCGGTGCAGTAAACCTTTTTCATGAGCTTCCATCTTCTCCATTAAACCAACTTCATTATCACTTTCATCTACCAGGATAACATATTCCATAGAATAAAAATACATGATAAAATGCGTGCTGTTATTGTAGGATCATAGAAATAAAAAAGCCCGGCGATATTCCGGGCTTTTCCTCGCAAATGCAAGCTGGCTATTTTACCTGACGTAAATATTTGCCATATCCACTTTTACTGTATTTATCTGCTAGCGCCATTAATTGGCTATGATCAATAAATCCCATACGATAAGCTACTTCTTCAATACATCCTATCTTCTGGCCCTGCCTCTTCTCGATCACTCTCACAAATTCTGCAGCATCACTCAAGGAATCAAAAGTTCCTGTATCAAGCCATGCAGTTCCCCTGTTCATCACACCTACTTTTAATTTCCCTTGTGATAAATATTCTTTGTTCACGTCCGTAATTTCATATTCACCTCGTGCAGACGGCTTTAATTGCTTAGCGATACCCACAACGGTATCATCATAAAAATACAATCCCGGGACTGCATAGTTACTCTTTGGAGTTTGGGGCTTTTCCTCAATAGAGATCGCATTTTGATTGTTATCAAATTCAACGACACCATAGCGTTCAGGGTCAGCTACCTCATAGGCAAAGATGGCCGCCCCTTCTATGTTGTTAAATGATTGAACGAGTTTGCTTAATCCAGATCCGTAGAAAATGTTATCTCCCAGTATAAGCGATACCTTGTCATTACCTATAAATTGCTCTCCAATTACAAAAGCTTGAGCAAGTCCATTCGGAACAACTTGCACGGCATATTCAAACCTGCATCCAACTTCGGCACCATCTCCAAGTAAACGTTTAAATTGTGATGCATCTTCTGGAGTGGTGATGATAAGTATTTCTCGTATACCAGCCAGCATTAGAATAGAAAGCGGATAATAGATCATAGGCTTATCATAAACAGGCATCAATTGCTTGCTAATTGCTTTTGTGATTGGATAAAGCCTGGTGCCACTGCCTCCTGCTAAGATGATCCCTTTCATAGAGATGATACTATTTCTTTCAAAGTTGGGTTATTCTTATCTTTTTCTGACAATAAAAATAAATCAGAAGGTAATTGCCATTCAATGTTAAGATCGGGATCGTTATACGCTATCCCTGCTTCTGAATCTTTGTTGTAATAATTATCACATTTATAAAAAAAGGTGGCCCATTCACTCAATACCAAGAAGCCATGAGCAAATCCTTTAGGGATAAAAAGTTGTATAGGCGTATCTGCTGATAAGATCAATGAATAACTTTTACCAAACGTAGGTGAGCCCTTTCGAATATCAACTGCTACATCTAACACACTTCCCTCCAATACACGCACAAGTTTTGCCTGTGCATACTCTCCTCGTTGAAAATGCAGCCCTCGTAAAACACCTTTTGCTGATCGGGATTGATTATCCTGTACAAACTCCACATCTACTCCCGTAGTCTCCAGAAATTTCTTTTTATTGAAGCTTTCAAAAAAATAACCTCTGTCATCTTTATACAGGGAATCGTGTATGATAAAGCAACCTTCTAAAGGAGTATGTTCAATTCTCATTATCTGCCTGAATACATGTTTGTGTAATAATCCTGGTAAGCACCGCTGGTCACGTGTTCCAGCCACTCTTTATTATTTAGATACCACTCGATAGTTTCCCGTAACCCTTGTTCGAAAGTAACAGTAGGTTTCCATCCCAGTTCTTTATTGATCTTAGTTGCATCAATTGCATAACGACGATCATGACCGGGACGGTCTGTAACATAGGTAATAAGTTGATCACTGGTTCCTGCTGCATTTCCCAGCTTCTCATCCATCAACTTGCAAAGCAGTTTAACCAGGTCAATATTCTTCCATTCATTGAAGCCTCCAATATTATAAGTTTCGCCAGGTAACCCTTTATGAAAAACAAGGTCGATAGCCATTGCATGGTCTTTTACATACAACCAATCTCTCGTATATAACCCGTCACCATACACAGGCAGCGGCTTTTTATTTAAAATGTTATTTATAAAGAGAGGAATCAGTTTTTCCGGGAAATGGTATGGTCCGTAATTGTTAGAACAGTTTGTAATTATTGTCTGAAGCTGGTACGTTTCACCATACGCTCTTACAAAATGATCTGATGAGGCTTTACTTGCACTGTAAGGAGAGTTAGGATGATAGGGAGTATCTTCTGTAAAAAACCCAGACGGGCCTAATGCGCCATATACTTCATCTGTTGAGATATGATAGAACAAGTGGTTTTTAAATTCGTCTTTCCATGTATCTCTTGCAATATTCAATAAATTAACAGTACCAACTATATTAGTATATACAAAATCTAATGGAGAAAGTATTGATCGGTCTACATGTGATTCAGCAGCCAAATGAATAACATCTGTTATCGAGTATTTCAGAAACACATCTTTTAAGGCTGATACATCCAAGAGATTTTTTTTTTCAAAAAAGTAATTTGGAGAGTGCTCAACATCTTTAAGATTTTCTAAGTTACCTGCATACGTTAATGCATCAAGATTGATGATCTTATAGTCGGAATACTTTAAAACAAAGAGTCTCACTACATGAGACCCGATAAAACCCGCACCACCTGTAATTAGAATGTGTTTAGTCATGATACTTTATAGTAGTCTTTGTACCAGGTAATGAAATTTTTAATACCAGATTGAACTGTTGTGGCTGGCTTGTATTCCAGGTCTCTTTCAAGATCAGATACATCTGCATAGGTTTTGGGAACATCTCCCGCCTGCAAAGGCAACATTTCTTTGATTGCTTTCTTACCCAATTCCGTTTCTATTGCTTCTACAAAGTCAAGCAGTTTAACTGGTGAATTATTACCGATATTATACACTTTATAGGGTGCAGGAGAAGTGGAAGGATCTTCACCATTCCAGCCTGGCTTAGATGTCGGGGGATGATGGATCACTCGAATAATGCCTTCAACAATATCATCCACGTATGTAAAATCTCTTACCATATCTCCGTTGTTGAACACCTGGATTGGTTTTCCTTCAACGATGGCCCTTGTAAAAAGAAATAACGCCATATCTGGCCTTCCCCAGGGTCCATAAACCGTAAAAAACCGCAAACCAGTCGTTGAGATTCCAAAAAGGTGGCTATAAACGTGCGCCATCAGTTCATTGCTCTTTTTGCTAGCAGCATATAATGAAACGGGATGATCTACATTTTGAGCAGTTGAAAAGGGTACATCAGTATTTAACCCGTATACGCTGGAACTGCTTGCATAAGCTAAATGCCTTACTTGATTATGCCGGCAGCATTCAAGAATATTCGTAAAACCAACGATATTACTATCTATATAGGCATGGGGATTAGTAAGACTATACCTCACGCCAGCCTGCGCTGCCAGGTGCACGACCACATCAAATTTTTCGGCGGCAAAAAAAGCAGTGAGACTATCTCTGTCTTCAAGGTTGAGTTGTATAAACCGGTAACCTGAATTAGTACTTTGAACAATCCGATTATACTGTATTTCATCTTTCGCAATTCCGGCAAATCCTAACCTGTCATACTTCAGCTTCACGTCATAATAATCATTGATGCCATCAAGCCCTACTACTTCCTCTCCTCGTTTGACCAGTTCATTGGCCAGGTGAAAGCCAATGAAACCCGCTGTGCCTGTAACTAATATTTTCATTTTATGAATTTATTAAGTGCTTATAAAGATGTGCAAAGGTGCTTACTTCTTTCTCTTTTGTAAAATTTTGAAGGGTAAAATTTCTTCCTGCACAACCCATTTTTTTTCTTTCCTCATCATTAGATATAAGTTGCACAATAGCTTTTGCAAAGGTTTCTACGCTATGACCTTTCAATAAGATACCGCTCGTTCCTGGTAACATTATATCTCTTACGCCGCCTACGTTAACAGCAACCACAGGCTTGGCACAAAGCTGGGCTTCTATAACACTAAGCGGTGTCCCTTCATTTAAAGAAGGTAATGCTAATATGTCAATCCCATCCAATGCAAACTGAATGGGAGATATCCAGGAGGTGAAAACTACTTTAGCGCCCGCAGATGATTCACATGAAAAAGGAATATTATGATGATGCAGGTATTTCATCAACTTAGGCTTCTCCACTCCATCACCTACTATAAAAAAAACAATATTCAAATTCGGCTGAAGGGTGAGAATGTGCCTGATCACTTCCATCATGAACAACCCGTTTTTGATAGCAACGATTCTTCCTATCATTCCTATAGCCACAGTCTCTTCTTGAATTTTATACTTATTCCTGAAAGCCATTCTGTTTCGTTGATGACTACTGGGCTCGATATAATCTACACCTAATGGAACAATTGATATCTTGTCCCCTCGCAAAGCCAGCAACTGCTGGATCTCATTTTTTTGTGTTTCGCTTAAAGCAATAAGTTGAGTGGTATACTTAGCCAACCACTTTTCAATTGATATTAATTGCCGACTTATGATAGGTGAAAAGTAAGAGTGAAACAGATGTCCATGAAACGTGTGTATCAATACAGGCACCTTCATCATCTGGCCGGCTAATCTTCCCAGCAAGCCAGATTTAGCACCATGTGTATGAATAATATCGGGCTTGAAATGTTTGATGTGCTTACATAAAGTACGAAACGTACGAACCTCATTGATTAAGGATACGTTTCGCTTAAAATGCGGAATCAATTCTAGGTCAAGTCCCTTATACTTTTCCAGCAAAAACTCGGGCGCCGTTTCGTCAGGTTCTCTTTGCCCATGGAGTATCTTTATCTCAAAATGATCTTTTAAATAATAGGCCAAGGGAATAGTATCCAGCGAATGACCTCCGATTACAAATCGGTTTTGAATGATCAGCAAGCGTGGCTTCATTAGCAAGGGAACTCGTAGATTACCATTAAGAGCTCATTACTTTAGCTCTGATATCTTTCACCATACCAGTTTGAGGATGCAATAATGAATTATAGTAAGCTCTCAACTCATCCCCCATTGATGAGATAGTAAACTTTTCAATGAATCGATGTCTTGCATTTTTTGCAAAGCTTTCATAAAGTCCTTCCGCGTCAATCCTTAAAATGGCTGCGGCAAGTTGTTCGCTATTGCGGGGAGATACATTGAAACCTGTAATGCCATCCAGATTAACCCAGGCCACGCCTGAACCATGAATTTTAGTGGCCACAACAGGTTTTGAAAAACACATCGCTTCAGCGATCACAACACCAAACGCTTCTGCTTTTTCTGTACTCGGCAGGCAGAACGTATGCGCAGCAGAATAATAATTTCCCACATCAGAAAAAGGGATGTCTGAAATGAGAAAGACCTTATTCGATAAATTCAAACTATTGATCAGCTTTAGATATTTGCTTTTTAACGGGCCGCCGCCGCCGATGACAACAACATAATCTTCAGGCAAAAACCTGGCAGCTTCTATCAGGTATTCGAAACCCTTATAATAAATGAATCTACCTAACGAAAAAATGATCTTCCTGTTACCAAAAAAGTCTTTGATCCTTTCTACTTCAGCCTGATGTACAGAAAAGCATCCGTCATCCGTACAGCAGCTTAAATATCCAGCCTTATGAAGGAAAGGTTGCAGGGGAGCTGAATGCTGAACATAAACGGGAGAGGTTCCCAATATAAGATCGGCTCTTTCTAACGCTTTCTTTTCAAAAAAACGAAAAAAAGAATACAGGAATTTCTGTTTCACAATATCACTATGCCAATACACCAAAACTTTTCCCTTTGGTGGATACAGGTATAAAGCAATAGCGCCTAGCGGGTTTGGTAAGTGAAGATGAATAATATCGTAATTATTGCGGAGTTTTTTAAACTGTCTTAAAAAACCAAACGAAATGGATGTTGATGCTATTCTAAAGAAAGAACCGCATTTTAAGATGAAGCTATTCCCATCTTTTAACCTGGTCGTTTTTCTTCTTCTACTAAAGCATAGAACATCTACTTTAGTTTGCCCGTCGTTGAGTTCTTCATAGATGGATTTGGTGACTGTTTCTATTCCTCCCTTTTCAGGATAAAAATATTTCCCTACCTGTAATATCTGCATCAGCGTTTATTTCTTTTTGCGAAAGATATGATAGCGTGCATAAACCTATGATCGGATATAATCCTGTAACCGATAATAGATCTCCGCCGGTTACTGACCAGTTTACTAAGCTACATGTTATCAAAAATACTAACAGAATATGATTCCAGATATTTTGATTATAGTGGCGGAACACGATAAAAATAAATGCTACAAATAGCATAAGACTAATAATACCGCCGCAAAACAATACGCTTAAATAATACGATTCCACTATGTCCCAAGTAGTTAAATGCTTAAGAAGATCTTTGTCCATACCCATCCCGAAAAGGATATACAGCGGATTTGTTACCCATTTTTCGAAAACGATTGCGTAATTAGCTAGCCTGTCGGCCGAAGATCCGTCTAGTTGCCCTCCACTATAAGCATTGCTAAACCGGGAGAAAATAGGAAGAATATCTGCGTATTTATTCAAAAGAAGGTTGATAATAACTGCCACGGATCCCAACAAAATAATTCCTGCGATGCATTTTAAGCCCCATGTTAATCGTTTTGAAGAAAAAAATAAATACAGGTAGTAGATCAACAAAGTGAGTACTGAACCTCTGCTCTGAGCCATTAGTACAAGAAAGAAACACAACAGGTAAATAAATGCCTTATACTTAGCATTTTTTTCGAGGTATGTAGCACCAATTACTACAAACACGCTCCAGGTGCCCAACAGGTTTCCTGATCCGCCGCCTATTGCATAAAAAGTGAGATCACCGCCGGGGTTAAACCCGGTACCAACCATAGGGATGACTCGGTGTCCAACTTCTACGAGCCATGTCATTTCTCCGAAATGAGGATTGAATTTAAAATTGTAAAAAATGAAAATGGCAATTACACAAGCGGCGTGAACTAGATAGGAAAACTTAAAAAGCTTCCACCAAAAACGGGTATCCTGCCGAAATGTATATACCTGGTAAAAACTGATTACTAGTAAAGCATATAGACACAATCTTCCGAAATAAGCCATTGCTTTTACAGGAATAAAATTGTTTTGAAGTCCTGAAACGATACTGCTCAATAAAATATAGGTGAAAAGAAAGGTGAAGAAAATCGCCAGTGCCTTCGGCATATGCAACACATTTTTTCGAAACAAAAAATTCATATTTACAAAAAGGGACCCTAGTAATATCAATTCTCCAACCAGTATACCTTGTTGCTGCAATGCGGGGGCCGACGCATTCAGTGGTATCTTAGGCAATACCAGGATGGTGGCTAACAAAAAAAGGTTGTAATAATATGTAAGTCCCATTCTCATATTGAAAGCAACGAGTTAATGGTGTTGATTTCTTTTATAACCGTTTGCTGTAACGAGAACTTTTCATTTACCATCTTAATGGAGGCGGCTGATATATCTTGGTAAAGCACTCGATCATGAGATAGCCTCAACATATTTTGTGATAGCGCTTCTACATTTCCTGCCTCGTACAATAATCCCGTGTGTTCATGAGTAATCAATTCGATATTACCACCACCTGATGCAGCAATATTAGGGATCCCGGCCATTTGTGTTTCGAACATAGATCTTGATAATGCTTCACCTGCATTGCAATTAATAGCAACATCAATTTGCAGAAGTATCTCTTCAATTTTTTTTACGTAAGGAATAAATACAACAACGTCTTCCAGTCTTCTTTCACGAACATATTCTACTAAACGCTGATAATATTTTCCTTTATCAAATACATCTGGCTGCCCGATCAACCAAAGCCTTATATTCTTTTCTTGAGCCCATGCCAACTCAAATGCCCTTACGCCTTCTAATTGGTTTTTGATATCCTGGATACGGCCGATTATCGCAAAAACAAATTTTTCTTTAGGCCCCTGTTGCGCCTTGATTACCCCAAGTGGATTGGCAGGCACCGGGTTATAGATCACTTTGATTTTATCGCTATCATGTAAATGGAAACGGTTTTCAAACGATCGCTTTACATAGTGGCTATTTGCAAAGACCAGGTTAGCATGCTTCACAAGAAATTTATCAATGAAGCCATGATTGTGTATATCTACTGCAAGCCGCGCCCGGAAAATAGCCGGCTTCGAGAAAACATATTTTAAATAAATAGCCCATACCCCACCTTCAAAAGTATTCCCATAAAATACTTTGAAGCGGTACTTCTTGTTGATAGAAAAGATTGCCTTGGGAATGGTGAGGAATTTTATTAAAATGTTCTTTGAAAAATCAAAACAAAAAAAAGGTATTTCAATACCTGCTAAAAGATCCTGTAGTTCTGTATTCTGCCTGTTAAGAAGGACCACAAAACCCAGTCTGCTGTTTTTTTTTGCAAGCGAAAGAAAAGATACCAGGCTGCGTTGACCACCAGCCACATCCTTTCCATGATCGATTATCAAAACCTTGTCAGGCATTCAGCAGAATTTTATTGAATTCCGACATACAGGTTTTTAGCTCGTGCCTCTGTAAGATGAAACGGAATGCTTCCCTATTAAATTCCATAACCGAAGCTTTTTCTATGCATGCAGCATATCCTGCAGAAGAAGTTGCAAGGAACCCATTTTCGCCATCTTGTACCAATTCAGCAACTCCGGGAAGATCGGCGAAAGCTATCACAGGTTTTTCAAAGCAAAAGGCCTCTATTACTGAATTAGAATATCCCTCGATAGATGAAGAGGTTATAAAGAGGTCTGCATTTTTTATGATCGGTAATGGATTTTCAACATTGCCAAGTAATGTTATGGAAGCCTCAAGTTGCAATTCTTTTATCCTCCCTTCAATTTCATTTCGCATAACTCCTTCTCCGACTATATACAAATGAAACTTATCTTTTTTCAGGAGAGCAAAGCCCTCGATCATTCTTAAATAAGACTTCTCCTTCCTTAAATTGCCCACCGCTACTAGATTGAACCGGTTTTTGTGAAACGAAATGGGCATGGCTTCGTCTCCTCTTCTTGTTAAATGATTCAAATCAATCGGGTTGTATAATAACCGAAGTTGGTCATCGCTCACCCCGAAATTATTTTTGAAATCCTGCATCATATACTTTGATTGGCATATAATGAGATCTGCAGTTTTGTAAAACAAGTGGGAAAGTAAGCTGATGTGTCTTTTTTTTTGAGAAACGAGATAATCCGATAACACAACAGACGAGCGTAGTATCAGGGTAGCTTTAAAAAAACGAAGCTTTTTAAACAATGCAAGCAATACGTTCAGGTGATCTATAAAACCAACAATAATATCCGGCTTTTGTGCATTGATCTCTCTTCTCAACGTAAGTGCGGACTGAAGCACATTAGGCTTATGTAATTCAACAAAATCTTTACTCAAAGTAAAATTTTCAGAATAAACGCGATCCAGAATTAGGAAAATTTTGTTGAACTTTTTGTCATCCAGGTTATTGAATAAAGTGTAGGCCACTTTTTCTGTACCCCCATTTCTTAAGGCAGGTATAATAAATAAAATTTTTTTACGACCAGCGCTCATGCCACATCATATAATTGAAAATATACCAAAGTGTAGTAAAGTAGGAAGTATCACCTGCATAGTACTTATGTTTCCAATCCAGGATATTTTTATCGTTGAATATCCCGGCGTTTTTCAGCCTGGCGGTTGAAATATACTCATCAAATAGGTCTCTCAGGTCTTCTCTCATCCACTCTGCAACAGGAACACCAAAGCCCATCTTAGGTCGGTCCATGATCTGCTTAGGAAGGTATTTGTGTGTGATATTCTTTAGAATAACTTTCTTCGACAGGCCCTTTATTTTGTACTCATCAGGCAACTTCGCAGCAAACTCCAGCAACCGGTGATCCAATAATGGCTCTCTTCCCTCCAACGAAACCGACATGGTAGCCCTGTCCACCTTTGTAAGAATATCATCTACCAGGTAGGTTTTATAATCCACTGCCAACATTCTCGTAATATCACCGTATCCCTTTAATTCATTAATAGAATTAAAATTAGAGCTGGCGAAATCCACCGGAGGCCCAAATAACTTCTTTAGACTTTTCTCATCACCATATGATTTTGAAATAAGATGCATCACTCCAAAGGCATCCAGGTTTTCCGTGAGTGCTTTTGAAAATTTATTGATTAGATCTTTAGGCGTGTATTTCTTTCTGACTTTTGATATAACGGAAACAGGAAGATTTGCAAAGGCTATCCCTGCAATTTTTTGAGCAAATACCGGGACCTTTCTTTTGAACTGTTGCGATAGAAGCGCATTACTGTATTTATTATAACCGCCAAACAATTCATCTCCGGCATCAGAAGACAGGGATACCTTTACATACTCCTTTGCTAACTTACTAACCAATATAGTAGGGATCGCCGAAGCATCGCCGAAAGGTTCATCATAGTAATACGAGAGTGTAGGTATGATATCCTGGGCTTCCTTTTTTGAACAATATTTTTCAGTATGAATTGTCCCTAGATATGCAGCCACTTTTTTGGCGTCTGCAGCTTCGTTATAACCAGCCTCTTCAAAACCTATAGAGAATGTTCTGATATTTCCAAACTGCTTCTGCAACATGGCAGTGATCAGGCTGCTATCATAACCGCCACTTAAAAAAACGCCTACCGGTACATCAGCTACCATCCTGTACTTCGATGCACCCAGGAGCAAAGACTCCAGTTGTTCTTCCGCTTCAGGAAGACTTATCTGTAGGGTACCCGTTTTATAAAATTCAACCGCATCCCAATAACAATGTTCGGTATGTTGTTTTGTCAAAAGGTTCAATTCAATATAATGACCAGCTTGAAGTTTATGAGCATTTTGGAAAATAGTATTCGAAGCAGGGATATATCCGTAATTGATAAAGCTGAAAACTGAATTGTGATTTTGCTTCTTCACAAATGCAGGGTGTGCCATCAGTACTTTCAACTCTGATCCCGCAATGAATACACTATTTTGAAAAGAATAGTATAAGGGCTTTACGCCGGCTCTGTCTCTAACAATGAAAACTTTGTTTTTTTGACGATCATACAATATGAATGCAAACATCCCGATGAATTTATGAATGCATTCGATCCCGTAAATTGAATAAGCTTCCAGTATCACTTCTGTGTCTGAATTCGATCTGAATGATAAGCCTTTTGACTCAAGCTCCGTTTTTAGTTCCTTATAATTGTATATCTCTCCATTGAAAATGATACATACATCACCGGCTTTGTTGAACATAGGTTGATGCCCTGCCTCAGAAAGATCAATGATGGATAATCGCCTATGCCCTAAACCAACATTAGCTTCGGCAGTTTCAATTAATTCATATCCTGACGAATCGGGGCCACGATGCGTAACAGTATCGGTGATGGCTTTAAGGGTATCTAGACCCGACTTTTTAGTGAAATCAAAAAATGCTGCAATGCCGCACATTATCGAATAAGAGGCTTTAGTTTAAAATGTAAAAGAAATGCAACCAAAAAATAAACAACCACAGTGAGGCTGGCTAAACCATAGATCGAATATAACTTGATGACAGGATAACATAATATCACATTTACACAAGCTACTATCAATAATACCTGCACCAGCTTATTTGATGCATTCGTAATTACCGAAAGTTGTGAATACAAAGCACCCAGGGGCACCAAAGGAATGGCAAGACCCATAATCCGAAGGCAAATGATAGAAGTGCTATTCTCATTACCCGCAATGACCATCACCATGTACGGCGCAAACCCAATGCAGAAAGCCGCAAAACCAATACCTGCAATAAAATATATTTTGAAAACCTTATGAAAAAGAGCCTCGAACTTTTTTCTATCTGCCTGGTATAAAGAGGCAAACCTCGGAAACAATGCGCTGCTTAACGGAAAGAATACTGCACTAAAAAAATAAAATAGTCTTTCTGCAAATGAATAAACAGAAACATCCTCCAGTGAGGACAAATGTTTAAGAACGATTACATTGATCGTAGTGTAAAACAAAACAAGCATTTGGCTCAGAAAAAAAAAACATCCCTCGTTAAGTGTTCGCTTTATCGAATAAAAGCTGGATAATGAAAAGCTTAACCCATGTTTATATTTAGCAAGAGCTATATACAGAATAGCGGAAATGATATTGCTAATACTTAAATAAACAAGTACAGTTTCTAAGGTAAGATCAGCAGTGAACGCAACGGCAACAAAAAATACTGCCTTAGCGATGACATTCAATAACGCAGCAAAATACATTTGTTCCAATCCCTGGAAAAGCCAGTCCACTATGAATGCGCTTGATAGTAAATAAACGCAAATAACTAAACCGAACCGTAAAGAATGTACATCCTTGCTGCTTTGTAAAAAAAGGTAAACCCCTGCAGCCGAAACCATACTCAGTAAAAGCTTGGACGAGATGGTTTCTGAAAAGATAGCCTTCAGTTTTTCAAATCGATTGATATTTTGGGAAATGTTCTTTGTTGCAGTAAGATTAAACCCATACGTTACTACTGTATTTGCATACCCGATAACGGCGAGTAAATAAAAATACATTCCCATCTCGCTCACATTTAACTTCCGGGAAAGAAGCGGGAGAACAAGATAAGGGATGAGATAGTTGATTCCCTGTAAAAAATAGAGTGAGACTATATTAGTGAAGAGCCTTTTCTTGCCATCAAAAAAGATCGCAAAATACTTACTGGTCTTTGGTAACAATCGCTACTAAGTTAGGCTTTAGAAAAGGAGGCTTGTTTAACTTTAAAATAGGATTGAGAACTAATTTACCAAGTTCTTTTACCGCGTATTTAACCGGGAACTGGTATTTATAAAGATCATCGGCAAAGCAATTAAGCACATTGAAATGATACTTTTTCAAAAGCTCCGTCATACTTTGTACGGTGAACTTTTGCATATGCTGCATATGATGGAACTCACTATCGCAAAAAGGGCAATATACAGTATGAGCATCTATGTCTTCATTATGTGGAGTGGTGATCACCAACCTCCCGCCAGGCTTTAATAATCTGTGCAACTCTTGTAGTACACTGTCTAAAAAAAAATCATTTAAATGCTCGATCGTTTCTATCAGGAAGATAACATCAAACTTATCCGTCGGAAAACTACTCGGCAGATCCTGCACGAATACAACCTCTCCTAAATTCGCTTTGGATGCTAATAATGCTTTTGCACTGTCTACAGACGAAAAAGAAAAGTCCAAACCATGTAGAGTACATTGCTTGGGGAGTTTACTCAAAAAATACCCGGTACCACATCCAAAATCTAATACATCACCTTTGAGACTGATATGCTGTCCGAAAAACTTAACCAATCCATCACCTATTCCTTCAGAGAAATACTGCACTCTTTTCGTTTGGTTCATCCAGTCCCAAAAACGGCCCACCTCTAACGCTGTCCAATCCTTTTGAGTCTTTATCTGGCTCATCTATTTAAACTTTAGCTTTAGCATACTCTATCTTAAACCATCGCATGGCAACTAAAATAATGACAGCGACAACAACTCCCGTGATACCCCAGATAATCCCGGTTTTTAACCTGCCGGGTTTTATTTTCTGTAACGGGTAATAAGGGCGCTCTATAATTTCGATCAATGGCGTTTCCTTACGCAATGCGATCCTGGAAAGCTCCAGTTGCTTTAATAACTCCGCATATAGCTGTGAATTTGCCTGCACATCTATCTCTCTTCTCCTCGCCCCGGTTTTCGCAACTTGCCTGATCGGGTTAACATTAAGATCTGTCGATGATGCAACCGATGCAATATTTCCATGCAGAATATTTCTTACCGAATCTGTTTGCCGTTCAAGGATCAACACATTCTCCCTGCTCTTTTTACTGCGGTAATCGATGTAATAATTTATACCCGAAGCAACGATCGTTTCCACAAAAAGCTTCGAGAATATTTCATCCTGTGTCTCGATCTTGGCAATAACGATACTCAACTTCTTATCAACCCTATCTATGATCAACTTTTTGTTGATCTCCATTATGATCTCCTTCATTACACTGTCGCGGATGCGATCATTCTTTTCATAAGGCAATTGAAACCGCACGCCACTCAACCGCGGGTTTTTTCGCAACTTATCTTTCCATGCCGAAGTATGGATATAATGATTGATTAAAAGCGTTTCATTAGTGCCTGTCTTTACTGGCGTTAATAATGCCGTTTCTATGAGCATCTTGCTTTTAAAAAACTCCAGTAAATTATCACCTTCAAAAAAGAATCCGCCACCACCACCAATATCAAAACCAAATTGTGCGGCCAGCCCAGCGTATGCACCTAAACCCGAAGATTTATTATTCTCCGGCGCAAACGTCAGTTCAGCAACATAAGTTGGCTTTTTAAACCATGCATATAAAATACCGCCAACGCCAAACAGGCACCCCGTTATTGAAATGATCAACCATTTAGAGATGATCCAACGGGTGAGATTGGAGATACCATCCGCTACATCTCGTATTGAAACGGCTTCTTTAGACATGATTTATTTATTCAGTGAATTGATTAAAGCGATCAGCACACCACCCATCGAAGTAATGGCTGCCGTCACACCAATTAATTCTCCGGTTGTTAAAGGCGTTCTCTTGCGGTCACTGGCTCTGGGCACAATGATCTCGGCACCCGGAGAAAGTGTGGGATATGATTTGAAGAAAAGAAAATTATTCACCCTGGACACATTGCCGTTTGGATAAAGCACATACATCCTTTTTTTACGGGCATTGTCGGTAAATCCTCCGGCACGGCTGATGTAATCCTTGAAATCCATTCCGGCTTCATAAACTATCTGGGTAGGGAACAGCACCTCTCCACTAATACGTACCTCAGCTTTTTGCTGCGGGATCGTTAACACGTCACCTTCTTGTAAAATGATATCGTCTTTACTGCCGGGGTTCTGCATTATTTTATGAAGATTGATAGCAATTTGATCGTATGGTCTCAATACTTCCTGTGACACCTTGTTGGTAGTATCTTTTATTTGTGTTTGGATCTTATCGATTAACTGTGTCTGAAGCTTACTGATCTCTGCGTTTTCTTCTGTTTGTTTAGCTTTCTCATTCACTCTCGTCAAATATGCCCCATTGGTATAAGCCTCCGGTGAAAGGCCTCCGGCACGTTTAATAATATCACTCACCCTTTCACTCTTATTCCCGAGTACGTAATCACCTGGAAATACCACCTCACCTAAAACTTTCACATTCACCTGTGGTCTGTAACCTGGATTTTTCCGAACCACAACTACATCCCATGGATTAAGCTTTATATCAACACCTCTTGTTGCTAATGAATTAAGTGAATCAATTGAAATGACCGCAGCTATCTTCAAATCACTCATATCGTATTTATCTTGCTTAAGTCTTCTCCCTATTTCAATGTTTTGCACTGCAGCGGCATCGGTGAAACCGCCTGCTAACAGTATAATATCCTTAACGCTCATATTCTCACGGTACGGGAATTCACCTGGATTTCGCACTTCTCCATTCACCCTGACAGTGAAATTCTCTTTCAGATCGAAAATAGACGCAATGGCCACTGAATCTTCTCGCTTCAGAAGCACATCAGTTTCCGTTCCGTTTAAAACATTGGCAGGACTAAATGAGATCATCTCTTCCGAAAGATCTTCTCGCAATCGCCTGATGTACGCTCTGTCGCGGTAAGCATCTTCCTTTAACCCCTGGGCCTTTTTCAAGAGCTCACTCACTTTCATTCCTTGGCTTAGCTCATACTCCCCCGGAAGGTAAACCGAGCCGCTTATAGAAACCCGGTTAGTAAACCGGTCTATCACTTTACCTACCACGAAACTCTCGGTTCTTGAAGGATAATAATTGTTGAACTGGCTGGTAGGAATATCGAATATTTTTTTCTCAGTGTCGGTGAGCTTATACCCTTTGATACTCGCAGTAAAAGCACTATCAGTAAACCCGCCTGCATAATTCAAAACCTTTTCTAAACTTTCTCCTTGTTTCACTTCATATAAACCACTACGTTTAACCTCACCTTCTAACGATACCCTCACCTGGTAAGGTGGAATCCGTATAACATCCTGGTCTCTCAGCATGATATCACCGGTCTGGTTTCCGTTAATAAGAAAATCATACATATCCAGCGTATCGATCACTTTGCCTCTGCGGGTGATCTGGATATTTCGCATGCTCCCGATATCATTAGGCCCACCGGATAAATACAGCGCATTGAAAGCAGTGGCCAATGATGGCAAGGTATAGCTGCCTGGCTTCTTTACTTCACCAAGTATCGTCACTTTGATACTCCTGATGCGACCCAGGCTCACATTCACTTTGGTCAAACCGGTTCTGATATTAGCATAACCTGCACTCGCTAATCTGGACTTGATCTTGGAAGTTGCTTGTTCCATGGTCAACCCACTCACGTAAATTGAACCTACTAAAGGAATAGTGATGTCGCCATCAGGACTCACCACCAGATTGTATTTCGCCTCCTGGTAGCCGTAAATGTTTATTGAAATCTCATCATCAGGCCCAATGATATAATTCATCGGTGTGGCGATCTTGAGATTAGGATTGAAATCTAAAACACCGTTGTTGAAAATTTCTAAACCGAATATTTTTTTAGGATTGGGTACAGTGACCAGTGAATCAAGTATTAAAAGATCTTTCGGCAATCTTTCATTGCTAAAGGTATTGTAGCTAGTTGAATTATTTAAGACGCTATTGTTGTTATTGCTCGTGGATGGAACAGTCAATAATTTTCTTTGCAATCTTTCTATTAACGTAGACGCCTCTGTAACCACCATACCTCTTTGAATGAGGAGTTGATATACGGTATTATCATCAATGCCCCTTTGTACCATTTGGGTGGCAATGAGGGTGAGTTGCTCATCCGAAATATCGGAGGAGCGGATATTGCTTAAGTTGGATGGCAGGGAGGAGAACTGGGCAGTAGCACAATACATGCACAGCAAGCTCAAACAGCCCAATAAAAATGTTTTCATATTATTTCAAGGTAAATAAACAAGCAGACTAATCAAAACTTTGTGTCGACTGAATTACCAGTTATCTTTAACTTCTGCATATACTTGGGTAATACCATCCCTTAAAGATATCTTAGCTTTCCATCCTAATGTATGTAGCTTAGAAACATCCATTAATTTTCTTGGTGTGCCATCTGGCTTGTTGGTATCAAATACCAGTTCACCAGTATATTCGGTAATTTTCTTGATCATCTCCGCCAATTCTTTAATGCTGATATCTTCACCAAGTCCCACATTAACTAAGCCCTTTTTATCATAATGAAGCATAAGATAATAGCATGCATCAGCCAGGTCATCCACATGTAAAAATTCTCGTCTTGGAGTTCCTGTTCCCCAAATAGTAACTGAAGGTTGCCCTACCTTCTTAGCAGTGATAAACTTTCTTAGCAGAGCAGGAAGCACATGTGAATTATTCAGATCATAGTTATCATTAGGCCCATAAAGATTAGTAGGCATTACAGAAATAAAATTGCAGCCATATTGTGCTCTATATGAATCACACATTTCAATCCCTGCAATTTTTGCAATGGCATATGACTGATTAGTTGATTCAAGATAGCCTGAAAGAATGTATTCTTCTCTTAACGGTTGAGGTGCAAGCTTTGGATAAATACATGATGAGCCTAAAAACATCAATTTTTTAACGCCGGAACTATATGCTGCATGTATAACATTAGCTTCTATCATCAAGTTTTCATAAATAAACTCTGCACGGTAAGTATTGTTAGCTACGATACCTCCAACTTTAGCTGCGGTAAGAAAAACGTATTCCGGGTTTTCTTTTCTAAAGAAGGTATTAACTGCATCTTGGTTGCGAAGGTCCAAGTCACTGGATGTCCTGGTAACGATATCGGTATACCCCTCTTTCTCTAACTTCCTAACTATCGCAGATCCCACCATACCTCTATGCCCTGCAACATAGATCCTGTTAGTTTTCTCCATTTACATTATTCATACTTGATATCCAACATACAGAAATAGTGCTTACTAGAACACTCAGCTATATACTTTGACTACTTAGCTGGCTAAGCATTTTATTCTTTAAGTCAATAGGCAGAAAGTTCGCTAAGGCATAGCTTTCGTTAATTTGTCCTATTTGTTCTTTTTCAGAATCGGATAATGAAGCAAACCATAACAAGTTTTCAACTAGTAACTGATGCTGCCCATGTGCTACCGAAATATTGCCAGGGCAATTGTTTAGTATGTCAGTTATATGTGAAGTCAGCGGCCCTATATACAAAATAGGCTTTGAAATAAACATTGCTCCATAAACCTTATTTGGATGCGTATATCCAACTTGGTTTTCACCTAAAATAACTACTTGAATGTCGGAGGAACCCAAAGAAAAATGAATCTCCTCCCGCGGTTGATAAGGAAGTTGAATAATATTATTTAAGGAATGAAGATGTTTAAATGTAGTTACATCCTTTTTACGAACGCCACCCCCTATAAAAACAAACAAGAAACGTTCATCAACTTGCAAAAATTTTGCAGCTTCAAGTAAAGTATCTAAAGGATGAACAACTGAATGATTCCCTGAGTACATTATCACAATCTTATCTTGGAATCCCTGCATCTTCCTAAAAGGATTGTCTTTTCGATTACCTCTAAAAACTTGGTCCATAACTGGCCATACTGGAATAACTGCAACACTGCTAGCTTTAGCGCCACGCTTAATTAAGTATTCTTTCATGTACTTATCTAATGCAATAATACCATCCGAATTAACTATAATATGATTCCCCATTGCAGTCATAATGCTCGCCAAAGTTGAGCCTTTCTTTATAAGTCCGGATGTTATTGCTAGCTCAGGCTGTAAATCCATCGCCCAATAATAAAAGCGAATTTTTTTAAACTTTGCGACAATAACTCCAATAAAAGAGACTAAAGGTGGTGATGTCATACCAATAAATGCATCATACCTTCTCCTTTTTATAAAGATTAGTCGAAAAAACAATATAAGATTAAAGCTAATAAAATCAAGCAACCTTCCAAACACGAAACCTTTTCCAAAAGACGTGTTTCTAATTCTCTTAATTTTAATTCCCTGCCTTATCTCTTTCTTTGAAAATTTGACAGAAGGATCTTCATAAGCGTTAATACTGGTAAAAACATCTACCTCGTGACCGTTTTCTTTAAGGTGAACTGCTAGATCCATCAGATGCTGAGCAGTCGAGACCGTATCGGGCCAAAAAGCCTGGGTAATAATTAAATATCTCACGATCTTATCCTCTATATTAATGACTTCTTTACCAATTTTTCTGTAGTCTTCTTCTTCGTAATTTGATCCAGAATCCACTGATAAGTTAACTCCATTCCTTCTCTCAGGCGCATATTAGGTTCCCATCCAAGCTTTTCTTTGATAAGTTTATTGTCACTGTTTCTGCCTCTAACACCGGTTGGACCATTAATGTTTTTTATCGAAATATTTTTTCCAGATATATCTATAGCCATTTTTGCGAAATCATTGATACTTATCATTTCTTCAGACCCGATGTTGACCGGGCCAGAAAAATTGGATTCCATTAGCCGCCTAACACCCTCGATGCATTCATCTACATATAAAAAAGATCTTGTCTGCAACCCATCACCCCATACCTCGATGGTACCACCGTCCAAAGCTTCAGCCACTTTTCTGCAAAGTGCTGCAGGAGCTTTTTCTCGGCCTCCTTCCCATGTACCATAAGGTCCAAAAATGTTATGGAATCGAGCTACCCTCACATTTATCCCATAGTTTCGCTGATAGGCAAAATATAATCTTTCACTAAACAGTTTCTCCCATCCATATTCACTGTCTGGAGCTGCAGGATATGCCGACTGTTCAGAACATTTGGGATTATTAGGATCTAATTGATTATATTCAGGATACATGCATGCCGAAGACGAATAAAAGATTTTTTTAACCCCCTCTTTAATTGATGCTTCAAGCACATTAAGATTACAAAGTGCAGAGTTATGCATAACATTGGCATCATGATCGCCAGTAAAAATGTATCCAGCCCCTCCCATATCTGCTGCCAATTGATACACCTGGTCAATTCCCTTCACAACCTCATCGGCAACTTGCGGGTTACGCAAATCTCCGATGATAAATTCGTCGGCGTCAACATTATTATACTCATGATGCTTGATATCAACACCTCTCACCCAAAAACCTTCTTTCTTCAACCTATTGACTAAATGGCCCCCGATGAAGCCCCCTGCACCACAAACTAGAACTTTTTTCATATTTTATTTTTGTTTAATAAATGTGTGTACAATTCAAAATATTTATTGCTCATTACCGAAGCAGTGAGTTTTTTCTCGTAAGCACTTTTAATATTGTTGGCATAGCTCATTTGGTTAGCTTGTGCCTTAATAAAGGCATTTTTAAGCGATATAAGATCATTATTGGTAAAATAACAAATTTCGTTTTCATCGAAAATTTCTCTGATAGGAGGCAAATCAGAACATATGACTGGAATTGCAGAACTCGCAGCTTCGATCAACGATACCGGTAGCCCTTCTGTATAAGAAGTAAACAAGAAAAAATCGAAATAGCGGTAATACATACTGGCTCTATCAACATTCCCCATAAAAGAAATCTTGGAGTCAATTGATAAGGACTTAGCTATTTGTTTCAATTGCTCCAAATGAGAGCCGTCTCCAAATAGTACAAAATGTATATTATCTACCGATTCTGCCAGAAAATTCATAACCTGGTCAATAGCTTTCCCAGAAACAACACGACAAGAATTACCTAATATGGTCTTACCTTGTTCTTTTAGTTGTTTGAGATGTTTCAAAATTTGTGAATCACCTCCAATTGATGCATCTTCAAATGATAAACCGTTATTAATTACCGTAGTGTTAGCATCATAACCCGAAAGGTATTTTCTTCTGTGAAATTCCGTTAGGAATACTGCACAATCTGCTTTACTAATCGCTTTCTGCCACAACTTAGTAAATAGGAGTCTTTTTGTCGGCGATTTGGCAAATTTATGCTTGAAATCTTCTGCTATATCTGTATGGACTGTAGATACCCAAATGTGCTTGTTCGAAAGATAAGCTAACATATCCGGCTTGAACATGTGCGTATGAACCAAATCAAAATCATTCAATTGACCGTAATATGGAAAGCGTAGCAGCTGAGCCTCATTCTTAAAAGACAAATCTCCTGAATGACGAAAATAAAGTACAGAAACTTCAACTGACGCAGGCAAATTGTTTACAATCCCTCGTGCAATCAAGTTGGGGCCGCAATGGTCAATCGATGGCAATATGTGGGCTATTCGCATTAGGGTATAGCGATTTATATTTTAAGCTAAGAACAAACCCCACCAGAAATCCATTTAAAATATTCATTCGGAAACTGATAAAAGTTCCTTGTATAACTTCTAAAATGAGAAAAATAAAAAAATAATGTTTAATCAATCCCTGGCTCGATTTCAGACCTTTGTAGATAGTCAAAAAATACAAAATGGCCGACAAAACGCCTCCTCGCACTATCATGTTTAGATAGCCGCTTTCAAAAAACTCAATTCCTTCTCTTGATGAATTCAATCCTAGTACGATAAATAACTTTTCTTCTTGAATACGCTCAAAAAAAGATAACCAAAAAAACAGCCTCTGCTTTTCGGTTAACTCAACGAAATCATCCGAAGAACCCCCAAACAAAAACGACACCCGCTCACCTAAATAGGGCATAATTAGAATAAATGCAGCGACCAAAAAAGGAGCTACGAAAATAGCTCCTACTTTGTAAAACCGAAATATTAGAAATATTGAAACTAAAGTAAAGAACATCAAGGTAGTTCTAGACTCACTGGCAATAGCAATTAATAACAAGAAGATAGCTGTTAGCAAAAATTTTGAACTCGTAATAATGTGCTTTTCTCGAAAAAAACTAAAGATTATCAACATCAAATATGAAAACGCACCAAATTGATTTTGTGCACTGAAAGTTGCAAATACTCCAAAGTGCGAAGAAAGAGCTTGCTGTTCTAATAAGTTATATGTTACTCCATCCTCAGTATAGCTGAAATTATAAAAAAGGTTGTGGATACTTCGAATTGGTTCTATATGCAAATAAGAAAAAGTCGCTAAAATCACGTTAAAACAAATCGCAAAAAATAGTACATCACTGCACTTTGTATAACACTCTTTAACGGAAAAATTGACAAAAAACTTGTTACTTAAAAGAATCATTACAACAAAAATGATGATAGAATTGATAAAATCAGGATAAGAAAATATCTGTTCCTGATTATTAACAATATGCCGTAATAAAGAACAAAAAATCAAGCTGAAAATCAAGAATAAAGGGATACGAACGTATCCTAATATCAGTTTCCAATTGAAAACATTTAAAAAAGGTTTTTTTGTACGGATTGCTAGCGCTAGATAGCCTCCAATAACAACATAAAAGAAAACTGGTTGATTATATATCCATTGCGAATCTAAGCCCAATACTGGTATAGACGGACTCACTAAACTCGAAACTATTCCAACCTCTAACAGTGAAGTTTTGGCCAAAAACTGTTTTATCTTGTAACAGACGATAATGAATGAACTTAAAAAAATATTTGCTAAGAAAATAAACAATGAGGTTGTATTTTAAAAAATAATAAACATTTTTTTATTAAGCTATATTGATATTGGTTTAAAGGTTCATCTATAAAATAAAGCTCAATTTCTAACCCTTGTTTCTTCATAGCTGCCAGATTTAACAGAGCACTTGATGTGAACGCATAAACTTTCTTTGGAAATCCATTTTTGAGGAAAAACTCCTCAATACTAACCCCATTTCTTATGATGAAGCAATTATCACTAATTTCTTTATGTTGTTCGTCTCTATGCAAATAATAATCAACCGAGCAATTATTTAGATTGCAAATTTCCCGAACAATATTGATGTATTTTTTTTTTGAAATAAGGCCGAACTCTACCAAAGGGGCGCCTATAAAAGCCACTTTATCAGTCAACGCAGAACTAGAAATCTTTAAAGTAAATAACTCAGAAATATTCCGAGTTCTGACATTGGGTAACTTATCATAATACACAGAAAAATATTCTGATACTGTCTTTAGGGGGAAAAAGGATGGCATTTTAAGATATCGAATAGTTGTACAAAGGGTAAGAAAAAGAAATTTAGGAAAGGCAAATCTTTCTTTCAGGCTATAATCATGAGAAATAACATAAACTGCAGTCCCTATACCATCATCAATCAATATTTTTTTTTTGTGTTTGATTATAGTAGTAAGATATCTACAATTCATACCGGCATTGAATGTAGAAATCAGTAGTTCACATGAAAGTTCTATCCGAGATTTAGAAAATAAGTCTCTGAGTGTCCTACCATACTGGCTAGGCTTGTTGAAATTGAAAAATCTTTTAATTCCGTCAGGTTGATCAAAATCTTCCAGATCTCTTAAATCTAAAATATAAACCTGACCTAGCTCATTCGAAAAATTATTTTTCAAATAGGCGGCTATCGAGTACTGGAAATTAGTTTCAACGATTGCAATCGACTGAAAGTGCTGCTCTTTCATAATAATATTTAAATAACCACAAAACAAAAAAGCTTATTGCTGTACCTAAGGCCACCCCAAATAGGGCTAAGTACTTTGTCATAAAAAAAACAATTAGGAATGAGAGCGTCCCAGTGATTATTGTAACGTAGGCGAGAACCTTGTCAAAATGTTTTGTATATAAAACATAATCACTTAGTACTGTTAAACTGGAGAAATAACTCCCCAACAATACCAGCCAGTATATATTCAAATTATTCTTCAATTCCAGACGATCGTTGGCAAAGTATTGAAGATAATAAGACTGGAAGACATAACATAGTGGACCGAGCAAAAGATAGCTTAGAGTAATTATAGTTCTACACTTATTTCTAATCTTGATCAATTCTTTATTGTTGTTAGCTAGATGGAGAAACTTAGGGTAATACACCGCCAACACTGCAACGTTTAGTAATATATTAATGATGCTAGCAAACTGGGCATAAAAGACAAATACACCCACTGTAGATTTAGAACTAAAATGCAGAAGAATATACCTATTTGCAAATTCCAGTACCTTTAAGAATAACGTACTAACAAAGAAAGGTAGAGCACTAATTAATCCTTGTTTTAACCATGAAATATTTATTGGTGATAATAGATGAACCGAGAGTTTTTGAAACTTCCCTAATAAATAAAGACCGATAAAAAAGGCAATCCATGAACATAATGCCCAAGATCCAATAAGGAGTTCCAAAGAAAAGTCGTTTAAGTCAAAATAAAGGATACCTCCAAGCAGGAGCACCCAAAATCCGTTTCTGATAAACGACATTAAATTAGCTAGAGAAGTTTTACCGAATAAGATCAAAAATCTATATATCTCTTGATTAATGAATTCGGATGGAAGTAACAACATCACATAAAATCCGTGGTACAAAAACGGAAACTCAGGATTAAACTGCCCTATCAAGAAAAATAAGACAATTACAAAAACGCTAATAAATAGGCCCCATGCAATCTGATCATAAATCATTTTCCCTCTGCTTTGAGATGGATGTTGTATTATTTCCCGATGGCTAAATGTATAAAAATCCATTCCCAGGAATAAATACGCAATAGTTACAGTTGTTAATACTATTGAATAATCCCCCAATAAAGTCTCATTCCCAAACGCGGTAATTATTATGGTTAATGTGAATTTAGACGCAACTTCAAGAGCCCGTAAACTGATATTAATACCAGCTGTCTTAAATCCTGGCATAGTTATCTAGCAAGTACTAACAGAGAATAACCTCCTAAAAGGCGAACAGTAAAATCAGGGAATAATTTAAAGAGTAGTTTACGAGGTATTTTGGCCACCTTTGAGGGCAATGAGGCGGATGTCAGATCAATGGAACTACCAGTATAGTACCAATCTAGAATCTCATATCCTGTTTCACGCAGGGTAACAAGAGCTAAATCCTTGGTGTAATAATGAACGTGTCCAACTTTTTCACGCTTATGATTTAACGGGGAATTGCGCAACACTGATTGAGCTGAAAGATCTAATGGAAAATGGAAAATCTTATAGGTACCTTTATACTTGAAGTTACGAAGAAAAGTAAACTTCGCTTCAAGATGCTCTATAAGATCTATCGCTAAGAGGATGTCATATCCATCTTTACCAGCCGCAATGAAGTCCTGCAAATAAAAGGAAAGACGTTCTTTCTCTTTAGGTTTCGCAATAGTAAAGGCATCAGGCGACACCTCATAGCCTTCAAACTCTGTCGTCGTCAGTTGTTTATGTAGCTGGTTTAAAATTTCGCCGGCACCACAACCGACCTCGCATATTTTCTCTACTGGCAGGTTATTCTTTTTTATCATTCTTAACACCTGTTGAGCTTTCCACGGAGAGTCTTCCTCATGCCACGTGGGGTTCTTTTCATAGTAATCACTTTGCCTTTCTTCGTAGTTCATTTATGATTATTTACCTTTTAATTTACTCACTATAAAGCCTTTCTGCATGAATGAATGAAGGTAGTTATAAACTTCATCAAATGTCAGATTACTCCCAATAGCTAAATCAGTAATTGAGTTTATACCATTTATATTAAACAATACTAAATTATTGAACTTGTGAAATTTAGATGCATCTTCCTTACTGTCATAATAAAGGTTATGACGTGACAACCACGGTGGAATTGGAGAAGTATATTCAGGCACATAATCTTTTTCCAGCACATCAACGAATTGGATCGAAATACTCAAAGCCTCACATAATAACGATTGATCGATGTTATCGGGCGTATCTTCCCCGGAATGATACTCATGAAAAGGAAAGCGTTGCAAAGCAACTCCTGGAATTTTCAATGTTGGCCATTCATATACCCTCTCATCATTACCATAGCCATCAAAAAAATCAATTTCTCTAAAAGAAACACCTGTATTTTTTAATCCACATTTCAAACATTGCTCGATATAACTACCTTTTGTAAAAGCTTTTTTCAGCACCCAATTCTCTCCCGAGCCCACCGTTTCAAGATTATACATTCCGATGGTCTTTTTTACACGATCCAGATTATTAAAGACGTAAAAGAAAGTCCCAATGGTTTCCGGAACTAATAATAGTTGGTACGAATATTTTGGATTCTTTAATTGTTGGATGTAACGGATCAATTCCATTCCTACAGCGCAGCCACTCAAGTTATCATTACATATTTCATCAATATGCGCACTGATAGAAATAATTTCATCAGACTGGCCTTGTACAAAGACTTCCGCCACTTTCATAGACCGTTCACTCCATTCAATATCAATATGAAGTTCATATTCATCATCTGGCAAATTATTCCAAAGATTTTTTGGCAATGTAATGCCCCAATCAACCAATTTGTAATTATATGCGTTGCGATGCTCTAAAAAATAATTACCCGGTTTTGTAGGGTGATAGCGCATATGCTTTGCTATTTCTTCTTTCGTAAACCGTCCACTCACCGGTTCGCTATAGGCAGCTACAAATAACGGGTGATGTTCAAAATTCGTGATCTCATTTCCATGCTTGTCCCGCATCCATGCTTGCATCACTTTCCATCCTTTGGGAACAATCCAATCCCCACATTCCATCCCAGCAGGATATTCGTGTATAATGGTTTGCGGGATTTGACTTTTTACAATGGAAAAAGCTTCGTCCAAACCTTCTGAATTGATCATTCGTTGGAGTGGGTATACACTTTCGATAAAGTGCATCATTCTTTGGGCGCTGGATTGCTTGGTAAAATTCTGCATATTATTTTAATCCTTGCGAAGTGTATTCAGCATTAAAAAGCATGGCATCTTCTAGCAAATGAGATGGAGTATAAAACCTGTAACCAATCTTAAGAGAGGATAGGCTGTTTTGTCCTTGTTCATTCAACAGTTTTTCGGCTATGATAGTGCCATTATTCACAGCAATGAAAACCTTATTGTTATTTATTCTGTAAACCAAACCATTCATAAAAGGATGAAAACTCCCTTCTCCTTTCTCCAATTGGCACGACTTAAGAAAGATTCTTTGACCGTTACAAAAAGTCGAAGCACCTGCATAAGGTTCATCAAAAGCACAAATAAAACGTTCAATCTCCTCTCCTTTCCAGAACCAGTTTATATAACCATGCTTTAACGTATAAAGACGCGGTAAGTAAAGCGAAAAGTTTTCTTGTAGTATACTGAGTGGAAAATCGTTGCCGGCTAGAATCTCCTCGATAAATTTTTTAAATGCATTCAAACCTTCAACATCAGCTACCTTAAAATAATCAGCAGGTATTCTTGCCCAGGATGGAATAATATATTCATGGGTACTTACAATTTCACCTGTATCATAACCTCCTGGTATCATTTCTTCATTTACGATTTGAATATACCAGGCACCGATGCGGTTTTGTTGAAGTATTTGCCAGGTATAGTGAGCTCCACCCCTGTATTTAGGCATCCGGATGGTCATGAAATCGAAAATGTGGCGGTCGAATAGAGTAAGTGTTTCGGTTGAGAAAGTATAAGCTTCTCCTAAACCGATACCAATGCTGTTTTTCGTTGCCAACTCCTTGAGCTCTTTGCTGTTGTTAATATCATCGCAATGAAACCAGGAGATATTTCTTTCAGTCAAAATCTCACGAAACGTTTTTCCTGTGTCTCCGAATAGTTCATCCAAATGTCTTGAAACCGCAAACACATGACATTCGATACCATTTGATTTTGCAAATTGGATAGCATCCGGAATCCATGCAGAAGCACCGGTGAAAAAGAAAATTTTATCAGGCTTTTGTAGTTTCATTTTGCAGAAGAGATTATTTCTACCAGGTATTCATCTATATATTTTCCTTCAAAAAAGCGATGCTCTTTCATAATTCCAATATCTGACCATCCGGCTTTAATAAATGCTTTGTACGAACCTTCATTACCACGATAAATGCCTGCAATGAGTTTATGAAGATTTAAACTTTCAAAAGCATATTTGGTAGCTAGGCGAATGGCGTCTGTTCCATATCCCTTTCCCCATGCACTCCGGTCACCGATCTACAAACCCACATCAGCATTGCGGTGCATCCAGTTGATACTCCCGATCTTGATATTACCAATATGTTTTTTCTCATTCAGCAAAAACATTCCGAACAATACATCGTTCTCACTTTTGTTGATGTAATGGATATAGTCCAATACAGAATCACGCGTTTGATATTTCCAGCGGCTTTCTAAAAAGCGGGTGATCTCGTAATCGTTCAGCCATTGGTGATAATCGGGAGATACATTCTCTTCGGAAAGAATTTTAAGATAGATTCTGTCAGTTTGAAGCAGCATATTTTAATTGATTAGATCCCAGGTTGCAGGTGTTCCCTTCTCGATATCAGAAGCAGCATAACGATTCAAAATATCAGGTAAATACCGAGGATGCAATCCGTCGCCAGGACGAATGATCCGCACATTTTTCTCTGTAAACACTTCACCCTTCTTCACATCTTCTGCGATATAGAGAGAACGTTTGAAACGAAGGCTGTTCTTTTCTGTTTGCAGTATGTCATACGATACTTTGCCCATTCCCTGGAAACCTCTTTCACTTTCAATGACAAGGGCTTTTAGTTCCTCAGGCTCCAATGAAAACGTTGAATCGACACCACCATCGGCACGTCGCAACGTAAAATGTTTTTCAATCACTCTTGCACCTAAAGCAACCGCTGCGAGGGGCACCCCAATTCCCATTGTATGGTCCGAAAGGCCTACAGTACAATGGAACAACTGACGCATATGAGGAATGGTCAAGAGGTTGGTATTTTCAGGGGTAGACGGATAAGAGCTTGTGCATTTAAGCAGTATTAGATCTTTACAGCCTGCGTCTCTCAATGTAGTCACCGCTTCATGAATACCAGCGACAGTTGATAAACCTGTTGATACAATCACGGGCTTACCTGTTTGGGCAACTTTTCTTAAAAGAGGTAGATGATTGTTTTCAAAAGAAGCGATCTTATACACCGGCACATTCAAGCTCTCCAAAAAATCAACTGATGTTTCATCAAAAGGAGAAGAGAATGGAATAATATCTTTTGATTTTGCATGCTCAAACAATTCTGCATGCCATTCCCACGGTGTATAGGCTACTTTGTATAAGTCGTACAAGGTTTGTCCATACCAGAGTGATTTTGGATCACTGATATAAAACAATCCTTTCTTGACATTGATGGTTAGCGTATCGGGTGTATAGGTTTGAAACTTGATGGCATGTGCACCGCAGGCTGCGGCAGCATCAATAATCTCCTTTGCTCTTTCAATGGATTGATTATGATTGCCCGACATTTCGGCAATGATGAAAGGCTTATGAGCATCACCAATTGTGTACTTTCCTATCTTGATATCATGCATGTAAAATCTCTCCCTTAATAAATTCTTCCAGTGAATTTAACTCAAAGTCAACAAGGCTAATAGCGCCGTTAGGTGTTTTTATTACTGGTTTCCCATCTACCAGATCGAGGATCTTACCGTCTTCCTCTTCGTAATGGAATCCAGAATCATTCATTTCAATCTTGTGAATAATGATCTTACTCGCTTTATAAAAACTGAAGGCTCCGGGATAAGGCCTGGCTTGTGCCCTGACCCAATTATAGATTCTTTCTTTCTGCCAATGCCAGTTGATCAATCCGTCTTCAGGTGTTCGCTTGCCAAAATAAGTAGCTTTAGCAGGGTCCTGAGTTTGCGACTGAATCTTTCCTGCAGCAGCAGTGGCCAACACGTCATTGATTGCTGAAGGGTATAATTCTTCAAACCTTTTCAGCACATCTGCGCCTGTCATATCATTTGTAATATCAAATGCTTTCTGAAGAACAATATCACCTGTATCACATCCTTCATCAATCAGGTGAATGGTTAACCCGGTTTTGGGTTCATTGTTGATAATGCTCCAAACATGCGGTGTTCTTCCACGATACTTTGGTAATAAAGAGCCATGAATATTAAACGCATACTTACCCGCGCAATCAATCAATTCCTTGCCAATAACAAAAAGGTAATTCACAGATAAGATCACCTCAACTTCAAAAGCTTTTAAAAACTCAACTGCCTTTCCTGTTCTTGGATTGCCTCTAAAAAGTGGAATGTCATTCCTTTGTGCATGCTCAATTATTCCTTGAGATTTTGAATCAGTCAAAACACAAATAACGTTTACATCCGGAGGCAATTTTTGCAAACAACTCAAACCAAGTCCGCCGCTGGCAAGAACTGCAATATTCATGAATAAGTCAATTCTTTAAACAGTTGGAGAAAACGTTGTGGACTTTTACCGTCGAATACTCCTTGCTGGTTCCTCAGCATTTTTTCATCTACTGAAAAATCAATATCACTGCTAAAAGCAAAAGCCAAATGCTCCCTTAAAAAATACTGCTTGATCTTTTCCTGGTTATCGGCAATTTGATGAAGGTAAACCATACCACCAACTGTCATGTATTCATAACAAATAGTGCTTGGGCTTAAAACTGCGTAAGGGCAGTCACACATTAATACACACATCTGCTCCGCAGTTAAATTTCTATGCAAAACAATCCGGGAATCAGAAGAATATTTATCCTGAATATCATCCCAATAAAGGTTTGCCGCACCTAATACCACGTTAATGCGGTTGAACGATTTCTTAGTAAGCGGTTGCAAAACAAATGCGGTATCATTCTTTGGATCGGCGCCGCCCAGGGCAACAAGAATATTTTTGTTACTAAAATCTCTTTCAAATCCTGATTGCTTATTGAACACAGGTTTCACCAAAGCATATTGCGGTCCCAAACAAAATTTAGTGAAGTGCTCTGCAGAATAGTCGGAAATTTGAATGCCACCTGCATGATTGATGAGAACATCCGAAACAAAATGATATGCCATGATATCGTCAATGCAGGCAAGCCTTGCGCCTGACGATTTGATGTGTTTTTGGTAGGAGGTTGTAAATTGGTATCCATCCACTACCAATACATAATCACTGTTCAGATCTTTTTGTAAAACTTCTGCTTCTTCTTCAATACTTATTTCATCATTCAACCTTTGCAAAGAAGGAGCTGAGGTAAAATCCTGCAACGGGAAAAACTCCGGATTGCGTGTCCAAAATTCACAAGTAAAATCTTTACTGATCATCTGCATTAAAGCAGCCGAACGCATTATATGGCCTAACCCTGTCGAAGAGCTTCCATCTGCTCTGAAAATGATTTTCATTTATGTATGCACTCGTATAAAAACACCCGCATTCTTGATCTGCGACCGTGTCTGCATGAAATTCTGATCTTGTAATGCGAAGAAGCTTCCCGCTGCTACGGCATCAGCTTTACCTTCTAAAAACCCGTCGATAAAGTGTTTTGCCACGCCACACCCACCTGAAGTGATCACAGGTATCTTAACAGTTTCTGCAACCCTTCGGGTTACCTCTAAATTTAGTCCCTGTCTGAACCCATCTTGATCAATCCCCGAAAGCAAAATTTCTCCTGCTCCCAAAGCTTCCGCTTTTTTACACCATTCAACAGGATCTAACTCAGTTTCCTCCTGGCCGCCATTGATGAATACTTTGTATTGTCCTTCATCATTTTTTTTAAAGTCAACACTCACCACTACACACTGTGCTCCGTATTTTCTTGATGTTAACGTTATGAACTCAGGATTTCTAACAGCCTCAGAGTTGATGGATATCTTATCAGCACCATTAGCTAATAAAGTTCTGAAGTGCTCTTCTGTTGTGACACCACCACCTACTGTAATGGGCATGAATATTTCTTCAGAAACTCTATGAATGATCTTACTTAGTTGATAAATATCTTTTTTCTCTCGGTCTATATTAATGAAGATCAATTCATCAGCTGCCTGGTCCTGGTATATCTTGGCTTGAGACACAGCATCGCCTATCTCCATCACCTGACCGAACTGACGGGTGATTACCAACACCATTTTCTGAGGATTAAACTTGCTTGACCTTAACTGTAGTTTGGGAATAAGTCTTCGCTTCGACATTAGGGGTTCCAGTCTATAAAATTCTCAAGCACTCTCAATCCGTAATCCTGGCTTTTTTCAGGATGAAATTGAGTAGCAAAAATATTGTTCTTTAAAACGGCTGCAGTTACTTGTTGGCTATAATCATAAGTGGCTACAACATCTGCTTCATTAACTGTTTTCATGAAGTAAGAGTGCACTAGGTAGAAGTCAGGTTTATCTGGCAGGTTTTTGAAAAGAGGAATGCCTTTCCGATAGTTCACATCGTTCCACCCTATGTTAGGAACTCTCATATTTGCTTCAGCCGGAGTTAATTTCACAACTTCTGCATCGAACCATCCCAACCCTTCAAATTCTCCGTCTTCATAACTTTTTTTTGCCATTATCTGCATGCCCAGGCAAATACCAAGAGCAGGCTTCCCTTTTTGTATAACAACCTCATTCAATACTTCCTGGAAGCCCGTTTCTTTTATTTTATGACTGCAATCTTTAAATGCACCCACACCCGGAATGATAATTTTATCCACCTGTCGTAGCTCTTCAGGATGCGTACAAATCTTAACGGTAGCACCCAAGTAATCTACAGCGCTGTAAACACTTAGCAGATTACCCATGCCATAATCAACAATACCTATCATGCTTCTGTTTGTACCGATTGTTTCCAGCGGTCTAATTGTTCTTCTGCTTCTTTACGATTCATCTCTCCATCTCTTGACCATTTGTGAAAGTCAGGCAGTGCTTCTCCAAGCTCTTGCTCAAACACATTGAGCTTCCAAGGAGATACTGAATGGCTTTTTGCAATCTCAAAAAATTCTTCTTCAGTAAGCCCTACCATATCAAGGAAGATTTCCAAGCTGGCTGGCTTTTTACCTTCATATTTATCTATCATGGTCAATCCTTCAGGTCTGGTAAGACGTTCGTGACGGATATCAATAGATGCCAGGTGCGTAGGTCTTGTATAACCTCTCTTAATGTATTTGATGTAATCTCTTACGCCTTGTAAATAACATTCGATCTTCTCGTAGTTGTAACCCGGAGGTACGTTCTCCACCAAGTCTCCTTGCCACCCTAATTCGTCACTGATGATCTGTGATTGCTTTTTCACATCCCATGGAATGTATGAACCAAGACATACAGAGCGATAGCCGATTCTTCTTAGTTCTTTTAATGGCGGATAAGTATAAGGCTTCAGATCCCTCTCATCAATCTTACCTCCCAAACGTACAGCCATATCCAATGCTGTAATACCAAGGTTCACATAACGGTTGAAGCGTTTTTCATCAACCTCTTCTGCTTGTTCATAACTATAATACGCCGTATATTCTGCAGAAGGTTCACCCCAGAAGATCAATGGAATATTATAACGAATAGCAACCCACATCGGGTAAGAGAATATACCTGTGTGGCAATGCCAGCAGAAATCTCCTTTTTCAAGAAATGCCTGTAACATTAATTTTTGAACCACTTTCCAATTGGGAGTGAACGTATGAAAATCCGCACCAAGCTTTCTTAGGGCTTTAGTCGTATTATCGTGAAGGTTAGGACGTAAAAATCCATGATCAAACCTAACTACTAAAGGTTTCAATCCATACTCTTTCATCAGGTAATATAATGTCCATGTACTGTCTTTACCTCCACTATACGGGATAAGACAGTCATAATCTCCTTTACCACGATATTGTTCAACTAATTCATCAAGTTCTTTTTTCTTCTGTGTCCAGTCTATTTTCCCTTTCTTGAACTCGTTCTGTCTGCAAATATTACAAACCCCTTCTTCGTCAAAAATGATGCTCTCGTGAGTCTCAGGTAGTAAACATTTCGTACACCTTCTTAGCTCTGTCATAATGTTGATTTATAAATATCTTCTGAATACTGGCTTAGCGGCTTCTCCAACAAGGAAATTCTCAAATCCCGTTTCGAGTGCCTTTTTATATACTATTGCAGTGTCGCGGAAAGCTGCTGCAAAATATTCTATATCCTCTTTTGTATGGCTAAAACTTGGAACAAAAGCTCCCTGAAACAACACACCTCTCCTGATCATTTCCTGCATGGCTAGTGTTCTGAATTCTGCTGATACTTGCTTTTCATTGTTCTTAAAAACAAACAAAGGCATCCAGTCGGATGGGGCAAGTTCTATATACCCATTTAGATCTTCAGAGGTGATCACCTCATTACAGAGATCATTTAGCAGTTTCCCAATTGAGTGGTTGTGCTCAATAACGTTATGCTTCTCAAACTCATCTATTGTTGCAAGTGCTGCTGCGATAGAGTGGGTTTCCCCTCCGTGAGTAGTTGATATCAGGAATACTTTCTCGGCACCTTTGTTCCTTATGCCTCCCAGTTCCATGATCTCTTTCTTTCCTGTTAAAGCACAGAACGAAAATCCGTTGGCAATTCCTTTACCCCATGTTGCCATATCAGGTGATACATTGTATTTCTTGATCGAACCCGGGAAATCAGTTTTAAAACCGGTGATCATTTCATCAGCAATGTAAACTGCACCATGTTTTTGCGCCAGTGCAATTGCATTGGCGAGATAATTATCTGGAATTCCCCAATTCTTCTCAGGTTCTGATATAACACAAGCAATTTGATTTGGATATTTTTCAAACAGTGCAGATAATGATTGCAGATCATCTGCCTTATAAGTTACCGAAAGAGCACCGATCTCATCTGGTACCCCGGCACTGCATTGTGTTTTGCCAATGAACCAATCGTCATAAGAATAGAAAGGATGATCTCCTGGAAAAGCAACAAGCTTTCTACCGGTGTAAGCTCTTGCCAGCTTTACTGCTGCAGTTGTAACGATCGATCCATTCTTTGCAAATTTGATCATATGGTGTTGAGGCACCAGCCCAAGGAAACGTTCAGCCATCTCCATTTCCAGGTAAGACGGTCTTTGAAAATTTACGCCGTTATCCAGTTCTGCTTTAACCCTTTTAACAACCGGCTCATAAGCATGCCCCAAGACAACTGACGTAAGTCCCATTGAGCAATCAAGAAACTTATTGCCATCTACATCCCAAACATGAGCACCTTTACCATATGAAATAGCAGCAGGCGCCAGTGAAGGAAACTGGTCGTCTCCCTTTGAATAAGTGTGAGCACCACCGGGTATCAGATCATGTATCTTCCTGCGATACTCATCTGACTTAGTCAGCGAGGTAATCTCTCTTAACACGATACTGTCGTTTTGTAAAGATTCCATAAGCCCTTGGTTGCGTTGTTTATTACTATTAATACTGGAAAGTGCTTCATTTGTTGCAAGGTGCTGCACATATTCTTTCCAGCCTTTATTATCTGATAGTGTATCAACAAGTTCGGAAATGAGTGTAAAATCTTCAGGGTCATCAACTGTTAAACGATACTTTGAATAGTTATCAGACGATGTATAATCATCACTTTTAAAAAGGTAACCACCACATGCAGTGGAATTCCTCCAGATGAAAGGAGTGACATGCTCACGGTCAGATTGTAAAGACGCCTTCTGCCAGGCTGTTTCAAGTGCAGAGAAGCGAAACACTTCTACATCCATTCCATCAGGAAAACTTGGATGCATTGTGTTTGAACAGTAGTCCAAACCTTCGCTGATGCATTTATCAACTACCGCATCTATGATTGTTGGGTCGACCAGTGGACAGTCTGAAGTCAGCCTGACTACATAATCAGGATGCTCTGGTTGAACAGCCTGATAATATCGATCAAGTACGTCAGTTAAAGATCCTCTGTATGATGGGCAATTGTTTGCGGTCGCCAGTTCAACTATTGCCTCAGCTTCAGGCTCGGTGGTTGTAGCAACTATCAGTTTATCCACCTTTCTTGCAAGCAGCGCTCGTTGCAGGTGAATGCTTAAGAGTGGTTTATCACCAATTTTCTTCAGCACCTTACCTGGTAGCCTTGTAGAACCAAATCTTGCCTGTGTTACTGCAACTACTTTCATTTCCAATTCATGGGGTATAATAACTCCTGTTCTTCCACATTGATGGCATCAACCTGTTGCATTATTTCGATATCAATCTCTTGCTTTATTGCAATGTTCTTCTGAAGTTGTTCAGCCGAATCAACTCCAATGATAACATTGTCTATTGAAGGGTTACTTAGTGCATAATTCAATGCCAGGTCATGCATATCCATATTATATCGGTTAGATATAGACCTCAATTGCTCAACATAACCTGAAAGCGGTTCCAAATAAGAGGGCCATGAAGATCGTTCTTTAAAGAACAGTCCCTGCAAAAAAACAGACCGCACCTGCAGCGTTTTTGAATGCTGTTTGGCGAGTTGGATAAGGTCTCCTCTTTTTGAATGATTATCTAGTAAGTTAAACGGAAGCTGGATCACATCTACTGCATCATTATAAATACATGCTTTAAATTCCTCGTTGGTATAAATGGAAACTCCTGCTTTACGAATCCTACCGCTTGCCTTCAGCGTGTTCAGTTCATCAAGTGCTTTTGGATGAGCTATCGTTTCCTGGAAGCGATGGAAAAAATAGACGTTGACCTCTGAGAGTCCAAGCGAATTCAAAGTATCTTTTAATTGACATTCAATCGGATGCTTTGCATCAATGCGAAACTTGGTATTGATGCGGAATTGCTGACCTGTTTCTTTAATATGATCTCCAATCGATTTTTGTGAATCACCGTATGCATCTGCACAATCGAGCTCTCTTACGTTATTACTCCAGGCCAGGTTCAGTATTTCTGAAACACTTGCCGCAGATGGTTTACCTGTACTATTATTGATGCCATAGGGCATTCCAAATTGAACAGTACCTAGTATAAGTTTAGAGATGCTCACGCTTTTGTAAAGAAGTCTTTTATAATAGCGATCACGTATTGCTGCTCTTGCTCACTTAGCGTTGGGTACATAGGCAAGCTAATACACCTGCTGTAATACTGTTCAGCATTAGGAAGATCACCATTCTTCCAGCCAAGAGACTTATAATATGGTAAAGTATGAACAGGAATGTAATGTACCTGAGCAAAAATGTTGTTTTGGCGAAGATGATTGTATAAATCCAACCTGTTTTCTACCTCTATGATGTATAAATGGTAAGCATGTCCGTCTACGTTTCCTGAATGACTGATCACCTGGTTCATGTGGCTAAAAGCCTGGTTGTATGTCTCGGCAATGTTTCTTCTTCTCTCAAGCCCTTTATCTGCTCTGCTAAGTTGCGAAATACCCAGAGCTGCCTGGAAATCAGTAAGCCTGTAATTATATCCCAATTCCTGCATTTCGTAATACCATCCTCCATGATTCTCTATCAGCAGTGAAGCATCTTTGGTAATACCATGTGTTCGCAGTATTTGCAGTTTTTGATATATCTTATCACTATTGGTAGTGATCATACCACCTTCTCCGCAGGCAATATGCTTAACCGGGTGAAATGAAAAGATCGCCGCATCTGCATAATTGCAGTTGCCACAAACCTGTTTCGTACCGTTGCGATCCCTGAAGTATCCTCCGGGTGCGTGGCAGGCATCTTCTAATATCCAAAGACCGTGTTGATCTGCCAGTGCTTTCAGTGCTTCCAGATCAACAGCTCTTCCTGCAAAATCTACCGGGATGATACCGCTGAAAAATCCTTTAGGTTTAGAGGCTATTAGTTGCTTAACCTTTTCAATATCGATAAGGTAGGTTTCAGGATCAATATCTGCAAAGTAAACATCACCTCCGCAATAACGAATACAATTAGCAGATGCTGCAAACGTAATGGGTGTAGTGATCACATTGCTACTCGGTTGAACATCCAAAGCCATAGCAGCAAGGTGTAATGCAGCAGTTCCATTAGTTAAAGCCACAGCATATTTAACTCCGATGTAATCGGCAAACTTTTTTTCAAACTCGCTGATCTTAGGCCCTTGTGTTAAGTAGTCTGAGGTCAAAGTTTGAGTAACAGCATGCAGATCTTCTTCTGTTATATGTTGTTTACCGTACGGAATTGGATTCATATACCGCTTGAATTTTAAAATTTGGATCAATATGCTGTTGTATTAACTTTCGAATATCTGAAACCGATAGCCATTCTTCATTAGTTCCCGAATTATAATGAAATCCTTCAGGTACTTTTGTTGCACTAAACGTTTTGACAAATTCACTAATTTCCCAATTTCCTGCAAGAGGTAGAATTACATAGTACTTGCCTAAATCGTAAGTAGAAAATGAATCGGAAGCAGTAATCATCTCTTCATGAATCTTTTCACCAGGTCTTATACCCGTTATCTTATGCTCACAATCGGGGGCAATTGCCTCAGCTACATCTGTAATTCGGTAGGAAGGTATTTTAGGAACAAACAGTTCTCCACCCCATGCATGTTCTAATGCATGCAACACCATTTCTACTCCGTCATCAAGTGAAATATTAAACCTGGTCATATTAGGATCAGTAATGGGGATAATACCCTCTTCCCTTTTCTTTAGAAAAAAGGGCATTACTGACCCATTTGATCCCATGACATTACCATAACGTACAACAGAAAACGTTACATTCTTATGCCCTTTAATGTTATTAGCGGCGATAAAAAGTTTATCGGAAGTTAGTTTGGTAGCCCCATATAAATTAATGGGAGCGCAAGCTTTATCAGTTGATAACGCGACTACTTTTTGGATATTAGTTTCCAAAGCCACCCTGATTAAGTTTTCAGCGCCTCCTATATTCGTCTTGATGCACTCGTCAGGGTTATACTCAGCAATCGGAACGTGCTTCATCGCTGCTGCATGGATCACATAGTCTACCTCGAAACAAGCTCGTTTTAACCTTTCAAAATCTCGAACATCCCCTATAAAAAATCTGATAGCAGGATACTTTTCAGCAGTATACTCTTGAGCCATAAGAAACTGCTTCTGCTCATCTCTCGAAAAAATGATCAATTTTTTTATATTAGGCCATCTTTTTAAAACAGTTTTGGTGAAAGCTTTGCCAAACGATCCCGTACCTCCGGTTACTAAAACTGTCTTACCTGTTAAGTCCATCATAACGTATTTTTAAATTGGGGTAGACAAAGTCAGTCGTCTACTTGATAATAATTTCTTACCTATAATAAATAAAATGATAAGCCCTTCTCCTATGAAGAAGCCTACAACTAAATATAAAAGTTTACTTTTTTTATTCTTCTGCAATGGGTAGGTTGGTGCGTCTACAATTTGAATAACCGGGGTCTCTTGGGTTAAAGTTGCTTTTTGAATTTCGAGATTCTTCACAATTTCTCCATAAATAACTCCAGTCATTGACTTCTCTCTTGTAGTAACTTCAGCACCTACAGAAGCTACTTGATAAGCCGGATTTATATCCAAAACCCTACTTTGTGCCGCTGCTGCCGAGAATGTTCTACTATTCAAAAGGGATGCAATGCTATCTGCCCGATGTTGCAATCTATTTACATTCGCTCGTAATCGCCGTGTTTTTGTTTCGATGTAAAAATCTATTGTTGTTGAAACCAGTCTTTCAGTATAAGCTTTCGCAAGTTTCTGATCTCTGAATATTGCTTTAACTTCAAAGAAACTCATTTTTTTATCAGGCCTTTGGACGACAAGCTGCTTGTTTAATATATTGGTCTCAATTATTTGCAACAGGCTATCCTGAAGAAGAGTATAGCTACTAGAAGGCGGAAAAAAGATCTTTTTACCTATTTTACTTTTTTCCCATCTTTCTCTAAGCTCATAGACCTCAGCATATTTGTCTGCTAAAGAGTACTTTTTATCATTTTCGTCATATGGGGTAAGTAACACACCTTTTGTAAACCGCCTACTTTTAAGTAATCCAATGATATTATCGCCAGCCAGCATATTACTGGAGCCAGACATAGAACCTAGATCAAGTCCGAATTGACCAGCCAAAGCTGATAATCCTCCCCCTGAAGGTTTTGCTTCTTCCAAAACAAAAGACAACTTCGCCGCATAGGTAATGGGTGTTAACATAGCCAATAGAAATCCTGTACAGCTTCCTATTAATCCAAAAACGATAAGAAGAATCCATTGCTTCCGTAGAAAATATACCCAGCTTTTTAATATACTTAACATCTCCGAAAAGCCTATTTCGTCATTTTGATCTTCTAATACATTTTGTTTATTCGTGTTCGTCAACGCATGTTGATTATCCTTTGAACTATTGGGAGGCATAATTTTATTTAAATTGATTAATCAAATAAATCAACAAATACGACATCGTGGCAAGTGCACTCACCGTTGCCATTACCTCAGCAGCAGATTTTTTAGGCTTCTCTAAAGGAACATATTTAGGTACAAATATTTGAGCTCCTTCTTCGATTTCAGGATAGTTTCTAAAAAACAATAATTTTTTAGTTCGAGAAGCTTTACCGTTTGCATAAACAACGAAGACTTTGTTTTTATTCGCAGAACTCACAAATCCACCCGCAGCATTTATATAATGTTTTAGTTTAAGCCCTTGTTTGTAATTCATTTTTACTGGGTGAAGCACTTCTCCCTCAACATTAATCATTTCATCTTTTACAGGGATATTAATTATATCACCGTTCTGAATATAGATGTCGGATTCCCCCTCGGGCTCCCTTAAAGCTGCCTCTAGATCTAATGCAATGTGATCATAATCATCAGCGACAGCCCTTAATAACATGCCTGTAGAATCCTTAGCCTGTCTACTCATCTTTTCAACCGCATCAGTACTTTCAACTCTAATCCTTTTTTTTCGCCTCATCGAAGCACCTTTAAGATTCCCTTCTATCAAAACATTTCCGGCTCGCTTAATTATACTAGATAATCGTTCCTGCCTTGTTAGGATAGCATACGGTCCGGGATATAGGACTTGCCCCTCTATTACCACTGTTTCCTGACTCTTTTTAAAAGGATTTGTTTTAACGGAAACGATGTCATGGGGCATTATTGGAAAATCCTGTTGATTTATTGATAACTCAATAGTGTCCATATTAAATGGTAATAAATCACTCAATTGGGCACTGGGGTCATTTGGATCAACACTAGGTCTTCTCCTTGCAACTTCAATATTTGTCAGCGAAGCTTCATCTAAAATCCCTCCTGCTTGGAGTATCAGATCTTTTAGGCTCATCTGCGCTCGGTACAGATAAGTTCCTGGCTTCCTAACAGCACCGCCAATTGCTACTAGATATTCATTTGATAACTCAGAAAGAGAGTTAACCACTAGAGAGTCATCTTTAATCAGAGGAAGGTCGTTAGATCCACCTCTTAAAACGTTACGAAGGTCAAGTGCAACTATTTCTTTAGTTTTATCAGACTTTAACCGGTATAACAAAGCTCTTTCTGAAAAAGCGTCTTCTCTCAATCCATCTGCTTTATTGATAAGATCGCTTACTTTCATGCCAGTTTGAAAAGAATACCGTCCAGGTCTAAATACTGCACCTAAGATATTTATTGCATTTTCATACCGATCTAATATTCTATCAATCGAAAATACATCTCCGTCTTGAGGTATGAATGAAATCATGTTTTCTTTCCTTATATCTATCAGCCGTCGTTCCCTATCTGTTTTTCTTTCTGCTTTTATTATAGCGGTGTAGGCGGTTTTTTGAAATCCTCCACTATACCCATTGATTAGTTCATGCAAATTTTCACCTGGTAATAATTCAAATATTCCCGGTCTTTTGATCTCGCCGACGACTTGCACTTTGGTTTCCGCAACGGGTATTCTGATAACATCCATATCCTCAAGTCGTATGTTCTGGCTCTGATCACCTTTTAGCAAAAACCTATAAATGTCTATCTTTTCTAACACCCTATTCTTTCTAATCAACTCAATTGTTCGGAAGCTCCCGAACTTATCAGGTCCGCCGCTGCTGTACAATGCATTGAATAAGGTGGCCAACGATGGTAAAGTATAGGTACCAGGCTTAACAACGGAGCCCAGCAATGTTACCCTGATGCTTCTAATAGCTCCTAACGAAATTTGTACCTTGGTATTGCCAGTCCGAATCGCAGGGTATATCTGGGATAACTTAGAAATGATCCGACTCTTGGCCTCTTCCACAGTTAAGCCATTTACATAAACAGGCCCCACATAATTGAGCTTTATAGAACCCTCAGGACTGACGGTTTGAGTTTGTTGACTTTGATTAACCCCATACACGTCAATGATCAGTTGGTCATCTGGACCTAATTTGTAATTGGAGGGGGTAGCCATTCTAAGGTCCGGCTCAAAATTTAATGCCGAGTTAGTAAATAAGTCTGACCCAAATATTCTTTCATCTATTGGCACCTCATTGACCGCACTAGTTGGTATGATAGAGGTTGGAATATCTTTTCTATCTCTAGAGACAGTGTTTTGGTTCGAAGCTAGCTGCTCAACACTACTACTTCCTGACAGGATATTCTTAATTCTTCCTTTAAGCACAACCAATTCACTCTCAGGCAATCCTCGCTTTCGGATCTCAAATTCTATCTGCTCTTCAGTGAGTCCTGCCTTTGTCGCTTGTTGGAGGTATCCTCTCAATTGTTCATCGGTAATTGCACTTGCTTTATACCCGCTAAGATCGGTGGGTATTTGAGCGAAAACCGCACTCCCAAACGTTAACAATATTAAAAGAAAGACAGATTTGCAAAAAAGAGTGCACTGCTTCATTTGAATCAATATTAGGTAATAGAAAACAGAATCAATAGTACTTTCAGCTTCGCCACCTCAGTCACATCTTCACTTGATGGCTGGCAATTCATAAGGCGGCAAAAATAGTGGAAGAGGGCAGGAATTAATAGGCCTTTTAGTGGTATTAATCAAAAGCTAATAAACGGAATTAATTAATATCTACATATGTAATAATCACTTTGGAAAATTTTAAAGAGATAGTCGGCAAAAACGATCGTTTCTTTGTAGGAATTGAATGCACTTGCCGGATAAAAACCCCCAAAAATACATGATGAAATTGCATCCTTTAATTTCTGATCTTCCTAAAAATGTAAAAGACTTCCTAAAGCGAGCTCTTTTCATCTTCATTATTTGGAAATTAACATATCACTTATTACTGTTTCCTATTCGTGTGCCCGACAGACAGCTTACTAACCTCACCGCGTACTCTACGACCCTTGTGTACACACTCCTAATGAAAAATAGCGTAGCTTACCAACGAGAAGAAATCAAACCACCATTAGCAAAGGGACAAAATCCAACTAAGATGACGGTTATTTACGTTAATGATAAAAGAAGTGTTGGAATTGCGGATGGATGTAATGGATTAGAGTTATATGTTTTATATTCCGGTTTTTTATTATGTTTCCCTTTTACTCTCGTACGCAAAATAACCTTTATATTAATCGGCATCATCTCAATTTTTGTATTGAATACGTTTAGATGTTTTGGACTAACCTATCTTTTTGTCAACGATTATCCGTTTGCCGACTTTGCACATCATTATTTATTTAAAATAGTTATTTACGCCATCATTTTTTTTACTTGGACTCAATATGTCAGACCTGTTACCAGAAAAAATTTCTAAACACATTTGGATTAGCCTAATTATTATTACTTTGATTTTTTGGGGCACGTATGAGGGCATGCTCATCCCTTTTTTCAAAGCCAATAAACCGTTTCGGCATAGCGTTAACTATATTTTGCTTATTAGTGTTGCTGCTATCGGGTATTATACTCTGAAAAGTATGCACCCAAGATGGATTTTTGGGGTATGGTCGATCAGCTACTCCTGTATTATTTTCGGCCTAACTTTATTGGGCATTATAGACATGACACTGGGGATCGAGAATCTCAGCCTCAGGGAATTTATCGGCCATCTCCGTTTATTTTTCACCAGCCCTGTGCCTTTCGGCGTACTTATATTCCTCTATAGATATTTTGGCAAAGAGAATAGATTACCAATTTAACAAGAATCAGAACAATTTGAATAAATCGGGGATTAGTCCCACCTTTATAAGATTAGTAGCAAATCACAACCTCCTCACTTCATTCATCATCCGTATCAACACATCCTTCACCGCCTCCTTCGTTCCAGTCTCCACATTATAATACCTCGTCCTCAAACTCTGAAGTGAAATTTCTTCTTTCTTCAAGGATGTAAATGTCTTCACCACCATTCTCATCAACTGGGTTTGGTTAATATTCACTAGCACACCACTATCTACAAAAACCCGGACCATCGCTGCTAGTTGTGCTACAGGTAAACTGGTCTCTATTTTCCCATAAATTACCGGCGGCTCTGATATCCCAGGCATTGGCGTCACGGGTGGTTTGAGTTTTTCTTCATATCGGATCTCTTCATTGATCCATTCCAACACCCACTCCACAATTGGCGGATGATCATCCATGTAAGACACATTCGGTTTTCGAACCTGTTGCTTCAGATCTTTAAGATACCTGTGTAAAACCTCAAGCTTTTCAAACCTGGTATCGCATTCATTAAGGGCGGCTCTTATTTTGATCGTATAATACCGGTAAAACAAGGGGTCATTAAAGTTCAGGTAAAGTAATTGCTCTTCCGCTACCGCCATGGACAGGTCAACAACATGTACAAGCTCTTGTAGATAAAATGCCTGCTTATAGGTCAATTTTATACTATCACAACGCTCTTTAAACACATTCTCAAACGCTGATCGCAACTCCCGGGTCCAGTTATTTGTTTCCAAGTTCGTCTTTGCCTGCAAAATATTGTTGCATACAATTTTCTTATAGCCATCCGCTACATAACAGGCTCTGTCGAAATACTGGTAAAAATATCTTTCAACAAAACCAAGTAATGCTTCAAGGGTAGATCGGAAGGCTTTCAGTAAATAACGGTCATGTGATCTTTTCACCCGCTCACTGTCAAGTTCATTCAATAAGAATACGAGCCCGTTTTGATGATGGCGTATGTACAACTGGATAACTTTTTCATCCGCAATGCGAAACACATCCTCTATGATAATTTCTTGTATTTGCTTCTGCTCTTTTTGTAAAAAGTGTTCGTCGAGTGGAACGCCTAAAGAATGGGGAGAATGTAGACAGCGGTCTAACTTTCCTAATACATATTTCATTAAGGGAGGGTTTATGTTCACAACAGCATTTCCTTGATCACCACATCTTCAATCTCGCATGTACCATTTCACATTATATGAGGGTTTATTTCCTAACTATAACGATGGCGATCACTTCATTGAAATTAGTAATGGTCTGAATAATAATCAGCTCGCTTTTCAGAAAATGACATATACCTCATTAATTAATATCCTGATTATAATCACCTTGAGCCGTCAATGGCGCACCTCAGAGATAACAAATTGCTGAAAAAAATGGCGATAGTCCTCAAGCAGGTGCGGGAAGAACGTGGCCTCAGCCAGGAAGATGTGTACAACGACACCAACATCCATATTGGCCGGCTTGAAACCGCTAAAGCCAATCCCACCGTCAGCACCATCTCCTACCTCTGCGACTACTACAAGATCAACCTCTCCGAATTCTATAGGTTCACAGAAAAGATTTGACTTGCTTATCAACTATATTTCTGCCTCGTTTGATTTTGAACGAGATGCCACCCTGGCCTGTCTGGCATTAGGCGGGAGGCACTTCAAGGGTGAGGGTGATAAGGAATTCATGTATCCCTTCGCTGCAAGCCCTACAAGTTCGCACGTATTGCATAAAACTGCATGAGAATCGCATTCGCAAATGACATAAAAATCAGGTTTTCGCTCAATAAGTAAGATTTGATGAACAAACAGGATAAAAAAGAAAGTTCAAAAACCTAAAAGGGCTCTTACGATCCCTTTTCTTCTTTCTTACAAATAACCTTTTCCACGCCACACTGATAAAAAAACTCACCGTTGCACCAATTGCAGCAAGGGTAATGGTTTTAATCACATCGTTGCTCGAAAGATTACTGATTACAGAAAGTATAGTACCACAAAATGTGCAGGTGAGTGTGCTATTGTTCTGTACTTGCATCCTTTCGCTTCACTTTCTTTACATCCTCTTTGGCAAGCTGGCTGACACCCGCCGCAACACTACCCGCCACACTCAAATATCCCGCAGCACTCACCACAGCTGCAGGCAGTGTGATTGGCGCTGTAGCAATGGTTCCTGTAATAGCAGTGATCACCAATGCAACATTACGCAGCACCTTAAAAAATTTAGGCGTGGGCGCCTTAGCCCTTTCTATGATCTTTTTCATGTATCATGTTTTACGATGAATTAAATTGTTAGGTTGTCGCCCTTTCCTTTACGACTCTGCTCCTCTCGTAGAATTCTTGTCCCGATCCTTCAGGAGGGCTCGATGAGGTTTACAATAATTCCCTATTGCATTCCCGCACCCATCTCACCAAGAATCGTCTCCCTCTCCTTTGGAGGGGGTTCGGGGGGAGGTTTAAAAAAGGTGCAATGAACTCAGTTCTCCATTCTCTGTCAGCATTGCTGTAACGGGCATCTTCATGCATGGAACTTCATTCATTACACCTCTTGGTTATTTTGCAATGATGGTGAGATATACTTCCGGCTCATCTCCGATCACAGCATACAGATGGGCCAACGCCTTTTTCGAGTAGAGGCCCTTCCCTTCACCAACCAGGAGTGTCACTGGTGCAATGCATCCTTTCAGTTCTTTCACCGCATCATTGGCAGGATGGATCAGTATCAGTTGCCTGTTAGGTACATCTTTCACTAAAAAGTGATCGCCGTACTTCTTACTTTTCCTCCGCACCAGGCGGTAACGCCCTTCCGGTATGCACGACACCTGCTTAGCGTTATCCTTCCATGGGAGCTCTATAGTATACCCCAGCTTTTCATTTCCGGAATACAACACACCGTTCGTAGCTCGTTCAAGGTATTGCCTCTCTAGCCGCAACTCCATAGCCCCGGTCATTAAGCATCAACTTTTACAATACTGGCAGCATTGAAAGAACCATTATTCAATGGATACTTTGCGCCATTCACTTCTTGCATAAACTCAATGCCCACAACCAGGATCAATGGATGGGTACTCGCCGGCGTAACATTCGCAGTGAGCGTCACCTGTGGTGTAGGTGCATTCAATGCCAGGTTAGCGCTGGCCTTGAAATCACTCACGAAAACCTCGTTTTCAAAATCCACTTCTGTACCTGCAGCGTGAATTTTAAAATGAGTGGCACCCGGAGGAATAGCCAATCCTTTGGCCGGATCAAAAATGGGCACCTCAACTTTCAATAGCCCGTTTACACGGTCGATCGTTGGTGTGATCGGCTCGTACAGCGTGCTGCTCAGGTTTGCATGCTTGTTAAACTCGAACCCCTGCAGCAACATTGCCTCGCCATCGATCACATTACGCAGGCCTCTGTTGTTTACCTGGTCTTCCTGGATAACCTTCACGAACCTTGCAGTAAGCCTCGACACCATTCGCTTGTCTCTTGTTCTAACAAGCAAACTCCTCAATGCAGCCCGCAACAGCTTTCCTGCCTTACCTGCCCTGCCAAACTCGGCCCCGTTTTCACGGGTTCTTTTAAATGCAGGATCATGAGCGATCTTTTCTGCGCTGATCCCGCCTTTCTGGCGTACCATGAAGCCATCCTTGCTCTTGAAGAACGTGATGTTTCCTATGGTACCTTCAATGGGTAATATACCCGCTTGCTTTGCCATAAATTGGTTTTTTAAAATGATGAAATCTTGTTACTTGCCTGCCCCTCGTCAGGAGCCCACATGTGGTTGCAATTGCAGAACAAACATATTTCACCACTTTGTGCAAGAACAGTCACACCGGTTCCGGAACCCTCGTGGAACCCTTGTCCCGACTTCGTTTCAGAGAAAAAAAATTATTGTATGCCGCATGGCAATTCACCCTTAATTGGTCGATGTTTTAGGACTAGACACCATGAGGTTGCCTCTATCCTAAAGGCATTGTAAAGGCATTATAAAGGCATTACTAAAGCATTACTAAAGCATTACTAAAGCATGAGAAGGCTTTACTGTTAGGTGATGTCACCCTTAACCAATCCCGACGTTGGCGAGGGGCGCTCAAGGGTGGTTAACTACTACGGATTTAGGAACAATGAGTGCTGTAAGTTCAACATAGCAGAACGCCATTCCCCTCTCTTTTGGAGAGGGGTTAGGGGACCCTTGACCAGTCCCGACGCTGGCGAGAGGCGCTCAAGGGTTGTTTATACTACGGATTTAGGAACAATGGGTGTTGTAGGTTCAACCTAGCAGAATGTCATTCCCCTCTCTTTTGGAGAGGGATTTGGGGACCCTTGACCAGTCCCGACGCTGGCGAGAGGCGCTCAAGGTGGTTTAAATACTACGGATTTAGGACCAATGAGTGTTGTAAGTTCAACCTAGCAGAATGTCATTCCCCTCTCTTTTGGAGAGGGGTTAGGGGTGAGGTTTAATAATCAAACTCTCTTCTCCCCATATTCAACCTTATCCCCACACTGAAAATATTTGTGGTCGTTTTATCATCAATTTCTGTAGAAGATGTTCTCCTTATAAGCGCAGCATCAAAAAACAAATTCTCCTTCCATTCATATGATATCACAAAACTGCCATAGCTAACAGTTGCTGTATTACCTGCGGCGATCGCTATTTCATCTTTCACTCTGATGCCGGTATTCACAAAAGGATTACTGCCATAATTCAACCCTGCACTGTCCAATCCCTGCTTATAATGCACCAGCTTGGCCTGCACATACAACTTCGGAAAAGGTTGGGCTCTCACAATGAAAATGTATTCTTTGAAATTACCTCCCAGTGGATGCGCAAGTGGTAGATTGAAATGCGTATAATTCGCAATAGAATCATTCGCTGCATAAGTAAAAGGACGAACAACATTTGTTTCTGCTTGTACATCCACATTTCTGAGATTGAATACATCAACTGCCTTTACACCTAATTGGTAGCCAAACCTGTTTCCCCACCACTGCCTGTTCTCCCGTAAACTAATGTTATCTATCATTGCCTGCCCGTAGAATTGCATGCGGTAAGGTAGGTTGGCTTTCATATCAATCCCTGCATAGCTTCTGTCTTGAATAGAGTAACGTTTACTTCTTCGCACATTGGTAAATATCACAGGATTGAACAGCTTCAAACTAAGCTGGTCTGTCTTACCCAGCATCAGGCCTTCAAACACACCAACATCCAGCCAGTTGCTCAATCCTATATTCAGGTAACTGGCTCTGAAATATTTCCGGGTATACAGTTTATCTCCGGCACCCAGTGAAGGATTGTAAGCGGTAAACTCAGCAAAGATGTTCTGGTAAAAAAGCTTCTTATACCTGGTCTGTACTTTCAAAAAATTATAGGTGGTCCCAAAGTCTGATAGCAGTAAGCTTCTATGTCCATTCCCAATAAAATGCTTGTCATGGCCAAGCTGCATATCTACATACCTGGAGACCTTCCACGTTAAAGATGCCCTGGTATCAAAATAATCATAGCCTTGTTGACGCTTATAATATCCAACGCCAGGAACGGCTTTGAATGTGTTGATGTATTGATTTGCATAACCCGGCAATCTTTCCTGGTTCTCCGTAAAATAAAACTGGAATCCCAGCTTCTTCCCGATGATCCCTCTCACATAAGTACCCCTTGTATTCAACAAAAGCTTTTCATTATTACCCTGTTCTTTCTGATACTGGAGTTGTAATATAGGATTGAATGCAAGATAAAAATCCGGCTTGTTGATCTCCACTGCAATACTCTTGTTGTGATAAAAGGTGTTAAACAAACGTTTCTTGCTGGCATAACTTTCTCTGTACTTGCTCCACTCAGGATAATGCATCAACAGGCTTTGAATATTATACCGGTCAACTTTTGAAAACTTATTTCCTACACTGTCATTGGTTCGGATAAGACTGTCGAGTTGCTCAATATCATGTACGGCATCTCTTATCAGCATCGGTCTTATCTGGGACAGTCTCAGTTTAGATGACCTTGTCTTGATTTCCATCTGCTGCAATAAATATTCATCTTTCACTCCCGGTTGTATATAACTGGATTGCGCCATCCCGGTTATGAAAGCCATCAATACCCATATCAACAATAACGATCTCTTACACATATGCACGCAGTTAATAATCAAAAACTCTTTTAGCAACATTCCAGCGAATACCCATTTGGATCATCACAGTGTTATCTGTTCCAGACAACTCAGTGGAGAACTTCCTCCCTGTTACAGTCATATCGATAAATAGATTTTCCCGGATCGCATACGATGCAGAAGCCGATACAAAAACACAGTTCACCTTGTCACCATTACCGATCTTCCACCCATACTCATACGGCCGGGTTAAATAAGGAGTAAGCACGTTATTGCCCATATTGGCTCCTGCCGAGTCTAGCCCTTGTGTATAGTAGACAAGCTTTCCTTCTAAGTAAAGTCTTTTCGAAGGTTGATACCTTACTATACCAATAAGCTCCTGGAAGTTGGCTCCCAACGGATGCGCCATCGGTTGGTTATTGTGACTGTAATTGGCCACTGAGTCAAAATGCGAATAAGTGAACGGCCTCGCCTTATTGAACTCGCCCTGCAGATCAAGATTCTTGATCCCGAATGCATCGATATATTTTGCACCAGCCTGGTATCCGAACTTATTCGCCCACCATCCTTTTCCACCGGTTACTTCACTCACTTTAAACTCATCTGCCAGTGCCTGGAAATAGAACTGCCATTGCTTTTTCAGATTCGCTTTTACATTCAACCCGATCATCGCATTGTCCGGGCTGCCACTATGCCGTTCCATTGCTCTTAAGAATGTGAACGGCATGATATAATTCAGATCGAAATGATTTTCTCTCCCGGATATCAATGCCTCAAATACGCCCACGTTCAGCCACTTGCTCACGTTAAAGTCCACAGCATTCATACGATAAAACTTCTTGATATCCCCCCTGTCAACAACGCCACGTTGTGTATTCAGCTTCGCATATATGCTCTGGAAATTCATGATCCATACGCGGGTGTTGAATTTAAAGAAGAGCATATTGCCCGCGATATCACTTAAAAACAAACTGCGATGCCCATTGCCGATAAACAAACGGTCATTACCTAATTGAAGGTCTATCAGTTTGCCGATGCTCGTTTGTATACTCCAGCGCAGATCCCAATAACGGGAAGCAGTATGATTGACAGTAGGTTCATCATAGCCTGGAACAGTTTGATACCTGTTCATCCAGCTATGCATATAACAAGGTAACTCCTCGTGGTTAGCGGTCAGGTAAAAATGATACCCTAATTTCCCCAAAGCCCCCCTGGCAGTGGCGCCACTTGAATATAGATGCGCATTCTTTTCAGAAACGTCAAAGCTTTGCTGTATGGATAACAAAGGATTGGCAATAATGTACGCTTTATCGTTTCCCGCCACGATCAGGTTTCCCGTTTCCTGTAAAGGATGTTTTGAGGGAACAACTATCCTCGTATCACGATTCGATAAAAAGCGTTGGAGATGATGCCTGTCAATAGGTGTCAACTTGTAAGTACCCGCTGCGCTGTCAATCCTTCGTATATCTTCAAAAAGAAATCGTTCATTTATCGGCTTGGAAAACGAATGATTCAATCCATTAGCTCTTCCCTTGATTTCCAGCCGATCGATGAGATGATCGTAAGGAGAGCCCTTAATGAGATAAGAAGGTTGTGAGACTGTGATAACTGAAATAAATGATCCTATCGATAAAAGCACAACTTTTCTCATACGCTTTGTATTGCCTGCCTGCGAATATATTTAAATGTTCTTGGGATATGTATTCAGAGAAATGGATTAGCGGTGATAATGATAGCGTCACGTTGATATCTTTCTTACAATATTATTTTCGATCACGTATTCTTCATTGCTCTCTATACATATGGCTTTGCCATTTGCACCAAAAACAAGCTTGTGTCCTCGTTCGCTCATCCACCCTGTATGCCTCGCAGGGTTACCAACCATCAATGCATAGGCAGGTACATCTTTCGTCACCACCGCACCGGCACCGATAAAAGCGAACTCGCCGATGTTGTTACCGCACACGATCGTTGCATTCGCCCCAATGGTGGCACCTCTTCTTACAATTGTTTTCTTGAATTCTTTCTTCCGGTTGATTGCACTGCGTGGATTGATCACATTGGTAAACACCATCGAAGGACCTAAGAAAACCTCATCCTCGCAAATAACACCTTCATAGATAGATACATTATTCTGCACCCGCACATTATTACCGAGTACAACACCTGGAGAAACCACTACATTCTGCCCTATGTTACAATCTTTCCCAATAATACTTCCGGTCATAATATGGCAGAAGTGCCAGATCTTGGTACCATTTCCAATTGTACATCCTTCATCGATATACGCGCTGGGATGAACAAAAAAATTAGTTTTAGTGGAAGGCATGCATCGTTTATTGATCAATGATCACAAAATTAACCGTCACGTTTTACAAACCGTCACGTATCCAAAATAAAACTGTCCCACCAAAGCAGGACAGTCCTAAAATATTCAAAGCATCTCTTTTATTTCTTCAACGCCTCAGCCATCGTCTTACCAATATCCGCCGGGCTTGCCACCACTTTGATTCCGCACTCACTCATAATTTTCATCTTAGCTTCAGCAGTATCTTCAGCTCCCCCAATGATCGCTCCGGCATGCCCCATCCTTCTGCCCGGAGGCGCTGTTTGCCCTGCAATAAAACCAACCACAGGCTTCTTTGAATTTTCTTTGATCCATCTTGCAGCCTCAGCTTCCATACCACCACCGATCTCACCGATCATTACAATGCCTTCAGTTTCCGGATCGTTCATAAACAACTCCACTGCCTCTTTAGTTGTCGTTCCAATAATGGGGTCGCCACCAATACCTATAGCAGTAGAAACACCCATCCCCGCTTTCACCACCTGGTCGGCAGCTTCATAAGTAAGCGTTCCGCTTTTTGATACGATTCCGATCTTCCCTTTCTTAAAAATGAATCCCGGCATGATACCCACTTTTGCTTCGTCAGCAGTGATCACACCAGGGCAGTTTGGCCCGATCAATCTTGTTTGCTTACCCAATAAATAATTTCTCACCTTCACCATATCCTGCACAGGAATTCCTTCAGTGATGCAAACCACTAATCCAATTCCGGCATCTGCAGCTTCCATGATAGCATCCGCTGCAAAAGCAGGCGGCACAAAAATAATACTCACATCAGCACCGGTTTGCTTCACAGCTTCGGCCACTGTATTGAATATGGGTTTATCCAGGTGCGTACCACCACCTTTACCGGGCGTAACGCCACCCACCACGTTCGTTCCGTATTCAATCATCTGCGTAGCATGAAACGTACCTTCCGTACCCGTAAAACCCTGTACGATCACTTTAGAACTCTTATTAACCAATACTGACATAAGATTATTTATTTGTAAACGGCGGCAAACCTACATCATTTTAAAATAGTTTCAGCTGATGATACAAATTATGTAACCAGCTATTGTTTTCCATGGCATCACTGCTTGCGTCGCACTCTTCTGCCTTTAGTTTTCATGTCAACAGTATGGCTTCTTTATACTTCTTATTCAGTTAAGCGGATGGCTCCATCCAAAAGCTCACTGCTGACCACCGACTGCTCACTACTCACCACTCACTGCTGACCGCTGACCGCTGACTGCTGACTGCTCACCGCTCACTGCTGACCGCTCACCCCTTCTCACAACTTAAAATCCAACGGCACATTTATCTTCAACATAAAACTTCTGCCCATGTTGAACACACCTCTTCTTCCATTTACATAATTGTAATCTGTATACTTCAACCGGCTCAGGTGATTTTGATACGCCACACCAGAAATATTATTGAACGAAAGATGTAAACTCAGTAGCTTCTTTCCTTCAGCACCAATATCGGTTCCCATCCCAATATTGAATAATGCATACCCTTCTGTAGGCGTTTCCGTATTGTAAGCGTAAAACACCCTTTCCTGTGTAGATACCTTCTCCATTTCAAACTTGATGTATAAGTTCTGAAAGTTCTCCCCCAGCTTTTTAAAATCGCCTCTCAATTCACTGTGCCACTTGGGTGCAGGAATAAAAGGAAGATCTCTTACTCCTTCTAAAGCTTTATTGAAACTACCTCTTACAAAAGAAAAACTATTCTCAAAATGGAGCCAGTCTAATGGGTGCGGGTGTAGATCAAAGCTCAATTCAAACCCGTTCAATGTAGCTGCCGACTGATCAAAACTGAATGCCTGCAGATCTTCTCCATCTACATTGATCAAAGAATCTGTTCCTGCTATATTGCTAAGCCTGCGATAAAAAATATAATTCTGAATATGATTATAGAACGCATTCAGCTTAACGCCGAAATGTTCTGAGTTCAATTCTATACCACCATCAAGTTGTAAAGAAGTTTCACTCTTTAGATCCCGTGTACCGTATTCATATCTGTCAGTTCCTTCATGTGCACCATTACTCAACAATTCTGCCACGGTCGGCGCTCTGAAGCCCCTGGCAATATTTGCTTTCAGTGTGATCTCTTTGGAAGCTTCAAAACTAAAGCCTGCACTTCCACTGAAATTGCTGAAAGTTTTATTAAGTGCACTGAACTTTAGATCAGTCCCTTCTATCAATTCAAATGTCTCCAGTCTTCGGATATCGGCTCTCAATCCGCCGGTAAAAGTGTACTTGTTTAAAGTTCTTTTTGCATATGCAAATAACCCTGCATCAAGTTGCTTGTATTCAGGAATGATCACTTCTTCTCCCAAGTTCCTGTTACGCTGCTGCATACCATTCAAACCGATCGTAACATTCCAGCTATTGATCTGGTGAGGATGATATTGAAAATTGTAATTGATCGTCTTTAGATCAAAATGCAACTCCGGGACATTACTTACAGGATCACCAAACTCTTTCCGTTGATTATGCTGAAAGCCAACTGTTGCATTTAAATGTCCTTTACCAATGTTGAAGTTATTATCGCTTGTTACTTTTCTATGCTGAATGGTTTGATATGGTGCATATACTTCCTTACTATGTAATTCATCTTCAGTGGCGATCCTTTCGTATACAGTTTCAGGGTATACCAAAAATTTACCCGTAGCAGAATCCCTTTCACCTTCTACTAGTCCTAGCTGTTGTTGAAAATTACTGAACAGTAAATGAGCATATCCCCAATGCTGGTTTACACCAATATATCCGCCTATGCTTTTATCATTGAACCTGCTGTTAAAAACCTTTCTATCCAATCTGTTTGTGTAATCACCTGCAGCTTTTTTACTGCCATAAATATTCCAGTTAAAACCTCCTTTCAAATGACCGGCAAGATTTGCGTTGAAGCCAAGCAGATCGTTGTTATCCATCATAGTCCCAAAAAGGTTTCCTTTGATGGCCCCCTGTTCCACAGGAACATTGGTCATAAAATTCATCACCCCTGCCATTGCATCGCTTCCGTACATCAATGAGGCCGGACCCTTTAATATCTCTACCCGCTGAACACTATATTCGTCTATTTCAATTCCATGCTCATCACCCCATTGCTGCCCTTCTTGCCGCACGCCGTCATTTAATACGATCATACGGTTGTAGCCCAATCCTCTTATAACAGGTTTTGCAATTGCCTGGCCCGTAGAGATCGCACTTATACCTGGCTGCCGGGTTAAAGCATCAATGATATTGGTTGATGGCGTTTGGAGGAGATTCAACTTTCTTAATAATGTTACGGGTTGCGTGGCCTGCCTTAGTTTAATAGCAGATGTTACCCCGGTAACGATCACTCCCTGGTGCTCTGCAACGGCCTCATAGAGAGAAAAATCTTTGATAGTGTTACCTGTTATGTGCACCTGCTCGGTAATAGAGCTATAGCCCTGGTAGCTCACTTCAACAAGGTAGTTACCAGAAGCAATGCTTGATGTTTTATAATATCCGCTGGAATCCGAAATAGCACCAGTCTTAATATCATGTATGAATATCGTGGCGCCCGGCATACCTCTGCCCTTATCATCGGTAACTCTTCCTGAAAGAGTGGCTCTTTGGGCTTCCCCACTGAGGTTCAGGACTAAGTAGCCTATTATCAATCCTAGTTGTTTCATCGTTTTTTGTTACAAGGTTGCAAAAATAGGATTCCATTATATTCCCTGAGCTTTAAAGGACAATATTTTTTGGCTGCTTAACTTAAAAATGCAGTGCAGCATACACACCAAAGGCTTTGTCAATACTAATAACCGTAACAACCAGGTAACTGCTTACTGGGAATCTTAAGTAATCATCTTAATTAGTTCGTCAATGGGTGTGCCTTTCAGTAGAAGAAGCAGTGGTGATAAACCAAATTTGTCTATATTTAGGATCGTTTCCCATCCTAATATGACAGAAGAATCCCTCATTTTCGGATGCATACAGCAAGATGCTGCAGCACAACGAGAACTGTATAACAGGTACAGTCCTAAAATGCTTTCTGTTTGTTACAGGTTTGCGCAAAGCAAGGAAGATGCAGAAGATATGTTGCAGGAAGCCTTTATCAAAGTATTTATGCAGATCCACACCTTTCAAAACAAAGGAGCATTTGAAGGCTGGATCAGGCGTATTATCGTGCATACCTGCATTAACTTCCTGAAGAAGTACAAGAAATTTAATGAAAGCCTTGACCTGGCGTATGCCTCTTCCGTGGCTGTAAAGGAAGAAACCATTCCTTCTATAATGCAGGCAAAACAAGTAGTTGAGTGCATCAGGCTCTTACCGGTTGGATACAGAACGGTCCTTAACCTGTATGCATTAGAAGGTTATAGTCACAAAGAGATAGCCGGCATGCTTGACATCGAAGAAAGCACCAGCAGAAGCCAATATACAAGAGCTAAGGCGATGTTAGAGACCATTTTGATGAGAAAGAACATCGTTGAAAAACCAAAGGAACAATTCGACTGGCTTGTTTCATTAAAGAAGGGATAACTAACTATGGAAAACCAACACTTCAATAACGATTTTGAGAAATTCCTGCAACAGCAGACGCGGATGCACAGGATGTATCCTTCAGATGCGGTTTGGAAAGGAATTTATAAACAACTGCATGGTCACCGAACCTGGCCGGGGCTTAACTTCTTTGCCATTCTTATTATTGCTGCATTAACTGTTTGTACTGTACTAACTGATGACAAGTCGATAGTACATGTTCAGAACGCTGTTAAGCACCAACCAAACAAAACAGGCTTAGCATTTACTTCAATTGCTGATCAACTTAATCCTGCTAAGGCGGTAAACTCCCAAAAATTCAATTCAATAAATAGAGATTTGATATTTGGTGAGAAAGATGAAGCTTCTACTATCGTTCCCGAAAGCATTGCTCCTGATAACGACGAGCGCAACACTTTCTCTAGTGTAGTACCGCTTGTAAATACCAGCATTACAGCTATTGGAGCAAATTCTGAAAGGTCTGCAAGTGAAGAAATAATAGATAACGAGCAGCAGCTTGAGAAGACTTTGATTATAAAAGCAAATGATAATGATGTATCTGCCACAATAATTGATGAGATCCAGAAAGAAGCTCTTGAAGCTTCGCCTGTAGTAAAAGAGTTAGCTCATCGTGATGATAATGAAATGAAAGAACAAACTTCTGCTATAGTGGCCTTACCGAAGACGAATGGTAGAGCGTCGCGATGGGGATTACAGTTCTACATCACACCTTCGGCAAGCTTTAGAGAATTAGCAAGCAGTAAACCATCTTCATCAAACGCCCCAGCAGCTAATACTAATGCCATTGATGTAAATAATGCTGTAAAGCATCGCCCCGGAATGGGTACTGAAATAGGTGCTGCTGTTTCATATCAATTAACTAACAATTTCAGAATTAAATCAGGGCTTCAATTAAATATCCGTCAATATAACATTGCAGCATACTATAGTGGATTAGAAGTAACAGCTATTGCGCTGGTGAGAGGAAATTCAGTTGACACTTTACACACTTATGCAATGTACCGCAACCAGAATGGAAATATGGCTACCGAGCTTGTAAATAAATATTACCAGGTAGCAATGCCAATTGGTATTGAGTATGATCTGGTTAATAGAAATAACTTTGGTTTTGCTGTAGGCGCCACATTACAACCTACTTACACATTCACTCCGGGAAATTCATACATGATCTCTACTGATCTGAAAAATTATGCGAATGGAAAGACCCTTCTCCGCAACTGGAATGTAAATAGCACTTTAGAAGCCATCGTTAGATATCAAACTGGTAAGCTTGAATGGAGATTGGCCCCACAGGTGAGATACCAGCATTTGCCAACATATTCAAAACCTTATCCGATTCGTGAGTACCTGATCGATTATGGAGTTAAGATAGGTTTTGTAAAAAGTTTGTAGCCGCAACTTAAACTACTGCTAAAGGAGAGCTGCATTGCAGCTCTTTTTTATTTGTTAACTACTTTTACCGAATGAAATGGAATATCTTCTTACTATCCTGTTTTATATATTGTACCAGTTGCAAGGAAAATGAAACTCCGGATGTTATTCCTACTGTGGATAATGATTCAGTAACCTACTTCCAATTAAAACAATTCATTAATGAAGAGGTTCAGAATGTAAATCAGACACCTTATTATATTTATAAAAGACTGATCGTAGATAATAAACCTATAGATTCCGTTACAATATCTAAAGAGGACTTCAACACTTTGGCCGCCATTTTTGCTGAAGCTGATATTAACGATCCTAAAGTAAAGCGATATTATTCCGAAAGCGTTTTTGAAGATGCAAGCACTAACAGCTTTGTGCTTACATACAAATCAATAGATCCAAAAAAAGCGGTGCAAACGATTGATGTAATGCTCGATAATGAAACGCAAAAAGTAAAGCGCATCGATATAAAAAAATTGTTCGACCGCAACGACACAAGCTATACGGAACATCTCGTGTGGAAAGGGGGACAAAGCTACGAGATCATAAGAACAGGCTCTAAAAATACGTATCAGTCAACGCAGCAAACCCAGGTGGTGTGGAACAACAAAAATATTCGCAATGACGAATGAAGAGTTTCAGCAACTATCACATAAGATCCCCACTCAGCCAGGCATATATAAGTATTATGATGCGAAGAATGTATTGCTGTATGTAGGGAAAGCAAAAAATCTCCGGAAAAGAGTATCATCTTATTTTACAAAATCGCTTAACAGCTATAAAACACATGAGCTGGTTAACAGGATCACTAAGATCGACTTTACCATTGTTGATTCTGAACAGGATGCATTGTTCCTTGAAAACTCTTTGATCAAGCAATTTCAGCCACTGTTTAATATCAGTTTAAAAGACGATAAAAGCTACCCTTTCATCGTTATCAAAAAGGAAAACTTCCCCCGCGTATTTTTAACGAGAAGGAAAATCGAAGATGGATCGGAGTATTTAGGGCCTTTTACTTCTGTAGCAAAGGTTCGGGAGTTGATCAACTTTATAAAAAGTAATATTCCTTTACGCACCTGCACACTGAATCTGACACCTGCTAATATTCAACGCGGCAAATTCAAGGTGTGCCTTGAATATCATTTAGGCAATTGTAAAGGCCCTTGCGAGGGTTTACAAACAGAAGAGAACTACAGGGAAGGATTACAACAAGTAAGAAATATTCTGAAAGGCAATTTATCTCCGGTTGTCAATCATTTCAAAAAAGAAATGCAGCTACTTGCTTCTGAACTGCAATTCGAACGGGCAGACCTTATCAGGAAAAAGATTGATTACCTGGAAAATTACCAGGCACGATCGGTCATAGTAAGTAAGCATCTTTCCAACATAGATGTTTTCTCTATTGTAAAAGAATTTGAGAATGCTTACGTGAACTACCTGATGGTCCAAAATGGAACAATTGTACAAACACATACCATCCAATTAAAAACGCATTTGGAAGAAACCGATGAAGAGGTTTTAAGCTTTGCTATCAGCAATATCAGGAATACATTTAGCAGTAATGCTAAAGAGATCATCGTTCCTTACGAAATAGAATATCATGAACCGGATCTGGTAATATCCATTCCTAAAGGAGGAGATAAAAAGAAATTGCTTGATCTTTCGTTGAAGAACGTGGAATATTACAAAGAAGAACTTCACAGAAAAAAAATATTGCAACTCGAGGGTACCACAGATAAGGAAAGAAAAAAAGTTTTATACCAGTTACAAAATGATCTACATCTGCCGGAGGCTCCTTTACACATCGAGTGCTTTGATAATTCCAATTTCCAAGGTAGCTTTCCTGTATCAGCGATGGTATGTTTCAGGGATGGTATTCCCAGCAAGGCAGATTACCGGCATTTCAATGTAAAGACAGTTGAAGGGATAAACGATTTTGCCACGATGAAAGAGGTCGTGCATCGGCGCTACAGGCGCTTGACATTGGAAGAGAAACCTTTGCCTCAACTAGTGATAATCGATGGAGGCAAAGGACAGTTAAATGCAGCAATAGAAGCTTTGAGAGAGCTTGATCTCCTTGGCCAGATGAGCATCATAGGCGTAGCAAAAAATGAAGAGGAAATATTCTTCCCCGGAGATAAAGAATCCCGAAAATTACCATGGGATAGTGAAAGTTTGAAGTTGATACGACGTATACGAGATGAGGTACATCGTTTCGGCATTACGTTTCACCGCCAAAAACGTTCTAAGGGAACATTTAAAAATGAACTGGAAGATATAAAGGGCATAGGCAAATCAACAGCAGACATATTGTTGAAAGAGTTTAGATCAATAAAAAACATTAGAGAAAAAACATTGGAGGAACTTTCGATACTGGTTGGAAGATCGAAAGCGGATATTATCTGGAAGTATTTCCACTCATAAAAAAGAAAAGGGGCCTCGGATGAACATCCAGCCCCGTTTTTAAAATCCAATATCCTATGAAAAACCGAGGTAAAGATATAGTCCGATGACTATTAAGTAATATCCCAAAAAGTCTTTTTTTCCAGATTTTATAAATTTTTCTGCATATAACACAATAAAAAAGGAGCATTGCTGCTCCTTTTTTATTGGCTGTTGATTAGCTTAATATGACCAGAGGTTCTGCTCATAATTAAATATCTTTTCTTTAATATTTTCACCTTCAAGTAATCGGAAAAGTGGGTCTTTGATGAACTCTGCCAGGTCTTTATCAAACGGATTGTCCATTGAAGATTTCACTATATAACTACTGAAGAATCGGCTCTCGAATAATTCTTCCCATGTCATTCTTCCACCATAGTTACGACCATTATATACTTCATATTTAGCTAATGTGGGCCGAATGTCAGGATAGTAAACCCAGAATATTGGATATTCCTGGTCGCCGATAGTAAGGCCACTGGCTGTTTTGATCTTCATCATCGGAGCTATACCAAGGATTCTTACAAACATTCTGGAAGACTCTTTATCAAAAATCCATTCTTCTTTTATCTTGAACTTCGTGATAGAATCCGGAGTGATCACCCTTGGTCTAACTTCGTAACCAATAACGTTTCCGTTCAAATCATACTTTTCTGAAGTATCACTTCCTCCTGCAAATTTCTTCATTAAACCTTCCATTGTTAACGGCGTAGTGAACCTGTCATCATCCGGAGCAAAAGCTGTAACACCACCGTTCTTGATTGCTTCATATAAGATAGATATGAATCTCTGGTTACCATTATCTTCATTAGCAGCATACCTAAAAGGAAGATTCATTTTCTCTCTCGTATCTATCACACGCCATACTCTGTGCTTATACACGGCATCATCTATCCTGATATGTTCATACTCAAGTGGGGTTCTGTCTCTAACCAAAGTTGAATTATCGACAGCACCATCTGGCCTCAAAGAACGAGCAATAGAATCACCTAAACCACCACCACCGGTTTGTGTAACAACGGTGACTGGCAAAGTGTCCTTCCTGTTATTTGTACTAGCTGCTGCTGTACCGGTG